>NZ_JBEORY010000058.1:0-63648 GCF_040302665.1 Kitasatospora sp. NPDC097691 | reverse complement strand
TCCCGGATGTTCTACAGCTTCCACGTCTACCACGGTCGCAAGGGCGAGAAGAAGGGCCTGACCTGGCAGGACTACCGGGACCTGCTGATCCGCGCACACATTCAGCTCGGCGGCCCGATCGTGCTCGTGTGGGACAACCTCCGTGCCCACCTGATGCCGCCGATGCAGGAGTTCGTCCAGGCGAGCAAGGACTGGCTGACCGTCTTCCAGCTCCCGTCGTACGCACCCGACCTCAATCCGCAGGAGGGCATCTGGTCGCTGGTCAAGCGCACCATCGGCAACCTTGCCGCCGCCGACCTCGACCAGCTTGCCCGGGCCGTCAGGCGCAGCCTGAAGAAGATCCAGTACCGCCCCCACCTGATCGACGGATGCCTTGCCACCACCGGCCTGATCATGGACGGCTGATCACCCTCAGGCCGACATCACGCATTCAAATTCAGTACTTCACGTGAACGAAGCCACCGTGGTACGCGACGAGGTTCGCCGCTACGTCGTGGACCATCTCGGCACTGGTGACGGTGTTCTGATCGTGGACGAGAGAGGCTTCCTCAAGAAGGGTCGTGGTTCGGCAGGCGTCCAGCGGCAGTACACCGGCACCGCCGGGCGGATCGAGAACAGGCCAGGTGCGCGTCTTCCTCGCTTACGCCTCCAGCAGGGGACGGGCGCTGATCGGTCGCCGGCTCTACCTGCCCGAACACACCTGGAGCCGGGACACCGAACGGCGCCGCCGGGCCGGCGTGCCCGAGGACGTCGTCTTCACGACCAAGCCCCGTCTCGCCCTGCAGATGATCGAGCAGGCGCTGGACGCCGGAGTGAGCACGTCGTGGGTGACCGGCGACGAGGCCTACGGCCACGACCCCGGCCTGCGGGCCGCGCTGGAAGTCCGCGAGGTGGGCTACGTGTTGGCGATCTCTTGCGCGACCAGGGTGCGGATCAATCAGGGTCGCACCGCGGTCCGCGCGGACGAGGTCGCCGGTCGCCTGCCCGCTTCGGCCTGGCACCGGCAGAGTGCCGGCCCCGGGGCAAAGGGGCCCCGCTACTACGACTGGGCCTGGGTGCACATCGGCACCGATGAGCACCGCCACCTGCTGGTTCGCGGCAATCCCACCACTGACGAGCTCGCCTTCTGCCTGTGCTGGGCGCCCCGAATCGTGCCGCTGTCGGAGCTCGTACGCGTCGCCGGCACCCGCTGGTGCATCGAAGAGTGCTTCCAGGCGGCCAAGTGCCAGGTCGGCCTGGACCACTACCAGGTCCGCAACTGGACCGCCTGGCACCGGCACGTCACCCTGGCCATGCTCGCCCTCGCGTTCCTCGCCGTGGCAGCCGACGTCGCGAGGCCGACCTGGCGCGCGGATCCGAACCGTCCCACCCGAAGCGGAGAGCCGGTCGACCTGAGCATCCCGGAGATCCGCCGCTTGATCGGCGCGCTGTTCAGCCCACCGGTCACGTCCCTGAACGCGCTCCTGCACTGGTCGAACTGGCGCACAAGCCACCAAGCTTCGGCACGTCGCAGCCACTACCGGCGGCGACTCTCCGTCCCCTCAGGCACGTAGATCGCGAAGTCGCACTGGAGTACTAGCGCGGCTTACTCGGGGTCTCGCTCCGGGCCGCTCCTGCCCTGCGCCCAACCCCCGTGCTGCCCCCCGGCCCCCAGGGGAGGGTGCCCGGGGCTCGCGCCGCGTCCGGACCACCGGGCGTTCCAGGTGGTGCCGGGCGGCCATGCGGCGGGCCGGTCGGCGGCGGCGGTGCAGGGGCCGGTGCTGGGGCTGAGGGCGGGACCGGTGGTGATCGACTTGTCGGCGCCGTGCGGTATGCAGAGCAGTCAGCAGTCAGCAGTCAGCAGCCGCACTGCAGACAGCGAAGGGGAGCGCCGTGAGCAGCCGCCCAACCGACCCGCCCGCACCCGATGCCCCGGACGGCCAGGCCGCCGTCCCCGCCTTACGCTTCGCCGACCAGCAGCCGGGCGTTGATCGTCGGGTTGCCCGCCTGCGAGAGCGGGAAGGCCGTGCCGATCTCCTCGCCGTGCCCCGGCACGTCGATCCGGACGGACAGTGCCTTGTCGAGGATCTCGTCCTGGGACATCCGGAAGTCGAGGTTGATGATGCCGTTCTTCTTGCACGTCTCACAGCCCTGCGGGTTGTTCGGCTGGAAGAAGAACCGTGCCGCGATCGGCTCGCCGTCGGCGAGCAGGGTCACGCTGAACGACCCCGGGATGTTCAGCCGGTCGATCCCCTTGACCCGCACCGAGACCGGGTCGGAGCTCCGGAACGCGAAGGTGCGGGCGGCGTCGATGCTGCCGGAGAGGTTCTCCATGTCGCCCTTCGCGTGGCTGATGAGTTCCAGGCGGTCGTACGTGACGTCGGTGACGATGGTCTGCTGGGCGACCTGGAGGAAGGGCTTCAGCTCGGTGAACACGGAGGGGGCGGGTTGCAGCCAGGTGTCGTCCTGCCCTGCCAGCGTGGTGCGGAACCCGGCCAGCGTCGTCGCGTTGGTGTTCGTCTGCCAGCTCAGCCAGAGCCGGTCGATGTTGCAGTGGAAGAACCAGAACACCGGGTCGAAGGCCGAGACGTTCTGGTCGTGCATCGTCGGCCCGATCGATCCGTGGCCGGCGTCGTGGGCCTGGATCGAGAAGTCCTGGTAGCCGTTGGTGTTGTACGCACCCCACAGCGACTGCGCCAGCGAGGTGGTGATTTCGCCGAGGACATTGAACCGTTGGACGCGCTCCGTGATGCCGGCGACCGAGTAGCGCTCGGTCGTGTACGGGAAGTACCCGTGAACGGGCGGGTGCGCGGTGGCGCCGGGGTCGGCCGGCAGGACGTACTTGTCGAACGGCGGGTGCTGCAGACGGTCCGGCAGCGGGGTCGAGATGTCCCAGTACGGGAGCGTCACGTCCTGGCAGCCCGGGACGGAGCGCAGCGCGTCCTCGAACTCGATCAGGTACTGGCGATGCCAGGGGTTGAAGCGGTTCTCGTGGTGCAGGCACCAGGCTCCCGGGAGGCCGTGCTGCCCGGCCAGCACGAAGTAGCCGTCCGCTGCCGTGGTTGCGCGGGCCATGACTCCCTCGAACGCCGTTGTCAGGAGGGCGAATTCGGCGTCGGTCAGGGTGGTGACGTCCTTGCGCAGCCGGGTCGGCGCCGCCCCGGACGGCGGCTCCGTGGCAGGGGGCGTTGCCGTACCGATCGGGAAGCCGTTGAGGATCCAGTTCTTGAACGTCTGCGAGCGGTTGGCGCTCCACTTGCCGGCCGTATCCGGGGGCATGTCCGCCGTGGGGGGAGCGGTGTGGGTGAAGATCGCCCCGGCGTTGTTCTTCACTCCGTCGTAGGTGCCGAGATCGATGCCCTTGGCGGCCATGTGTTCCACGTCCTCGGGCCGGAAGTAGTGGCGGATTTCCGCCAGGTAGGTCGGCGCCGCGACGACCGGATCGTCGGCGGGGTTGTTCTGGGGCGTGGTCATGTGTCCTCCGCGGGGCTCGGGGTGGGCATTTTGCTTGGATATCGAGCTTTTGCGGAGCGAGTATGCGGCACTGCAAAAGTTCTCTATACGATCGACACGGCCCGGCGGTCGGAGTTGCGGCGTGAGGGCGGCTGTTTCCTGCGAATTCCAACGAATGCTCAGGCGCGGCCGAGGGCCTTCCGGGTGGCGTAGGCGGCGGGACCGAGGGCGAGCAGCCGCTGGGCCAGGGTCCTGATCAACTCTATTCCGTCTGCCGTACGCAGTGAGCCTTTTCAGAGCGGCCACCGATCGGGTGACGGCGGTGCTGTCGGCGCGAGGGCATGACGAACGAGGCTCTCGGGCGGTTGAGAGAGATGTCTGAAGTCTCAACTGTTCCGCCGGAGAGCCCCGTTGGTCACCTATCCTGCCTCACTGGACCTGCCGCACGCCCTCGTCGAGTGGGTCACCATGCTCATCGTCACCCGGGAGGGTGACCGTCGATGCAAGCTTCGGCCCTCGCAGCGAGCCATCGTTGCGCTGGTCTATCTGCGCAAGCACGACACCCTCGCCCAGATCGCGGCCGGCTTCAGGATCAGCGTCGGCACCGCCCACGCCTACGTCCGTGCCGTCACCGACCTCCTTGCCCGCCCTGCGCCCGGCCTGACCCGGGCCCTGCGTGAAGCCGACCCCGAGTACGTCCTGGTCGACGGCACCCTCGCCGAGTGCGACCGTGTCGGCGACGGCCGCGCCGACTACTCGGGAAAGCACCGTCGCCACGGCGTGAACCACCAGGTCATCACAGGTCCCGACGGCGGACTCGTGTGGGTCTCGCGGGCGCTGCCGGGCCGCACTCATGACCTGACCGCCGCCCGGACCCACCGCATCGTGACGACCTGCGTCCGGCTCCGCATTCCCGCCCTGGCCGACCTCGCCTACACCGGCACCGGCGGGACGTTCGCCGTCCCGGCCAGGCGGAAGCCCGGCATGGAGCTCACCGCCGGTCAGAGATCGCTCAACCGGGCCCACGCCCGGTTCCGCTATCCCGTCGAACGAGGCGTGGCGACACTCAAGCGATGGCGGATCTTCCGCCATGCCCGCTGCAGCCCGAACTGGCTTACGTCAGCAGCCAAAGCCGTCCTCACCCTGGAGCCGCAACGCTGAAAGAGCTCATTGACCCGAAACGGTAAGGTTCCGCGCTCGTTGATCCGGGCGTGACGGATCTGGTGGGGGACGCGCGACGCCTGTCGCCGAAGGCTCAGGAAGCTCTGCGGATGCGGGCCGTTGCGGCGCTTCGGGCGGGCTGGGACCGGCGCGAGGTGGCCGAACTGCTCGGCGTCACTGTGGAGTCGGTGACCGACTGGTGGGCCGCCTGGCAGGCCGACGGCCGGGAGGCGCTGGTGTCCGAGACCCGCGGTCGGCGGGTGGGCGAGCACCAGGTGCTCGATCCGACCGGCAGCAGTGCGTCCGGCAGGCCCTGAGCAGCCCGTCTCGCGACGTACCGTCTCGTCTCGCCTCGCGGACCATGCTTCCCAAACAAGTCGATCACGTCAAGACGATACGTGGCGTCTCGCCAGACGCACCTATCCGTCGAGCGGCACCCCACCCTCCAGCCACGCCAGCCAGTCCGTGTTCCGGCCAGACGGCCCGCTGCGCCTGCACCCACCGGCTGAGCTGCTCACCCTCGTACACCGTGTCCGCCAGCAGCTGCGCCCAGTCGACCAGGCTTGCTGCCACGGCCGGGTGGCGGCGTAGGTGCGGTGCCAGGTGATCGGCCAACGCGGCGTCAGTTCGGTCTGATCTCCCCCACCGTCACCCACTGCATTGGATTCAGCTGCTCCGGGCTTACCCGCCGGCCCTTCCGTTGCCGTCTACGTGGGTGTTGGCGGCGCGGCGGCGGTATTCGGGGGCGGCTTCGGGCTGTCCGTCGGCGTCCAGGGTGTCGGCGGCCAGGAGATAGGCGCGGGCCAGGAGCGGTCCGTAGAAGTGGACCCAGCCGCCCGCTCCGGGCCGCCCGCATTTCCCTGATGAGCTGCGCGATCTGATCGTGCGGCTCGGCACCGAGAACCCCCGGTGGGGATTCCGGCGCGTGCACGGGGAGCTACGGCGGCTCGGCCACAAGGTCAGTGCGGCCACCGTCCGCCGCGTTCTGCGCGCCGCCGGCCTCGGCCCCGCACCGCGACGGCACACGGCGCACCGGGAGTGGGCCGCCTTCCTCAAGACCCAGGCCAGCGGTCTACTCGCTACCGACTTCTTCCACCTCGACACCATCACGCTGCAGCGGCTGTATGTCCTGTTCGTCATGGAGGTCCGCACCCGCACCGCCCACATCCTCGGCGTCACCGACCATCCGACCGCTGCCTGGGCCACTCAGCAAGTCCGCCATCTGTTGTGGCAGCTGGGCGAGCGCGCGGCCGGTTTCAGCCACCTGATCCGGGACCTGGACGCGAAGTCCACCGCCGCCTTCGACGCGGCCATCGACCCCACCGGGGACGAAGCCGGCTCGCACCGCTCGATGCCCCGAACGTCATCCCCATCCCGACAGCCCGGATCGAACGCCGACAAGCCGTCACGGGCCTCATCAACGAGTACCACCGAGCAAGCTGACCATTCGACGAAGCCCCAGATCACAACCGGTGAAGCCATTTCGAAGCACTACGGGGCGCGCTCTGCTGCTTGCAGGGGTCAGAAGATCAGCCCCTGACCGCCCAGCCGACGCGCGGGGCGGTCGCCCGGCTCTTCCTGTTTCATCACCTATCGTTCGCTATTAATTACATTAAGTGAGTGATGGGGTGTGTGCCCCACCACTGCCCCACGGCGGAAAGACGCCTCACGCCAAGCCAGAACATCTGGAGACATCGGTGATCAGACATCACACTTCCAAACAACTCCCCACCGGCGCGGGGATGGGACAAGGCCGAGCCCGCGCGCGCGTCGGCACTCGTCAGCAGTGGAGACGCGCAGGGGCCGTAGCGGGACTGTGTGTGGCGCTGTCCGGCACCGCAGCGGCCCCCGCGACCGCCACACCGGCCGGGGCCAAGCCGACCACCGTCCCGGCGCGGGCACGAGAGGCTGACCCGTCGTCCACCTTCGGCTTCACCGGCACCCCGCAGACCCTCACCGTCCCGGCGAACGCGGTCGTCACCATCACCGCCGACGGCGCCGGCGGCGCCGACAACACCGGCACCCCCTGCGGCTTCACCGGGACCGGGGGGACGGGGGCGCGCATCGTCACCACACTGCCGGTAACCACGGCCCCGACGACCTACACCGTCAACGTCGGCGGAACCGGGAGCGCCGGTTGCAATGCAAGCGGTGCCGGCGGATACAACGGCGGCGCCCCAGGTGGCACCTCGAGCCAGCCCACGGGGCAGTTCCGGCACGGTCCCGGAGGAGGCGGGGCGTCCAGCGTCAGCACCGGCAGCAGCCTCCTCGTCGTTGCCGGCGGCGGCGGCGCCAGCGGCGGTGCCCCGTTTGCCGGCACGATCGCGGGCGGGAACGGGGGCAACGGTGGCACACCGGACGCAACCGCCGGCGCCACCGGAGCATCCGACGGTGGTGGCTCGCCCGGATCCGGCGGGCAAGGCGGCAGCACCAGCACGACGACCGGCGGTGCAGGCGGAGCGGCTGCCGCCCCCACGGGAGGCTGCACGCCGGCCGCGGGGGACCCGGGAAGCGGCTTCACCGGTACCACGGTCGGGGCCGGCGGCTCCGGCGGCAACAACACCGGCGGCAACTGCGTGGCCGCCGGGGCCGGGGGAGGCGGCGGCGGAGGGTACTTCGGCGGCGGCGGGGGCGGCGCTGCCACTCCCGGTACCAGCGGTCTCGGCCGCGCGGGTGGTGGCGGTGGTGGCGGTGGCAGCAGTTTCGCCGCGCCGTCAGGCACCGGGACGACCTATGCGGCCTCGACGATCGGGACGGCGAACAACAACGGCCAGGTGATCATCTCCTATACGGTGGTCACCCCCACCCTGGCCATCACCAAGTCCCACACCGGAAAGTTCGTCCAGGGCCGGCAGGGTACCTACACCATCACCGTCGACAACAACGGGCCCGGCGCGACCGATGGCACCACCGTCACCGTCTACGACACCCTGCCCTCGGGACTGAGGGCGCGTGACATCAGCGGCCCTGGCTGGACCTGTACCCGCGACATCCTCACCTGCACCCGCAGCGACGTCCTGGCCGCCGGGAGCAGCTATCCGCCCATCACCCTGTACGTCACGGTCTCCTGCGACTGCGACGAACACCACCAGGTCACCAACCGGGCCACGGTGACGGGAGGCGGCGACCCCACCGCCCACACCGCCACCGACCCCACTACCGTCAAACGCGGCGAGCACTGCCATCACGACGACCACTGATGTCGCCGTCACCGTCGGCATTGCCGCCTCCACGCCGACGGCGTGACACCGTGGGGCCCGGCACCAACCGCGGGCCCCACCACACCATCTGCGGCGAGTGGCCGAGCGTAACGAGCAACCCGTGCCCTGCACTGGACACGCCCGGAGGGTCGGTGGTCAAGAGCGGCCGCGCTACTGGAACCGGAGGGCGTGTTCGCCTGTCAAGGGACAGTGGGATCTGGCTCTGGCGAGCGGATGCTGTTGGTGATCTTCATCGGTCTCACAGCAGCACCCAGATAGCTCGGTGGTCGAGAGTGTCTGTCCGCTGCGTCATGCTCGCACCGTGAACGAAGACACCTTCTGGCAGCTCATCGAAGACTGCAGGCCCGCAGGACCTGACTCTGAGGCCGAACTGCTCGCCGCCAACATCACTGAGCGCCTCGCCCGGTCCTCGTTGTCGCTGGTCACGGGCTTCGCGGAACAACTGTCCAGGGCGCTCTACCAACTGGACCGCAAGGAGTACGGACAAGTCCTGTCGGGGGACGCCTTCCTCTACACGCGCGCCGCGGTCGTCGCCGCCGGCCGAGCGGTATTCGACAGAGTGCTGCAGGACGCTTCCGCCTTCACCCCGTTCGTCATCGACCACATCTGGGCCGAGAGCCTGCTCTTCGCGCCGGACCGTGCGTATGAACGCATCACCGGCGAGGAGTGGGGCCGCGATACGCGCTACTCCTTCGAGTCGTACTCGAATGCCGAGGGCTGGGCTGGCTGAGAGCCGGATAGAGACGAATGCTGCCGGGATCTTCACCGAAGAGGGTGAGGATCCCGGCTTTTTCGGCCGTTGGCCATGTCTCCTGCTGTCCTGACCTGGAGGGTCTGGCTGTTCAATGGGGGCGGGCTGCGGTGGCGATGGGTTCCTGGTCCGGGCGGGAGATCCCGTCGTTGACCGTGCGGATGGCTCGGGCGGGCAATCCGCGGGGCACGGCGGCGATGTGGGTGCGGGATCACCTGGAGGGTCTGTTCACGGATGGGGAGTTCGAGGAGTGGTATCCCCCTGACGGGCGTCGTGGATTGTCGCCGGCTCGTCTGGCGCTGGTGTCGGTGCTGCAGTACTCGGAGAATCTCACCGACCGGCAGGCTGCCGAGGCTGTCAGGTGTCGTCTGGACTGGAAATTACTGTCTGGGGCTGGAGTTGGACGATGCGGGCTTCGATTTCTCGGTGCTGAGCGAGTTCCGTGACCGGATGGCCGAGGGCGATCGGGCAGACCGGCTTCTGGCGGTGATGGTCGAGCGTCTGGTGGAGGCTGGGCTGGTCAAGCGGCGCGGGAGGCAGCAGACCGATTCCACGCACGTCCTGGCGGCAGTGCGGCGCCTTGACCGGATCGAGCTCGTCGGGGAAACCCTGCGGGCGGCCCTGGAGGAGCTGGCCGCCGACGACGAGGAATGGGTGTCCGCCCTGGTCACAGACGAGTGGGCCCGACGTTACGGTCGGCCGGTTCGCTATGACCGGCTGCCCAGGGAGACCAAGGAGCGCGAGCAGTACGCGCTCAGGGTCGGCGAGGACGGCATGCGGCTGTTTCAGGCCCTCCTGTAGCGGTGGACGGATCCGCCCTGGATCGGGCCGGGTCGGATAAGGGCGACCTGGACCACGAGGTCGTAGAAGCGGCGGGGTCTGAGCCGGGGCAGGGCCGAGGCCTGCGCACGGGATTCGACCTGGAACAGCCCGACGCTGTCGGCGCGGCAGAGCATCGCGTACATGTCGGGGTCGTCCGGCGGGATGGTGGCCAAGTCGAGGCGCCGGCCGTGGTGTTGGGCGATCAGGTCGCAGGCGTCGTGGAGGGCGGAGAGCATGCCGAGCCCGAGCAGGTCGATCTTGACCAGTCCGGCTTCGGCGCAGCCCTCTTTGTCCCACTGGAGGACGGAGCGGCCGGGCATGGCGGCCCATTCGGTGGGGCAGGTCTCGCTGATGGGTTCGCGGGTGAGGACCATGCCGCCGGAGTGGATGCCGAGGTGGCGGGGCAGGCCGCGCAGTTGGGCGGCGAGGTCGCGCACGTCGGCGGGGACGGGGGCGTCGGGGGGCGGCATGTCGCGCCAGCCGGTCTCCTGGCTGAAGCGGTCGAGGTCGCCGGGGGCGTAGCCGAGGGCGCGGGCGGCGTCGCGGATGGCCATGCGGGGCTGGTAGGTGATGATGTTGGCGACCTGGGCGGCGTGGTCGCGGCCGTAGCGCTCGTAGACGTACTGGATGGCCTCCTCGCGGCGGCGGTGCTCGATGTCGAGGTCGATGTCGGGTGGCCCGTCCCGCTCGGGTGACAGGAAGCGTTCGAAGAGCAGGCCGTAGTGAATGGGGTCGACGCTGGTGATGCCGAGGGCGTAGCAGACGGCGGAGTTGGCGGCCGAGCCGCGGCCCTGGCACCAGATGTCCTGGCGGCGGCAGAAGTCGACGATGTCGTGGACGATGAGGAAGTAGCCGTCATGCCGAGCTGGTCGATCACCTGTAGCTCGTAAGCGATCTGATCGTGTGCTTTGGTGTTGGAGGGGGCGAAACGCGTGTCGGCGCCGCGCAGGGAGAGGGCGCAGCCAGGTGGTCTCGGTGTGGCCGTCGGGGACGGTGAAGCCGGGAAGTTGCGGGGAGAGGTCGCGGAAGTCGAAGGCGCAGGCGCGGCCGAGGTCGACCGTGTTCTGTTGAACGCCCGGCCACGGGGCGAGGCGGTGGGCCATCTCGGCCGGGGAGCGCAGGTGCGCGGTGCCGGCCGCGGCGAGGTAGGGCTCGGCTTCGGCCAGGGAGCGGGACTGGCGCAGCGCGGCGACGGTCTGGGCCAGGCGGGCCTGGGCCGGGGAGGCGTGGTGGGCGGCGGTGGTGGCCACGGTGAGTCCGGTGCGACGGGCGAGGGCGGCGAGGGCGGTGTTGCGGTCGTCGTCGCCGGGCAGGTGGTGGTCGGTCAGCTCCACGTACACGTTCTCGCAGCCGAAGCGCTCGGCCAGGGCGCGCAGCTCGCGCTCGGCGCCGACCGGTCCTTCGGTCTCCAGGGCACGGCGTACGGCGCCTTTACGGCAGCCGGTCAGGATGGCCCACTGGTTGTTGTGGGTGTCGGCGCGGCGGTCGGTGTCGTAGCGGGGGCGGCGTTTGCCCTGGCCGGCGAGGTGGGCGTCGCCGATGGTCTTGGCGAGGCGGCGGTAGCCCTCGGGGCTGCGGGCGAGGACGAGCAGGTGCTCGCCATCCTGGTCCGGGACGCCGGTGGGGGCGGTGGTGGCCTCCCGGGTCAGCTCGGCACCGAACACGGTGCGCAGGCCTGCGGAGCGGGCTGCGGTGGCGAGCGCGGGGGCGGCGTAGAGGCCGTCGTGTTCGGTGACGGCGATGGTCTCGACCCCGCGGCGGGCCGCTTCGGCGACCAGGTCCGCGGGGTCGCCGGCGCCGTCGAGGAAGCTGTAGGAGGAGTGGACGTGCAGCTCGGCCCACGCCTGCCCGGCAGCGGCCGCCGGCTTGGGAGGGACCGCGTCCTTCGCGGCGGATGTCTTGGCAGGGAACGGCACCACGGTGCGGTCGCCGTCGGCCGCGGGCGTGCCGCCGAGGCGGCGGTGCAGCTCGCTCCAGGGGGTGTGGGGGTGGCCGGTGAAGCCCATAACGATGGCGTTCCGTGCTTGGTGTCCGATGGGTGGCTTACCGGGTGCTGGTCACGTGTCGTAGTCGCCTTCGACGTGCCAGCGCCCGGCGGTGACGGCCAGCAGTAAAGCCCGGCCGTCGTGGGTGACGACCTGCATCCGTGCGGTGCGCCGCGCCTGTTCGGGGTTCCACCAGCGTTCCTGCTCAGGCCAGGGCCCGGCCCAGGCGGCCACCTCCGGGCTGTCGCCGGGCAGCACGAGGCGCGCCGGGGCGCCGCTGACCTCCGCGCGGACGGTGACCTGGATGTCGTGGCCGTCGGCGTCCAGCAGTCGCACCGGCCGGGGTGTGTCGGGCACGTGGGTGGGGGACGGCGCGGGCAGCTGTCCGGGCCAGGGGCCGTCCGCGCGGCGGTCCTGGTGGGCATCGCCCCAGGGGGTGCGGACCTCGCGGTCACCGGGGGCCCGGCCGCCGGTGAGTTCGGCGGTGGCCGGTGCCATGTGACCGAGGATCGCCTGCACGCGGGCTACCGCGCGCTCGGCCCGCGCGGTGGCTTCCTGGTCGCCGTCTTCCAGGGAGAGCTGGCGGCCCGGGTCGCGCACCAGGCCGTCGGGCAGCAGGCGCAGGGCCACCACCCCGCCCGCCCGCTCGTCGAACACGGGGCGCTGCTGCCAGGCCTGCAGCTTCCAGCGGACCCGCTCGGCCACCGCCCCCACCGACAGCATGCCCTCGTGTCGCCACGCCCGGGAGGCGGTGGTGCCGTCGGCGCACTCCACCTCGACCTCCACCCGCTCGCACGCCAGCCCCGCCCCGCCAGGCCCGCATGCAGCCGCTCCGCCAGGCCGCGGGCAGCGAACACCAGCGGCTGCGCCAGCGTGTACGGCTGCTCGAACCGCTCCTCCACCGCCAGGTCCGTGCCCGGCGGCCGCGCCACGACCGGCCGCGCCTCAAGGCCACGTGCCAGCCGGTGCGCCACCACCCCACCGACGCCGAAGCGGTCCGCGACGCTGCCGGGCGGCAGCACCGCGAACTGCCCGAGCGTCACGATCCCCAACCGCAGCAGCAGGCCCGCCAGCCGGCCGTCGCCGAGCTCGGCCACCGGGTGCGCGGCCAGGAACCGGGCGCTCTCACCGGGACGATCCGCGCGGCCAGCTGCGCGGCGAACAGCCCGTCCGCGACACCGACCCGGCACGGGTGACCGACCGCCTCGACCGCATCCACGATCCGCTCGGCCAGAACGTCCCCACCGCCATGGAAACGCGCCGCGCCCGCCGCCGCGCCCGCCAGCAGCCCCGGACGCACAACCTCCAGGTGCGCTGCCAACGCGCCGACCGCATCGGCGACCGGCTCGAACGCCGTCGCCTCGGCGTCGGTGTCACGCTCGAACACCTCCAGTCCCTCCACCAGGGCCTGCGCCGAGCGCGCCTTCTGCCCGCCGCACTCCCGCCGTCCGGGCCCCCTCGGTCGCCGCCACGATCCGGCCGCGTTCGACGACCGCCGCCAGCCGCTGCGGCTCCGGCTCGCCACCGAGCACTGCGACCACCGGCCAGTCGGGTACCCACCCGACCAGCACCCTCACGGCCCGGCATCTCAGACCACCACCAGCGAACCGCGCCCAGCGGTCACCGGCTGCACCGGCGCCTCGGACACCACGGCCGGCGCCTCGGCCGTACGGACCGCGCCCTGCTCGTCCGGCAGCAACAACCCGACACGGCACTCACGCGCCGCCGCACCACGACCGCCGGCCACCACGACCATCCGCCGCGCCCGCAGCCGACCCCGCCCCGCCCCCAGCCCGCTCCACACCCGCGACTCCACCCGCAGCCGCACCCGCGCCCCCGGCCACTCACCCGCGACCACCACCGCGCACCCGCTGCGCCGCGCCACCGTGGCCAGCCGCTCGCGCAACGGACCGGACGGCGCCGCGCCGCGCAGCAGCAGGACGCCGACGCCGTCGGCCAGTGCCAGGGCCACCTCCGTCTGCGCCGTCACGGCGTAAGGCACGCGAGCGGCGGACGCGCTCACCGTGGCCAGGCGCGGAATGCTCTGCCGGTCGAGGTAGTCCTGGAAGGTTGTTGGTCACGGTCGGCGTCGCAGCGACGTCGTGGGTCGGCACCTCGATCGCGCGGCCGGTGACGGGGGTGCTCGGGGAGACGTCGATGTCGGTCGCGGCACTCTGCGCAATCGCGCCCACCACTCTCCCGGGCCCCCCCGTCTCTGTTCCCGGGCGGCACCGCAGTATGCGAACACGCAGACGGGGCAGGCCGAATGCGGGGGTCACGCAGGGTCACATGAGGCGCAGGGAACGCCCAGCACCGCTCAGCTCGCAGGGTGCGGTCGCTGCCCAGGCACCTTGCCGCCGCCAAGCGGAAAGCGGAAGCTGGAACTGAGCACAGACACTTCGGGCCGTGCCCCGCCGGGCAGCACGTGATCTCTTCCGAGCTCCCACGGCTGTCCAGGCATGGTGGAGATGCTCCTTCACTCGTGCCGGAGTCTGGGACCCAAGCGGGGGCGAACGGCCCCATCTCGGACGATCGAGGGAGGAAACCATGGCAACGGAAGCACCCGTACGACCCGATCGGGAGGCCGCCGAGCAGCTCACGGTCGCCCCGGAGGGTGGAGTCGTCGACAGAAAGCTAGTCGACGCGGTGCGCGTCGTCGAACCGATGCCGCTCGGCCTGCGCGCGGGTGGCGCTGGCGGCGCGGACAAGTTCGTCGACAACGGTGGAACGGTCCTTCAGGTCACACAGCTGTTCCTCATCTACTGGGGGACCGCCTGGACGGCCACCCCTGCGCCCATCCCGACTTCCGCCCAGATCACCGCTGCGTGTCAGACCATGACAGTCGGCCCCTACATGGCGGGGTTGGCCCAGTACCGCGGGATCGGACGCGGCTTCGTCCGCGGATCGACCGTGATCACGTCGTCCAACCCGCCGAACAACTTCACGGACGTTCAGGTCTCGAACTTCATCGACGCACAGATCACTGCGGGCACGGTGCCGGCCACGGATGTCGACAACCAAACGCTCTACTGCGTGATGATGCCGACCGGCGTCAATGCCAGTAACAGCAACTTCATCGGAGAGCACACGTATTACATCCGGTCAGGCCAGCGGATTCACTTCGCCTGGATCACCAACTCGGGCAGCCTGTCCCGAATCACTACGATCATCAGCCACGAGCTGGTCGAGTCTGCGACCGACCCCGAGGGGAGCGCGTTCCTCGGTGTCGCAGGAACGTGCAGCCAGGGAGGCTGGTGCGAGATCGGCGACGTCTGCTCGGCGACGTCCACGCTCGACGGGGTGTCCGTGCAGTCGTACTGGTCGAACCAGGCCGGTCAATGCCTCGTCCCCGGGTGGCCGACGCGGAGCTATCCGCGTGTCGGCGTCCAGTGGACCGGCACCGTCGCCGCACGTTCCTCCCAACGCTGGTTCACGTTCAACTGGCCCGAATGGGAACGGGTCGAGTGGCGGATGCTGCCCATTGCGCCCCGTCCGGGAGCTCCACAGCTCCATTGGAAGGTGGCGATCGAGCGCCCCTCCGGGAACTACCTCACCTACTGGATCACGGTCACCAACCTGACCGACCAGAGCGTGGACTTCGAAGGGCGCTACTGCGTACTGGGCCGGACGTGAGCCGTCCGCCGGCCCGGCTCCCCCACATCTCGACAAGGAGGACGTTGTGATCACTGGAGTGCAATTCCGCGGCACGCTAAACCCCAACGAGACCCAGCGATGGTTCACCTTCAACTGGTCTGCACCGCAACACGTCTTGTGGGAGGTGGTGCCCGACAGCGCTCGCGCCGGCGCCGCGCAGATCGACTGGGACCTGGCGATCGAGCGAGCCGACGATTCCCATGTCACCTACTGGATCACCATCAGGAATCTGACCGGTTCTTCGGTGCAGTTCGAGGCCCGCTACGCGATAGTCGCCTGAGGAGGAGTGCGCCATGCGATTGATCATCGAGCTCCCTGACGAACTCTTCGCTACTGTCGCCCCGATGTCGGATTCGCTCGGCAAGGAAGGCCGTGCAGTCGCCGTCGCAATGTCTGGGAACGGCGACTTGTCCGCTGGTGCTGCGCCGGATCTCGCGGAGGACGGTCTGTCCGCCTTTTCCGGTGGGAGCCGAAAGACGCTGGACCCGCGCGAGATCGGCTACGGCGGTGTGATCGCGGCATCCGGTGATGTCAAGCCGCCCCAGGACGGCGGATCGGGGCCAGGCTGAGGGCCCCTGAGGGACTGCGGTGCCCGGTTGGCCGCAGCACGGCCGGTGGCGCAGGTGAGGCGCGGTCAGCTGGCCGTTTCGGCGGGGCGTTCGCGGACGACGTCGGCGGGCGCCCCGTGCTCCAGGGTGGTCGCGATGATGGGCACGGCGTCGTCGTACTCGCGCCAGCCGTCGCCGTCGTTGTCGTCCTGGGGCACGGTCCACCACTGCCCGCCCCAGATCTCGGCCGACAGGTCCGCCACGGCCGCCTGGCGGCCTGCCAGGGCGACGGGTCCGACGCCGGTGACGACCAGGGCGACGGGCGGGTATCCGGCGCGGGTGTGACCGGGCCAGGTACGGCACCACCAATGCACCGTGCGCTCCGCCGGCTCCCGGTCGTCGAGGGCCGGGTCGGTGCTCTTCACCTTCGTGCGGAACAGCTCGCGGTACCGGGGGAACTTCGCGGCGACGTCGGCCGGCGCCATGGTGGAACGGTCGACCTCGACCATCAACACCGGCACCCCGATCTCCGGGGCCTGCCACACACCGTCTGGACGCACCTTGCGCCTGCACCCGGCAGCAAGAACTCGGTCTCGGGTCGACCAGGAGCACACCGTGCCCACCCCGCCCGCGGCCCCGGACGCGCTGCCGCCGAGGACGAACGCGGCGATCGTCTCGTTGACCGCCATCGCATGCTGGGCGCCGGAGCGACCCGCGCCCCGGGCCGCCCATCTCCGACCGGACCATCCCAAGCACGGCGGCGGCCGCGTCCAACCCGGCCGCGCCCTCCAGCCGCCACGTCTTGTGCCGGTCCCCGGTGTTGCCGTCCGAGGCGACCAGGCCGTGCAACGCGAGATCGCCGAGCGCCTGCCGGACCGCCTTGTTCGACGCCGCCCCGGGCGCAGCAGTCGCTGGAGCCGGTCGGCGGTGGCGAGGACCTGCTCGCGGCCTGGTGGCAGGCGGCGGCGGAGACGGACCCGGGGGTGGTGGCGCCGGACGCGGGCGATGTTCTGGTGCGACGCCGCGATCGGTGCAGGCAGGCCTGCGAGCCCTGTCGGGGTCGAAGTTCTTCGCCGACCTGGCACTGCGGGCGATGGTCGCAGACCTGAAGCAGGTTCGCGCCTACCTGACCGACTAGCAGCTGCGAGACCAGTCCCACGCCCGAGTGATCGCCCAGATCGGGGAGGACACCCGGGTGGTGGTGGCGCACTCGCTCGGCTCGGTGGTCGCCTACGAGGCCCTGTGCGCACTGCCCGGCCACCAGGTGCGGGCGCTGGTGACGATCGGCTCCCCGCTGGGCATCCCGAACCTGGTCGTCAGCCGCCTCCAACCCGCCCCGGTCCGGGACGGCAAGGCGGTGCGCGGGGCCTGGCCGGGCGGCGACCAGCTGGAGTGGACGAACCTGGCCGACCTCGGCGACGTGGTTGCGCTGGTGAAGGACCTGCGGCCGGTCTTCGGGGAGCGGGTGCACTCGGCGACGGTGTCCAACGGCGCGCACGCCCACGACGCGACCTCCTACCTCACGGACGAACTGTGCGGGCGGGCGATCGCCGAGGGCCTCGCGTGAGCAGTGCCGCCAGAGCAGTGGACGGGCCGCGCACGTACCTGAACGCCGCGGTGGTCGCCGACTACCCGAAGAACCGGGCCTGGAACCGACCCGGCCTGGTCGAGGCCCGCGACCGGGTCGTCGACCTGTTCACCCCGACAGCTCGGCTACCGCCTCCACGACCCGCTGCCGCTCAACCCCACCAAACATCAGCTCACCGACGCTCTCCACGCGTTCTGCTCGGCGGATCACCGGCACGAGGACGACCTGCTGACCCTGTACCTGTCCTGCCACGGCGAGATCCTCGAGTACGGCGAGAAGCACGTCCTGCTCACCGCCGACATCGACCCCGACGACCTGGCCTACACCTCACTGCGCACAGCGCATCTTGCTGACGCGATGCTGGAGCAGACGCGGCTTCGCCGGGTGATGCTGCTGCTGGACGCCTGCTACATCGGCCGGGGCGGCAACCAGCTGGCCGCCGCCGCGCTTGAGAGCCTGGGCGCCAGCTGGGGTCGGAAGCCAGGGTCGGGCCTGGTCGTCGTCTCCTCCGCCCAGCCGCACCAGCAGGCGCACGCCAGCCTTTTCCCCAGGCTGCTGGAGCAGGCCGTCACCGACCTGTCCGTCGCCGGACACGGACCCGGGATCCTATCGGTTGACGCTGTCGTCCAGCGCATGAACGCCTCCCCCGACCTGCCCAGCGACCAGCGGATCGGCCTGACCACCGTCGGCTTCGACGGGGACCGGCCCTGGTTCTTCCCCAACCCCCGCCACGACGTCCAGCTGAACGAGGTCGACCTCGCCCTCCAGCAGGCCGCCGGCTTCGACGAGCAGGCCCGCCGACGCGAAGCTGAGCCTCGAACCCGACGACACCGAGCGCATCATCGACCTCGACCAGCCCCCGCTACGCCGACCACCAGGCCCTCACCACCTGCACCGCCCGCACCCTCCTCCAGGCCCGCACCACCTCCCCCTACCGCGAACAGCCCCAGCTGGTGCGGCCGGTCGCAAGCGCCGTCGCGGAAGCGGCCGGGCACTCCTTCCTCATCGCCCGCATCACCGCCGGCACCCTCGCCGCCCCCACCACCGGGCAACAGCACAACGGCGGCAGGCAGCGACGGCACAACGGCGACTTCGGCGGCCGGACGGCGGCACAACAGACGGCGGCCAGTGCCGCATCAAGGCAACGCTCGCCCCGTGCTTGCCGGTCGAGTGCGGATCGCGAGGGGCGCGTAGTCTCGCGGGATGCATTCTCACCTGAGCTTCGAGAACCCTCCCGCGCTGCCTCATGAGGTCGTGGTCGAGACGTTGGAGCGGGCCCTGCGTGACCGCTCGCACGAGGGCGAAGCGGCGGACGTCCTGGTCGGAATCGCCTTGAGCGACGACGACCGGGAGTTCGTCGAGCACTGGTGCATGGAGGTTGGGACGCGCGCCGTGTCGGGCAGTCCGCTTCTCGGGCTGGCCGGCCTGTGCCTGGGCCATACCGCTCGACGCTTCGGCCGTCTCGGCGACGACGCCCTCGCGCTGGCGAGGTCGCTGGCGGTGCGTGCTGAAACGGATCCGGCGGACGTGGATGGTCGGGCTCTCGACGGTTATGACGACGTCCGGGGCTTCCTGCGCCTTTGGTGACGCCGGCTGGCGCCGTCGCCGGTTAGGCGGCGTTGGCCCTGCTCACGATGGCGGTGAGGCGCTTGTCGGCGGCGTGCTTGTTCCGCTAGATGATGTAGCGGCGGATCATGCTGCCCTGGGCCTTGTGGCTGGGATGGTCGGGCCGTCGAGGGCGGAGTAGCGCAGGGCGGTGAACTGGGCCTCGATCCGGTTGAGCCAGGAGCTGTTGGTCGGGGTGTAGGCGATCTCGACGTTGCTCGCCGCAGCCCAGGTCCCGACCCGCTGGCACCGCCTGGTGGTCAGGTGCGGGGAGTAGTTGTCGCAGACGATCGCGATGCGGACGTCCATCGGGTGCAGCGAGCGCAGGTAGCGGCAGGACTCCAGGAACTTCGAGCGGTTCTTTGTCTTCTTGATGTGCCCGTCGAGCTGGTCCTTGCCCAGGTCGTAGGCGGCGAACAGGTGCCGGACCCCGTACGAGCGAGTGTAGGTCGCCCGTCGACGGGGTCGGGGCTCGCGGGTCGGGGTCCTTGCCCTTGCCACTGCGCTCGGCCCACTGCCGGCCGGGGTGGGGCTGGAGGTTGAGCGGCCCGAACTCGTCCATGCAGAAGACGACTTCGGGCTCGCCCTCTTCGGGTATGACCTCGCCGTCGGCGATCGCGTAGAGGTGCTCGACCCGGGCCTTCTTGGCCGCGTAGTCGGGGTCGCGGGAGGTCTTCCAGGTCTTCACGCGTTGAAAGGAGACGCCCTCCTCGCGGAGCAGGATGCGCAGGCCCTCGTGGCTGATGTCGTCGACCACCCCCCTCGGCGACCAGGAAGTCGGCCAGCTTGGCCAGGCTCCAGGTCGAGAACGGCAGGCCGTGCTCGGCCGGCTTGGACTTGGCGATCTTCTTGATCTCGCGGCGCTCAGGCAGTGTGAACCTCCTGGGCCTGCCGCCCCGGTACTTCGGGTAGAGCGAGTCGAAGCCGTCGGCATTGAAGTTGTGGATCACGTCGCGGACCCGGTCGGCACTGGTGAACGTCACCTCGGCGATCTTCGCCACGGGCATGCCCTGCGCGGGCAACAGGACCATCTGGGCGCGCCGCCATGTCACCACCGACCCGGTACCTCTGCGGATGATCCGCAGCAACCGCCTGCCCTCGTCGTCATCGATCTCACGGACCTGCACACGTTCAGCCAGGTGATCATTTTGACCGTCCGGCGGCCATCAGCACAGCAACCGGGCGGTGCATCAGAACGAGGCGAACGTTGCCTGATGCGGCACCAGGCAGCGACCCGGCGGCCCAGCACCGCCCCGACCGAGGCGGCACAACAGCCGGAGGGGGCCCGACAGCTGGCGGGGCGACGGAAAGGCGGCCGGACAGCGGCCGGGACGGGCAGAGCAGCGACGCGGCAGCCGGGGGGGCGGCACAGCAGCGGCAGACGAGCCGCGACGGCCGGTGGCCCGGCCAACGGCACAACAGCCAGCGGCGGCGGCAGCGACGACGGCCGGGCCGGATCCGGCGGCCGGACGGCGGCGGCGGCACAGCGGCACTGCGGCCGCCGGATGGCAGCCGGGCGGGTGGGCGGAGCTGACCGCGGGGTGGGGGCCTGCTTACCGGCTCAGGCCACAGTTGGACTACGGCGCTCCACGAGAACGACGTCGCGCCAGCGGCTCACGTGGCGGCCGAGCCGTTCGCGGGCGCCGACGACCCGGAAGCCGGCCTTGGCGTTCAGGGCGAGGCCGGCGGTGTTCTCCGGGAAGATCCCGGACTGTACGGTCCAGATCCCGGCGGCGTCGGTGGATTCCAGCAGCGCGGTCAGCAGGGCCAGGCCGACGCCTTGGCCTTGGGCGTCGGGGTGGACGTAGACGGAGTGTTCGACCACCCCGGCGTACGCGCACCGCTCGGAGACCGGCACGACCGCGGCCAGCCCAGCACCCGGTCGCCGTTGAGGGCGACCAGGCGGTGCTCGGTGAGCCGGGAGGCGTTGAAGGCCTCCCAGGTCGGGGCGGTGGTCTCGAAGGTGGCGTCGCCGCCGTCGATCCCGGCCTGGTAGATCGCCAGCACCTGCTCGGCGTGCTGCGGGAGCATCCCGGTGACCGTAACGGTGGTCACGCGGCGGCCTCGATGCCGAGCTCGGAGAGCAGGCCACGGATGCACTGCTCGATCTGATCGCGGATCGGGCGCACGGCATCGACGCCCTGGCCGGCCGGGTCGTCCAGCTGCCAGTCCAGGTACCGCTTGCCGGGGAAGTACGGGCAGGCATCGCCGCAGCCCATCGTGATCACCACGTCGGACGCCTGTACCGCCTCGACGGTCAGCACCTTCGGCACCTCGGCCGAGATGTCGATGCCGACCTCGGCCAGGGCCTCGACCACGGCCGGGTTCACGGTGTCGGCGGGGGCGGACCCGGCGGAGCGGACCTCGACGCGGTCGCCGCCGAGGCGGGTGAGGAAGGCGGCGGCCATCTGGGAGCGGCCGGCGTTGTGGACGCAGACGAACAGCACGGACGGGACGGCGGGGGGAGTGCTCACAGGGGTCTTCCTTCGGGCAGGCGTGGGACAGGTCAGCGGCCGGTGGCGGCCGGGTGGTGCTCGCCGTGCGGGACGACGACGTCCTCGGCGGCGGTCGCTGCGGGGCGGCCGAACAGCGCGGCGACCAGGGCGACGCCGACCACCAGGCCGACGAGCTGGGCGGCGATGAACGGCAGCACCGAGGCGGGCGCGATGCCGGCGAAGGTGTCCGTGAACGCCCGGCCGATCGTCACCGCAGGGTTGGCGAACGACGTGCTGGAGGTGAACCAGTAGGCGGCGCCGATGTAGGAGGCGACCGCGACCGGCGCGAAGTGCGCCCGGCCTGCGCGGGCCAGACCGAAGATCAGAAGGATGAGCCCAGCGGTCGCGACGACCTCGCCCAGCCACAGATGCGGAGCCCAGCGGGCGTGGGTCGACCAGCGCACCAGCGGCTCGGCGAACATCGCATCCGCCAGCACCGCCCCGCCGATCGCACCGAGGATCTGCGCGGGGACATAGGCGGCGACCTCGCGAGAGCTCGGCCCGTCACCGTCGTGGCGCCCGGTCCACCAGGCGGCCAGCGTGACCATCGGGTTGAAGTGCGCGCCGGAGACCGGGCCGAGCAGGGCGATCAGCACCCCGAGGCCGAACACGGTAGCCAGCGAGTTGGCGAGCAGCTGCACGCCGACGTCCTGGGAGAGCTTGGTGGCCTGGATGCCGGAGCCGACCACGACGGCGACCAGCGCTCCGGTCCCGACGAACTCGACTGCGGCCCGGCGCCCGAGCGGAGCCATCTCGGTCATCTTGCGCCTCCGCCCGTCGCGGGAGCAGTGCCGGCCGGGGCCTGGAGCAGGGCGGAGAGCTTGGCCAGGGCGGCGGGCAGTACCCAGTAGTAGACCCAGGTGCCGCGCCGCTCGGAGCCGACCAGGCCGGCCTCGCGCAGCACCTTGAGGTGGTGGGAGATGGTCGGCTGGGACACGTCGAACGGGCCGGTCAGGTCGCAGACGCAGGCCTCGCCGCCCTCGTGCGAGGCGATCAGCGACAGCAGCCGCAACCGGACCGGGTCCGACAGGGCCTTGAACATCTTCGCCAGGTCGGCGGCGGCTTCCTCGCCCAGCGGCTCGCGGACCATCGGCGCGCAGCACGCCGCCGCGTCCTCCTGCCCGAGCACCTCAAGTTCCAGATTCGACATATGTCTATGTTGACAGCCATCTATTCGGAGAGGCAAGCTCGCTGTATCGACAGACATCGAAACAAGGATCTCGGATCGGGGAGACCGCCATGTCCCGTGTTCAGCTCGCCCTGCGCGTCGCCGACCTCGAAGGCTCCGTCGCCTTCTACTCCAAGCTGTTCGGCACCGAGCCGGCAAAGCTCCGGCCCGGCTACGCCAACTTCGCCATCGCCGAGCCCCCGCTCAAGCTCGTCCTCATCGAGGGCGAGCCGGGTGAGGACACCCGCCTGGACCACCTGGGTGTCGAGGTGGAGAGCACCGAGCAGGTCACCGCCGCCACCGCGCGTCTCCAGGAGGCGGGCTTGGCCACCTTCGAGGATGGGGGCACCTCCCGGCCGAAGGCTGGGGGAGACACGTCGTGCTGCTACGCCCTCCAGGACAAGACCTGGGTGACCGGCCCCGGCAAGGAGCCCTGGGAGGTCTACGTCGTCAAGGCCGACGCCGACACCCTCGGCAAGAGCGCCGAGGGCGCGCCCGACGCCTGCTGCGGCACCACCGCCTGCTGCAGCCCCGACGAGGAAGCCCTCGACCCCACCCGAAGCCCGGCCGAGGCGAAGGCCGCAGCCGGCTGCGCCTGCGGAAGCTGACCGGCTGTCCCGCCCGCCCCCGCCTCTCCTCCCGGCCGGTGGCGCCGCGAAGCGGGGCCGCCGGGCCACCGCGCAGCGGACCACCCGTCACGCCGTCGGCGCACAGCATCAGGTGGCCGGGATCTCGTCTCGCTCCTGCTCTGCGCGCCGACTCTCCCGCTCCTCTTCTCCTTCCACGCTCCGGTGCCCGGACTTCACCCGGCACCCGCCGAGGTGCCCAGGGAGAAGTAGTCGGCGCCCGCCGACCCATGGACAACGGGCGCTGAGCGGCGCAAACCCGCTTCCGGCGGCTCCGCCTGACGCAGCCCCGAGAAGCAGCCCCGAGAAGCAAGCCCCAGTAGCAACCTCAGAGGCAACCCGCGCCGGGCCGGCTGCGGTGTTGTGACTGTGCACGGTAGATGGCCACTTCTCAGGGTTGATGGCCACAGTTTTCGCGCTACCTGGCCAACCTGAGCACACCACTTGGCCAGCACCGGACCCGTTGGAGCGCCGGAGCCGTCCAATCGATCAGCCAGCACCCGGCTTCCCAGGCGTCCTGAGCGCCTCGGCGAACCGTATGCCCGCCCGCTCCGTGACCGCATGGAAGCGTGCGTCCGCATCACGCTCGCCCAGTCCACCCAGGACAGTCAGGTGCTTCGATCCATGCTGGTCACCACCGGACCAGCGCCCCTGACACCCTGCCCGCACCACCCAGACGCGGACTCGGCGCTGGCAGAACTGCGCCGTACCGCCGTCGACAACCGGCGAGCACCGGCCTCCGCGGTCGAGGAGGTCCTCAGTGCGACCTGGCCCGCGATGGCGGTCCCGGCCGCCGGCTACTGGAACGGCCTGTCGGCCGCGACCTACGAACGGCTGCTCGACCTGGGCGACCCGCAGGTCACCGCCCGGGTGGCCGGGAACCTAGGGACACCGGCCTACCTGATCCGCCGCCTGTACGAAGCCGAACAGGGCCGCTGGCGGGCCTACGTACTCAGCAACGGCTCCTCGATCCCGATCGACCTGATGGTGGACCAAGCCCTCGCCGGCCGCAGTGGCGGAGGGCATTTCCACTGGGACGTCGAAGGCGTGATGGCGCTGGCGGACCATCCCGATCCCCGGGTCCGCATGGTGCCCCTCAACCACGTCCGCCGACAGCCCCGGGTGGTCTCCGCCCTGATCGACGATCCGGACCCCGCGGTGGCCCTCCTGGCCGCCCTCTGCTCCGGGGACCCGGAGAAGCACCGGGAGGCCGCCCGCCGGTACGGTCCGAGCGGTTACGAGCAGTTGGCTCACCAACTGAACTGCCCGGCCGATGTGCTGCTCACCATCGCCCAGGATGGGAGGAGCCCGTTCGAGGCGGTTCTGGCAGTCGCCTATAACGGGAACGCGACACCGGCCGTGCTCGCGGCCTGTCTGAGCAATCAGCCCGGGCCCGAGATGGACGAAGCCGTGGCCGAGCATCCATCAGCGTCTCCTGAGCAGCTCTGGCAGGTTGTGCGGGCAGGAAATCCGTCCGCTCTGCGCGCGGCCGCGAACAACGCGAACCTGCCGCCCCATGCAGTGGACCTGGTCCTTGCGAGCTGCCTCGACCCTTGATCTCCGCGGTTGTCCTGCATGAGACAACGAGGGGAAAGGATCCCGGCGGCACCTCTGCTGGAGTAGAGCAGCCAGCCTCGGCAGACCGGTACGACCTCGCGGACTGCCTGACCGGCCTCGGCCGCGGCGCCGAGGCCCGGGTCTTCCTCCAGCACACCGACCTGCTGCGGCTGTCGTACCGACCGCGCTTGGGGGCCGCGCAGGTGTCGAGCATCTCGGTGTCGGTGCGGGAGCCTCGCATGGGAGTACCACCTCTCCATGGAGTGCGGGGCTTCGACGACGAGCTCGCGATGCCCCGCCTGAAGGTGCCGGTCCGCACCGAGAACCCCGGCCCCGATCAGCCGGCATCGGCGCATTGCCCTGATCCGCAAGGTCACGACCAGCGACGAACTCCCGCCCATGGAGGGGGTTGCCGCCGCATTGATCCTGTTCCGCGCCCAGCCCATCCGGCGTCTGGTCCGGCTCACCATCCACGACGTCCAGCACGAACCCGATCAGGTCGCACTCCGGCTCGGCGATCCACCCACCCCAGGCCCCGAGCCCTTCGCCGGCATGCTCCTCAACTACGTCCACGCCGAACGGCCGAACCGGCCGAACGGCACCGCTTCCGGAGTGATAGGGCACCAGCCGACGAGGACCTGGGTCATCTTGCTGATGCTGGCGTCGCGGACGATGAGGCCGTCCGAGCACGAGAAGTAGGCGCCGCCGAGGGCCTCCCCGGTCGCCGCGCACCGCTCCATGATGGTCTCCACCTGAGCGAGGGTGATGACGGTCGCACTCCACCGGGTTCCGTCGTTGAGGTCCACGAAGACGTCGATGTTGTCCACCGATTCCAAGTCCTCGCCGGCAATCGGCAGGAACGCCGCCTCGAAGTGCTCCGTGCGGACCCTGTACCAGGGTCCGTCCCATCTGCCCGCTTGTTCGTTGCGGCTCACCGGGCGAGTGTGCCGGGCTGATCCTCCGGCCTCAACTGCATTGTTCTGGCACGTTGCGAGCGTGCAGCGGCCGGCCTGCCGTTCACCGGGGCGCGTCGCCGCGTTCTCGAAGCCGACACTGGAGGCGAAGGATCTCGCCGTGGGCGGCGGCCGGCCGTTGTTCGAGCTCTTGGACGTGCTCTCGGCGGGGCGGCGCGTTCGCGGCGGAGGGCCTCGGTGAGGGTATGGATCACCGTGCCGTCGTCGGCTGGCGGGTTCTGATGGAGGGGCCGGTGGTCAGCCCGTTGCTGACCGCGCAGAGTTTCGATGCGTTTGCACAGGTCGGCGTGGGCGTAGAGGAAGTCCAGGCTGACGCCCGCCGCGCGGGCGGCAGCCCGAAGGTCGATCTCCTCGCCTGTTTTGACCAGTCGCCGGGTGGGGGTCGCCGCCACGGGTCCGGTTGGCGGCCGGTGGTCGCGGTGGGCTGCGAGGCCATGGCCGGCGACGACGGTCGCTCACCACGCGGGCGATTTACGGGAGATCCGGTCAAGCCGCCGTGTCCGCGGGGCGCACGCTCCCGGCGGACCACTGCGAGTACCCGCCCCCACACAGCCGTACGGCCGGCGCGCTTGGGCGGAAGCAAGGTGCGAACCAGGATGCTCTTCGTTGTGGCCCAGCGGATGGCCGCCGCCTGCCGCAGCCGGCCCGGAACGGCTCCGACGGGCGAACTACCGCCCTGGTACGGCGCGTTCGGCAGGCGTCGCCGGCCTTCCCCTCTGCCACGGCAACGGCAGGCGCCCGCCCATTCACTCATTCGGCCTATTGGACGCGATGGTTCGAGCCCGTACATTTCTTGCACCGGGACGCTTCCCCGCGAACCCGCAGGCTGGCGCCTGGACTTCTCCCTCGCGCCGTCACCGCGACGCCGGGACGGGCGTATTCGCCGTCCCGATGTGCCAGGACCGACTCATCGACACGTCCGGCGACCCGATGCGGCCGCCGATGAGGAGGGCCGCCTCCACCGGCGCTCCGTAGGCCGCCCGCTTTCGGGGAGCACAACGCCCCGACGGCCACCGGCCGTTCGCCCGCAGACCCGGGACCCAGCACACCGTTCCCGACTCGGCCTCCGCGCCGACCGGGCACCGAGGATCGCACACTCCGCGCCCCGGCCCCCTGCGGAAACCCGACGAGCAGCGGCCCGCGAAGGCCGCACGAGGCGCACCCCCGCCTGCCCGCCGATTCACACGCCATTCCCCCGGGAGGAACCATGAACGCCGCCGCCGACTGGAACGACATCCTGGTCCGGGACAACTTCCGTGACGTGGGACAGACCCCCACCTCCGACCCCGTCTGGGAGTCCCCCGACATCATCCCCTTCGGCAGCGACGTCCTCGACTTCGCGCTGCTGGAGTCCAGCTACGACGGCCCCGACCTCGGACTCGGCCACCCCATCGTGGCCGGGCAGCTCAACCGCGTCTACGTCCGGGGGAAGAACCTGCGGACCGGGTGCCCCTCCTCCGGCAACGTCAGGCTCTACTACGCCCCCGGAGGACTGGTCCTGGACCCGCGGGCCTGGACCCCGATCAACGCCGAAGGCGGCGGCACCCCCGTACCGCTCACCGTCCGCGGCGGTGCCAGGGAGATCCCGCCCGGACAGATCTGCGTCAGCAGGTCCGCCTTCCTCTGGCCGAGCCAGACGCCGCCGGGCCACTACTGCACGATCGCCACCGTGGACACCCCCGCCCACCCCATGCCCGCCACGCTGCCCACGTTCGGCTCGCTCGCCGCCTACTGGAACTGGGTCAGGGACAACCCCAACGTCTGCTGGCGCAACGTCAACGTCATCCCGTGCCGGCAGACGAGCTACGTCCTCTCCGACCTGGCCGTCAGCAACCTGAACGACACCCCCACGCGGTTCGTGTTCGGGATCTCCGGCACCGACCTGCCCTCCGGCACGGCGACCTTCTCCAGCACCGACCAGCGGGCCCCGTTCAGCATCACGGCGCAGATCTACCCGCCCGGCACCGACGAGGGGTACACGCGCTCGATCCTCCTGCCCGCCCACTACTCCGGAACCGTCACGGTCGTGGTCCGGTTCGACCAGCCCCTCCCGTGTGACGCCCGCATCGTGCTGAGGGCCTACAACCCGGTCACCGCCAACGCCGGAGCACTCGAACGCCGACTCGCCGTCCCCCTCACCGGCGTGCCCGGGCTCGCCGACGCCCTGTTCCTCGAACTCGGCGGGTTCACCTTCGTCGCCACCTCGAGCAGCCCCTGACGCAGCCACCGCGGGTTCCGGGCCGATCATCATCACCACGGCCGGCCCGGCAGCGCGGGCGCCCCGCAGGGCGTGAAACGACGCGGCCGGACAACGGCCGAGCCGCCGAGTGGGACGAGCAGTCGGCACCGGATGCGGCGCGGGCCCCGGACGGCCACGGCCCGGGCCTGCAGGGTTTGTGTGGCCGCGCTCCTTCGCCCGAGGTACCTGGTCGCGCTCTTCGAAGGCCGGTTGCCCCGAGGGACCTCGGCGAAGATCGCAATTGAACCGACCGGTCGAAGACCTGATCGATCCCCGTTGGCGCGGCTCGTCCGGCTGCTTCCCCGTCACATCTGCTCACCCGCGCGCAGTCGCGTTGGGTGGTCGATCGCTGACGGCGGTCTATCGCCGGACCCAGATGAGGATCGCGGCGAGGTGAAGTGCGGCCTGGTAGGCGACGGCGAGCTTGTCGCACCGCATGGCCAGGCCGCGCCACTGCTTTAAGAGAGGTCCAAAGCCTGCGCAGGCGGAGCATGCCGCCTGGAGCAGCTTGGGCGAAAGCCGGTGCATAGCTCTTGTCGGATCTGCAGCTCCTCGAACTGGTGGAGGCATTGATGTTCGAGTTCGAGCAGCCCCGCCGCCCGCCGCTCTGCGGGAACGATCTGTTGGAGGTGCGGCTCTCGCCTTCCTCGGTCCGGTCCCCCCGGCTCCTCAGGCGCAGGATCTTGACCTGGCGTGGTCAGACTGGCAGGTCTTCGTGGTGGTCTTGTGCAGTCATCCAGACGGCGATCTGGGTTCGTGAGGTGAAGTCGAGTCTGTTGAGGATGTTGCGGATGTGGGTTTCGACGGTGCGCTCGGATATGAACAGGCGTGAGCCGATGTCCTTGTTGCTCAGACCGTCGACCACCAGTCGCGCGACGGCGACTTCGCGCTTCCCGAGGATTCCTGTGCTGTTCTGGTGTGGGGCTGCCGGGGCTTGGCGGGAGTCCTCGCGAAGTGCGAGCCGAACGGCGGCTTCGCGACTCAGCTGCTGCCCTGCACGGAACTGCGTGTCGAATGTGGCGGAGCCGAGGGCAGTCGTGACCGACGTGGTGGCGTGCGCCAGTGAGGGTGCGATTCCCGGGTGGACGCCGGCGCCCACGTCGCCTCGCATGCGCTCCATCGCGCCCAGCAGTCGCGCCGCGAGCTGTGGCCGGCCGGTGGTGGCCGCACTGCATCCCAGCGCGCCGATCAGGTAGCACTGGGCGACGCGGTCGTCGAGTTGACGGGCGATTCGCAGTGCCTCGGTGAACCGCTGCTCGGACTCGCGGCACTCTCCGGCGATCAGCCCGGCGAAGCCCTGGTTCATCAGCATCATGTCGAGGCTGTAGAGGTCACCCGCCTCGCGGCTGAGCCGCGCACCCTCGTCGGCCGCGGATCGCGCCGCGTCGAGGTCTCCGTCGACGAGGCTGTTGAGCGACCGGGCCTGGTGCATCGTGAGGACGGCGCCGAGATCGTCCAGGTCTCGGGCCACGGCGTGGGCCTGGTCGAGGAGCCGCTGGGCGGACGCGTGATCACGGGTCAGGTTCGCCGCGATCGAGGCCATCGCCAACGACTGTGCCAGCGCGACCGGCTGGCCCGCGCGGCGGGCTGCGGAGACCGCACGGTCGAGTGCCGGCACCGCGGTTGCGGGGTCGTTGTGCAGCACCGCGAGGAATCCCCGCACGAAGTGCGCCCACGGGTGAGCGGCCGGGGCGCCGTCCCGGGTGAGGAGCTCGTCCAGCCAGTGCGCACCCTCGGTCGTCGCACGGGTGACCCAGTACCAGATCAGGCAGGTCGCAAGGTCGACGCCGCGGTCGAGGTCCTGCCGGTCGGCGCATCTGCGCAGTACGGTGCGGATGTTGTCGACTTCCAGCTCCGTCCAGGACAGCCAGTGGAGCAGACGGTACCGTCCTTCCACCGCGAACTTCCGGCATTGAGCCAGGTAGTAGTCGGCGCACCGCCGTTCAACGGCGTCCTCCTCGCCGGTCTCGCGCAGTTCGAGGCGGGCGTACTCGCGCATCGTCTCGTGCAGCCGGTAGTAGGCGGTGCCGGCGGCGTCCTCTTTGGCCAGTAGTGACTTGTCCAGCAGCGACGACAGCAGGTCCAGGGGGTGTGCCCCGGGCAGGTCGTCGCAGCACACCGCCTCGACGGCGTCGAGTGTGAACCGGCCGGCGAACACGCACAACCGTGCCAGCAGGGTGCGCTCGGGGGGCGTGAGCAGGTCGTAGCTCCACTCGATCGTGGCGCGGAGTGTCTGATGGCGCGGGAGCGCGGCGCGGCAGCCTCCGGTCAGCAGGTCGAACCGATGGCTCAGGCGGTCGCGGATCTGTTCGGGGCTCAGCGCCCGCGTGCGCACCGCGGCCAGTTCGATCGCCAGGGGCAGCCCGTCGAGTCGGCGACACAGATCGACGACGGCCGCCTGGTTGGCAGGGCTCAGTTCGAAACTGCCCGATGCGGCCGCCGCCCGCTCGACGAAGAGCCTGACCGCCTCACTCTCGCACTGCTGCGCCGACAGTCCCGGGTGTGGCGCGGGGAGCTGCAGCGGCGGGACCGGCAGCACGTGCTCGCCGTTGACCGACAGCGGCTCCCGGCTGGTCGCGATCACCCGCACTTCGGGTGCCGCGACCAGCAGTTCGCTGATGAGCCGGGCCACCTCGTCGAGCAGGTGCTCGCAGTTGTCGATGACCAGGAGGAGTTGCTTGTCCCTCAGGTACGAGCGGAGAAGGGTCACCGGCTCCGTCGCGGTCTGGTCGCGAAGGTCGAGGGCGGCGATGACGGCGTGACCGAGGAGCGCGGGATCGGCGAGTTCGGCGAGTTCCACCAGCCAGGCACCGCCCGGGAAGCCGCGCTCGAGTTCGGTCGCGCTGCGGATCGCCAGTCGGGTCTTGCCTACTCCACCCGGCCCGACCAGGGTGACCAGGCGGGCAGCGGTCAGCCTCTTCCTGACCTGGGCCAACTCGTGCCTCCGGCCGACGAAGCTCGTCGCCTCCGCGGACAGGTTGGTGGACCGGTGAATGATCTTGGGCACCGGCCGACCGTACTACGCGGTGACACTCCCGGACACCCTCGCAGTCAGTACTGACTCAGTACTGACTCAGTGGTGGCACTGATGGCGGCTCGCCGCGAGATCCCTAGCGTTGCCGTCATGGTGAAGGAACAGCCGACCCAGCGGGTCGAGGTCAGAATCGTCGGTAAGCCCCCAACGCGGCAGATCGAGCAGGCGTCCGGTGTGAGCGAAGTCGAGTGCGACGGTCCCGTGGTGCGCTGCCTGGTCACCGGGAGCTTCCAACCGTTCCTCGAAGCCCTGCGCGGCTACGAGGTCATCGCCTTGCAGTCGGTGCCGGCGACGTCTGTGCAGGAGGGTCGGTGATGGGTTCCAGCGCGAGTGTCCCGGCGCCCCGGCTCGCCCGTCTCGGCGGCGCACTGTACTTGATCAACATCATCTGCGGCGCCTTCGCCATCGGCGTCGTGCCCGGCATGCTGTTCGTGTCCGATCCTGCCACCACCGCCCACAACATCCAGACGCACGAGCTGCTCTACCGTGCCGGCCTCGCCGCACACGTCGTGGTCACCCTGACCAACATCGGCATAGCAGCCATCTTCTACGAACTGTTCAAGGTGGTGAACCGCCGCCTCGCCCTCCTGGACGTCTTCTTCACCCTGGTCGCCACCGCCATCGAGGCCGCAGGCGTGGTCAACCAGTTCCAACCGCTGATCCTCACCGGGAGCGGCCCCTACGCGAACGCACTCCCGCCGGAACAGCTGCACACACTGGCGTACCTGCCGCATGACCTCGCTCAGGCCGACTACCTCCTCTACGGGATCTTCTTCGGCCTCGACATCATCTGCACGGGCTACCTCGTCCTCAAGTCGTCGTTCATGCCGCGAACGATCGGCATCCTGCTCGGAATCGACGGCCTGGCCTACCTGGTCTACGGCTTCGCGGACATCCTGGCCCCCGGATTCGCCGCGCATCTGGTGCCCTGGATCCAACTGCCCGCACTCGGCGAACTGACGCTCGCCCTGTGGCTGCTCGTTGCGGGCGTGAGCACCGAGCGGTGGATGCAACAGCCGATCAGACCCAGCTGAGCCCCAGGCCGCGCCCCGCCCGCCGACGGCGCCAGCGCAACGTGGCATCAGCATGCCCCGTTCACCATCGGACGGTTCCACCTCCGCAGCCGAATACGTCGCAACGGCGAACTCCTGCATCCCCGATCACCTGCGGGGGCGCAAGGGCATTCGCGTCAACGCCGCCGACCCCGGCTACACCGCGACCGAGATAAACGGTCACAGCGGCCCCCAGACCCTCACCGAGGGCACGGACGCGATCGTCGCCCTCGCCACCGAGGAGCCCGGTGCCGGCACCGGACGGTTCATCGACCGCCATGGCGAGATCGCCTGGTCCTGACACCCGCGGTCCGGGAACTGCCGCCACCGACCAGCGCGAGAACCCGGGGCGACAGTCACCCCAGCCCTTTGACCTGCGTCTTCAAGTTGGCGGAGGCTCACTGACCGCGCCCGGCCGCTCCGCGACCTGTTCCGGCCGCCATGCGTCCGCCCATCGGGCATCCGGCTCATCCGCATCGAGCGCAACGCCCTGTTGAGTCGCACGTCCGCGTCTGCGCGCCGCTCTGATATCAGGTGCGGCCGACCCTGCTTCCCACGCAGTCAGCGCGTCCCGGAGGGGGCGGGAGTCCCACGGCACCTCGCAGATCGGCCCCGTGGTCTCACCGTTGTGCCAGCGGTTGAGGACGCTGACGGAGACCTGACGGGGTCGGGCGTAGCTTGTCGCGCCCTCGGGGTCGAGGGGTGTCTCGGCGGCGGGCCGGCCGTGCGGGTCGAGGGTGACGAGCGTCCAGCCGCGGTGGTCCCAGCGCAGCGCGACGCCGTGCTGTCACGCAACCACCGGGGCGGCAGCGGCCTGGTGCGGACGGGAACGGGCATGGTCACGATACGAATACCCCCCCTGCCCACCGGCGCCCCGGCCCGCCATCATGATCAACCGTGTCCACCTCCACCGAGCCGCCCGCCGCGGCATCCGCCGACAAGCCCGTCCACGGTTCGCCGTGCCCGCGCTGCGTTGCCCCCCTGACCGACGACCCGCGCTTCCTCGTCTGGTGCCCGGCCTGCGACTGGAACCTCGTGCCCGGCGAGGACGCCGCCCTCGAGCCCACCCGGCGCGAGCGGGCCGCGGTCGCCCGCACCGACCGGCTCTACGAGGAGCAGGCCGCCGGGGGCGACTCCCCCACTGCCCGCCGGGACTGGCTGCTGGCCTCCGCCGCGGCCGGGGTGATCCACCTCATCACCGTCGCCACCTTCGCCCTGGCGTTCTGGCTGCTGATCGCCGGGACCGTCGTGCAGCGCTGCGTCGGCGCGGCGGTGCTGGTGATCGCGGTGGCCCTGCGGCCCCGGCTCGGCCGGCTGCCGAAGGACGCGGGCGTGCTCGACCGCGCCGGGGCGCCGGTCCTGTACGGGCTGGCCGACCGGGTGGCTGCCGAGGTCGGCGCCCGCCCGGTGGACGTCATCCAGGTCACCGACGAGTTCAACGCCTCGTACGGGCTGGTCGGGCTGCGCCGCCGGTCGGTGCTGCGGCTCGGCCTGCCGCTCTGGGAGGTGCTGAACGACCGGGAGCGGACAGCCCTGCTCGGCCACGAGTTCGGCCACCGGGTCAACGGCGACCGCCGGCGCTCGTTCTGGCTGTACAGCGCCGTCTCGGCGCTCTGGGCCTGGTACGACATGGCCCGCCCGGGCCACGACGGGTCGGTCGTGGGCCGGGACGAGGTCTCGATGCTGGTGCGGTTCGGCCAGGTGTTGGGCCGACTGGTGCTGCGGGGCGTCGCCTGGGTGCTGTACCAGGGGCTGGTGCTGTTCGACCGGCTCACTTCCCGGGCCGGCCAGCAGGCCGAGTACCACTCGGACGTGCTCGCCGTCCGGGTGGCGGGCGGCGAGGCGGCCCGGGGCATGCTCGCGGCGCTGCTGCTGCCTGGCTTGGTGGACACCGCGATCCACCAGATCCGGGCCGAGGAGCGCGGACGGCCCCGGATCGGCCGTTCCCGCAGCCGCCGGACCGAGGACGCGCCCGCGCCGCCCGTGCCGGACCTGCTCTGGGAGCGGGTGCGCGAGCGCCTCGCCTCGGTCCCCGCCGTCGAGCGGGAGCGCCTGCTGCGGCTCAGTGCCCGTGACCGGTCCGCCGTGGACGGTTCCCACCCGCCTACCCACCTGCGGATCGCCCTGGCCGCCCGCACCGGGGACGGGGACGCCGCCGTCACCGTCACCGCCGCCGAGGGCGCCTCGATCGCCGCCGAGCTGGCACCGCACCGCGCCCGGATCGCCGCCGGGCTGCTGGCCGGCTGACGAGGCGGGCCGACGGCCGAGCGCCGACCTCCCCGGCCCACCGGATAGCCGTTGCGCACAGCCGTCATCGACCTACACGGCGTGGCCACTGCGGGAGACCGACGGCGCGCGGTGCTCGCCCGGCCCGCCGGACCCCGCGAGCGAACACAGCGGCGTCCCTCTACGGCCGGTCGATTGGCAGCGGAGGGCACGGACGACGGCATGGGCCGGCTACTCCGGTTCCTCGCCTGGGACCTCCATCCTGGTCTGCAACACCCTGACGGCGCGGGCAGTCACGGACACGGTGCCGTCCGGCAGCGAAAGGCCCGGTCGGGGCAGGCAGCACCAGCAGGCCCAACTCCTCGGCCTTCCGCATGAGCCCCAGCGGCGCCCCCTCTACCTCGGACGAGACGGTCAGAAGGGCGGGTCGTCGGGGTCCCCGTCGCCGAGAGGCCAAACCGGACCGGTGACGTACGGGCTGCGGTCGTCGTCGCCGGGCCGGGCAAGGCCGGTGGTGTCGTGGCCCCACGCCGTCAGGGCATCAAGGGCCTGCCGGCGGCGCCACCGTGTGTCGCAGACGAGCAGGAGGCGGCGGGCGTGGCCGGCCAGGCCGTCACGGTGCCCGGTCAGGCCGGGGTGTTCGGCGAACGCCAGGGCCGCGCACAGCGCCTCCTCGGCAACCGCAGTGCCGGGATCGTCGAGGAACGGCGCGACGGCCCGGAACAGCACCGGCCTCAGGGCACGCAAAGCCACCATCGGCGGGTAGCCCTCCAGGAAGTCCTCCTCGAAGAACCGCTGATGGGACGCCACGCAGGCATCGTCGCTGTCATAGGCGACACCGGCCAGCCAGCCCAGCAGCAGAGCACACACCCTGTCCGCCGCCCCGCGGTGGTACTCGGCGCGGCGGGCCAGGACCGCCGCGACACACAACGCCACCGGCGCGGTCGCCTCGTAGATGGTGTTCTGATGCCGCACCGGCTCCAGGGCATTGAGAGCCCGCCGCGCTTCCTCCACGGTCAGGTCCGGCCCCAGGAGCGAGGCCAGCACCCGGGGAATCCTCCTTGCGGTCCCGTACGCAGTGCCCAGCGACGGCCAGCGCGTCCCCCGCAACACCGACCACGGATCCGGCAGAACATCGGGCACAGACTCGGGAAGGCCGGCACGCGGGCCGGAAGACCTCGTCACCCGCCGACCCTAGAACCCGCCACCGACACGGCCCCGGCAGGTTCTGCGCGTAACAGCCACCGATGACCGCAGCTTCCCTGCCGCGCTGGCCGCCAGGCGGCCGACCGGTCCTGGAAGGATCAAACCGCGGTGCGTGCCGCACCCCATTGCCCACGGCGCGCACCACCCCACGACAGGCCACCACCCGCCGACCCCGGACAGCGGCCGTTCACCCGGCCACCTCACATTCTCCTGTGTACATGGATCAGTAGGCCCAGGTCGAGCCCGTGCCCCGGTATTCCTCGACTGGGATCGGGTGGACGTCGGGGCGCATGCGGTCGGTGTAGAGGACGCCGTCGAGGTGGTCGATCTCGTGGGCGATGAGGCGGGCGAGGCCGAACTCGTAGGTGACGGTGGTGATGGTGCCGTCGAGGGTGGTGGCGGTGACGTCCATGCGGAGGGGGCGGGGGACCATGCCGCGGACGTCGAAGAAGCTGAGGCAGCCCTCGTACTGTTCGTCGGTCTCCTCGGAGACGGCGGTGATCTTCGGGTTGAGCAGGATGATCGGTTCTGCGCCGGCGGTCGGGGGCAGGACGAGGGCGGCGGCGCGGGGGATGCCGATCTGTGGGGCGGCGAGGCCCATGCCCTTGGCGAAGGAGTGGACGCGGCCGATGCTGTCGACGGCGGCGAAGAGTTCGTCGATGACGGCCTGGACGACGGCGCGTTCGGCAGGGAGGTCGAAGGGCTCGGCGGGGCGGTTGAGGATGGGGGTGCCCTGCTGGACGACGCCGAGGGACTGCATCTGCTGGCTGGGCCGCACCTCGATCACCTGGTCTCCTTGGTCTGTTGCTGATTGTTGGCAGCGGCGCGGAAGCGCCAGTCGAGGCGGAAACGGGCGTGCAGCGGCAGGTCGTCGGTGGCCCAGGCGAAGTGCCGCCACCAGCCGTCGTCGTGGCGGCTGACGGCGGTGCGCAGGGGGACGGACTCGGCGGTCGTGGAGGCCTCGGTGCCCCATACCACCGAGTCAAGGGCGGCAGGGAAGTCGAGGCGTACGGCGAGGTGTTCGGACGGCGCGCTGAAACCAGTGGCCCCACTTGTCGGCGCCGACGCTGTAGGCGTACTCGACCCAGGTGGCGTCGCCCGGGTAGAGCGGGAAGCGGCCGTGCTCGTTGTGGAACACGAGCCAGACCTCCTTGAAGGCGTCGCGGTCGTGCTTGGCCTGCCAGCACATGTCCTCACCCTGACACGAGGCGGTGAGCGCCAGCTCGTCCCAGGTCAGTGGGTGCTCACGGTAGTGGGCGTTGGAGCGCTCGGGTTCGCCGGGGTAGCGGTCGACGGCGTTGCGGGTGAGGTAGCGGGTGATGGGCTGGGTGCCGGTGTTCCGTAGGCGGCGGCGCATGGTCAACCGGTAGGCGGAGCCGTCGAATTGGAGCGCGACTTCGTCGTGATCGACCACGATCGCTTGCAGGGTCATGGGGACCACGGTGGCTCCGGGCAGATCGCCGAGCTGCCCGCCGTACCCGACACCATCGCGGGGGGGGGCTGGTAGTCCGGTGGCTGTCAGACGCTGTACTGCTCGTGTCAGCGGTCATGCAGCTCCCCGTGATCTGCATGATCAGCGTCACGTAATTCGGCTCTGGCGATGATCACGTGACGGCGATGAACAGGCCCAGATTATCGTCATAGTGACGATAATCTGGTAGCTTTGTTGCCATGAGAGTCGTGCTGACCCGAGACAGCGTGTGCATGGGAGATGACGTCGACGCCCCACATGAGGGCGTGTGGGAGGTCGATGAAAACGTCACGATGCAGGACCTGCTAGAGCAGTCCGCCGGCTACCTCCTGCGAATGCAGAACGCTTGCTGGGTCGCCTACCTCGGATACGGCCGGGCCGACGGTGAGCCGGTCGCGCTGTTTACGCCCGAGTGGTCGCGGCCGCGCATAGCGCCTGGCCTGGACATCACTGGTCAGCTCGGCACGCACCCCGGCAAGCTGGAGATCTTTTGGGCGTACCGATCGCAAGCGGACGCGGTATCGCTGTGGCGGCAGATGGGCGGTGGTCAGGCTCAGCCGCTGATCCTGTGATCGGGTGGGTCAGGATCTATGCAGGATGCGGGTGCGGAGGAGGTCGACGTCGGCCCGACCATGCCCGTCCCTGTTGATCCGTTTGACTCTCGTGATCCGGCCCTCGACCTGGCCGGAGCTCCAGGAGCTGGACAAGCCGGCGATGACGGCGTCCTGGTCCCGGCGCAGGCCGTTGACCAGGGAGTGCAGTGTGGGGAGGTTGTCGTGTCCGACGCGTTCCATCCAGGCGGGGAGTTCACTGCCGGTCAGGTCCAGCATCATCGTTGCGAAGTCGCGGACGTGCTGGGGTGACCGCGTCCGGTTCGGGACAGCCGGCACGGATCTCTTTGAGCGCGAGGGCGTCCTCGTCCGGGAGGTTGCCAGGGTTCGTCGTGATCCATCTGACGATGCGGCGGGGACGCGGAGCCGGACGCGGTTCTGCCGGCGGCGGCGGTGAAGGATTTGAAGGGGCGAATGACAGCGTGGCGGAGCGCATCCTCACCCACCTGTTGAGGGGATCGCGACACGATCCCGCATGGGGCTCCCCCCTTGGCGGCAGCTAAATCCGCGACTACGGGTGGAAGGCCGGGCTCTCGCAGATGTTCGTCGACTTCTGCGACCCGTTCGGCATTGTGCAGGACGAGTATGCGAAGGAGCACCAGCAACAGTTGGCCTGATCCGGTGCTGCCCCCGGGTCAGGCGATCTGACCTGACCGAACGGTGGGTGGGGCTGCCGGGTCCAGGTGCATAGACTCTTGTGCACCGGCGATCCGGCGGTCCCGTCCGTCCGTTTCTCCCTGGGACATCAAGGTGTCCCGGGCATATCGGAGGAACTGCGATGCCCCGCGAAATCACTGAGATCGTCGACGGCGAGACCCTGCTGACCGCCATGCTGGAAATCGTCCCCGAGTGCGCGGGCCCGGTGTCGGAGCTGTCGCTGGAGTTCGACAACGACGGCCGCACCGAGCGCTTCGTCGACCCGTACGCGGTGCTGCGGGACGCCTTCGTCTCCCCGCTCTACCTGCCCGCGCTGCGCGCGGCCCAGCCGGACCCGGAGCTGCTCGCTAGGTGCTTCGAGCTGGTCGAGGCCGGTCTGCAGAGCCCGGTCCTGCTGGTCCACCAAGCGATGTACTTCGAGACCCTGGAGCCGCTGATGGACGGCTTCGACCTGCTGCAGGCCGCGATCCCGCGTATGAGCCCGACCGCCTACCACCAGACGGTGCGGATGCTGAAGGGCGTCAACGCGGACCTGGACCAGCTGGCCGACGTGTTGCGCCACGGCGAGGACCGTTGAGGGCGGCTCGGGGGTCGCGAATGCAGTAGCCGCCGCATCCCTGCCCGCCTGCCCGCCTGCCCGCCTGCCCGCCTGCCCGCCTGCCCGCCTGCCCGCCTGCCCGCCTGCCCGCCTGCCCGCCTGCCCGCCTGCCGAGAATGCCATCCATGCGGGCCCGCAGATGCACGCGCCTCGTGCCGTCCTCGTGCTGGACCTGGAGCGGCAGATCCGCGGGTGTCGCCGAGTTCGTAGAGCTGTTCCAGCACCCAGCTCGGTACCGTCCGCTCGGTCACGGCGTGCGACAAGAACCCCCGTACCCCGGCCAGGACACCGTTGACCCGCCGGGCGGTCAGGGCGACTCAGCTGCCACTTCAGCCAGAGAATGAACGAGTTCAGGTCCGCGCGGCCGTCTTCCACTCCCGCCCCGACCCTGTGCACCAACGGAAGTACAACGCGATCGCACCGGCGTAGGACTTCGTCGTCGACTCGGCACGGTCCCTGCCGAGCCTCAAGCTCCGCAAGAAGCGATCGGGCCTCCTCGACCACCTTCAACTCAAGACGTCGAACGGCTTCCCCCGAGTGCCACGGCGCTTCGCCGTCTTCGCGGGCGGGCCGGCAGGGGCGGGCGGTGGCGGGTCCGCCTCGAAGGAGGTGGACCCCGCCGTCCGGGGCTGTCCGGCGCGCTCGCGGACGGCTCGGCGGGCGGGGTGAAGGTCACCACTCGCAAGGGCGAGCCGTGCGTGGGCAGTTGGTACAAACGGAGAGAAATCCGGCGCAGCGGACGCTCACCCGGAGAAACCCCCGGTCTCCTGGCTCAGGCACCCGCCGCGAAAGCAGCACAGCGGCGCCCGGCCGAGGGCCGCCGGGAGCGATCGGCGGCGGCCCTCGGTTTCAGGGTGCTGTCTTGGCCGGATGACGGCCGGTGGGTGCGGTCAGGCGTTGCTGGTGTCGGTCGGTGTCGCCTCACCGAGCACGGCGAGGGTCAGCACGTTGCCGGAGATGCCCCAGCCGCCGTCGGCGACCTCTTCGACCAGCACCATGGTGTTGTTGCGGGCGCGCTCGCCGTAGATCTCGACGTACAGCTCGGTGGTGCGGGTGACGATCTCCTCCTTCTGCTTCGGGGTGAGGGTCTTCTCGGGGACCTTGAAGTTCGCGAAAGGCATGGCTGGTTGTTCCTTCTCTCAGTGGGGCGTTACAGGGAGTTGCCTGCGGTGAGCAGGCTGTCCGGTCCGATGCGGCGGAAGAAGTCGACGCGGACGCGGTCGGCGACCGCGGAGACGACGTCGCTGCTGTCTCGGCTGGGGTCTGTGTGGGTGCGCAGCGGCCGAGTGCCGTGCTCCATCGCGACCAGCCGCACGACGGCTTCAGCGACCTCGGTCGCATCGGCGTCCGGAGGGATGAGCGCGGCGAGGCGCTTGCCCAGATTGGGGTGGCTGCGGGCGGTTCAGATGATTCCGCCGTTGGCGCGGACGACCTGCCCGTTGATCCAGTGGCCGGCCGGGGAAGCCAGGAACGCGACGACCTCGGCGATGTCGGACGGGGTACCGAGCCGTTCCAGCGGGGGCTGGGCGGCCAGGCGGGCGATGGTCTCCTCGTCCTTGCCGTCCAGGAACAGGTCGGTGGCCGTGGGGCCGGGCGCGACGGCGTTGGCGGTGACGTCCCGGCCCCGCAGCTCCCGGGCCAGGATCAGCGTCAGCGCCTCGACCGCACCCTTGCTGGCGGAGTACGCGCCGTAGTTCGGGAAGGCCAGCCCCACCACGGACGTGGAGAACGTCACGACCGCACCGCCGGGGCGCACCCGACGGGCGGCCTGCTGGACGACGACGAAGGTGCCGCGGATGTTGGTGCGGTGCAGGTCGTCCAGAACGGCCAGGTCCAGCTCGGCGATCGGCGCCATGTGTGCCCGCCCGGCCGTGTGCACGACGACGTCGACACCGCCGAACTCTGCCTCGGCCGCGTCGAACAGAGCTGCGACGGCGCGCTCGTCGGCAACGTCGGCGCGCACCGCGATCGCCCGGACGCCGCTGGTGACGGCCTCCTTCACGGCGGCTTCGGCCTCCTCCTGGTTGCCGGCATAGCCGACCACGACGGCGTACCCGTCGGCGGCCAGCCGGCCGACGGTCTGGCGGCCGATGCCGCGCGAGCCACCGGTGACGATCGCGACACGGGGTGAGGCGGAGGGCCGGGCCGGGGAAGCGATCCCGTCGAAGGAAGTGGGGGTAGGCATTACTGACTCCTGTGGTGGATGCGATCAGGCCGCGGTCTCGCCGTCGCCCTGCTGCGTCCTCAACGATCGGCCGGTCCCCCATCCCCAGCCAGGGCTGCGTTGACCCAGGGGATGCCACCCCCTGGCTACGGCCAGGCGTGCAAGCGACCATGAAGGGGTGAACCTTCCAGAACTCGGCGCCTTCCTCAGGACACGCCGCGACCGCATCCGCCCCGCCGAGGTCGGTCTCCCCCAAGGCCCGCGCCGGCGCGTCCCCGGGCTGCGCCGCGAGGAAGTCGCCCAGCTGGCAGGGCTGTCAGCCGACTACTACACCGAGCTGGAACGCGGCAGCGGAAAGCACGGCGCGCAGCCCTCGACCCAGACCCTGGCCGCCCTCGCCCGAGCCCTGCGCCTGAACGGCGACGAGCGCGACCACTTGTTCCACCTGGCCGAACGGCCGATCCCCCCGTCGGCACACGGACCATCGGCACACGTGCAGCCCGCGCTTCTCGGACTCCTGGACCGGCTGTCCAACACCCCCGCGCGCGTCATCACCGACCTGCACGAAACCCTGGTGGAGAACGACCTGGCCCGGAACCTGCTCGGCAAGTCGCCAGCACACCGCGGCCCGGCGGCGAGCTTCGTGTACCGCTGGTTCACCGACCCGCAGGCGCGCGAGAGGTACCCGTCCGAGGACCACCCGCACCACTCCCGGGTGTTCGTGGCCGACCTCCAGGCAGTGGCTGCCCGGCGCGGCCGGGACGCGGAGGTCACGAAGATGGTCGCCGTGCTACGCCGCCGTAGCCGGGAGTTCGCAGCCCTCTGGGACACCCACGACGTCGCGGTGCGCCGCATGGACCACAAGAGGATCGTCCACCCCGCGCTCGGCGTCATCGAACTCGACTGCTACAACCTGCTCAGCGAGGACGGACGCCAACGCCTGCTGTGGTTCACCGCGCCGCCCGGAAGCCCGGGAGCCGAGCAGCTGGAACTGCTGTCCGTCATAGGAACCCAGGACCTGAGCGTCACCGAGGGCACGGCACCGGAGAGGTTGTCCGCGGCGGAATCCGGATCGCAGCGCTGACCCGCGCCGCAGAGGGAGGGCCGCCTTCCCGGCCAGGGTGGCGGCCCCCAGCCCCCCTCCTGCTCGCAACCCTGCTGGCGGGCGACCCGGCCGCGTCGTCGTACTCGACGAACCGGCAGTCAACCTCCACCCCACCATGCAGCGACGCCTCTCCCGCCACCTCGCCGACGTGCAGGGGATCGTCATCACACCCAGCCCCGAGCTGATCCCCTGCTCCTACATCACGGACCTCGACCACGTCATACGCCTCACCGAGCAGACTGACGGCACCCACGTCGGTTCCCTGACAGACCAGCACCGAGAACAACTCGCCACCTGGATGCAACGGCTGCTCCTCGCGGACGTGCGGGCTCTGCTGTTCGCCTCCGCGGTCGTCCTGTGCGAAGGAGCCACCGAGCTTGGTGCCCTGAACCACTGGTGGAGCCAGGACCCGGCCGGCCTCGGCAACCCGGGCAGCGCCAACATCGCCATGGTCGATGTGGGCGGCGAGGCGAGGGGTGGCTCGGGGTTAGGGAGCGACCCGGTCGCCGATCCCTGGACCAGTTGCCCGGTGTGCCGGTGCACTCGTAGACGCCGGAGTGGTCGGGGCTGACGCCGTACAGATGGTCGGCGGTGGTGACGAAGGCAGCGCCGGGTGCGCCGATGCGGGTCCAGGTGTGGTGTTCGCGATCGTACTGCTCGATGTCATCGGTGGCCGCATCGGTCGCATAGAGGGTGGTGCCGCCGGTGAAGATGCGGTCGGTCGCGCCACGGACCTGGCCGACCTGGCCTGGGCTCGCCTGTTCGGGGCCAACCTGACGGAGGCCGACCTGGCTTCGGTGACTTGGGACAGTCGCACCACAGCGTGGCCGGAGGCGGTTGCCGACCGGGTGCCGGCAGGATCGGATGCGGTCGGTCCCGGCGTGTACCGCGTCCGGGGCGGCGGATCTTCACCGGACCGCAGCGGGGCGATGGTGTGACAGGTGAGGGCCCGGGTCAGCGAGCCAGGACCACACACGATCGCGTCGTCGACCCGCCGTAGCGTTCGCGGATCGTCGCGAGCAGGCCGACCCCGTTGAACCGCCCGACACCATGACCGCCGCATCACGGGGTCCGCGGCAGCGCCGGGCGGTCCCGATCCTGCGGGCCAGCCACAGCCGTCCGGCCTCGGTCACCGGTGCGTTACGGTGTGGCATGAGGGCCTTCCTGGTCTCCGGTGCAGATGTCGCAATCCACACCCGGCCAGAAGGCCCTCACTCATTTCAAGATCACCACCCCGTGAACCCCGTCACCAACTCCGTGGTCAGTACAACTAGCGCTTCGCCGTGCCGGCGATGAACTCGTCCCAGGTACCGACGGTTTCGGCTGGAGGTGCCGTGATGGCCGGGACGGTGCCGAAGTCGGAGTACTCCTCGAAGACCTGGGCCTGGCCCTTGCTGCCGGTGGTGACCTGCTGCGACTTCAGGACGAGGTCGTCCTTGCCGACCCACATGTCGAGGACCGCCGAGGTCTCGCCCCGCCGCTTGGCCAACTGGACGTAGTAGTCGCGTACTTCGTTTTTGATGGCGGGCCCGGTGTAGCGGGCCAGCTCCTCGAAGACCACCGTGCCGCGGTAGTGGTCGGCCGCTCGACCGCCCACCTGCTCCTCGCCGACCCACGAGGTGGACCCGGTGGCGGCGAGCGCGCCCGCGACCTCGTTGATGGACCCCGCAGCCCGCGCGTTGGAGGGACCGCTGCTCGCCGGCGTGTCCATGCGGTACCAGCTCTTGCCCGGGATCTGGTCCGACTTGATGTAGGTCGCGTCGCCCGTGACGATCACCTGGGTGACGCCGGTGGGGTTGTCCGCACTCTTCTTCCCCGACGACGTGATGGACGAGGCGTACGGCTGCTGCTGGAAGAGCATCTCGGACTTGTCGAAACCGCCCTCCCCCGTCTGGATTGTCCGGTACGAGGCCTGTTCCGCGGTCTTCTTGGACGCGGCCATCAGCACGGTCGGAGCGTCGGTCCGCTTGTTCGCGGCCTTGTCCGCGGCCGGGCTCGCCCCCGCCGCGCTGCTGTGGGGCTCCCCGCCGCAGCCCGCCAGGACCATCGTGAGCGCCGCTCCCGCGGCCGCCACCGCGATGCCCCTCCCCATCACTCGCACAGTTCTGATTCCTTCTCAGTTGTTTCAAAATTGGCGATGTTCATTATCATTATGCGCAGGTCAGACTGCCAAATGAATGAGATCGTCCACCTCCCGGAGCACCGCCCGGCGGAACGGCGACCGGACGGCAGCCAAGACAGGCTCGACCCCAGAGCGGCAAGGACAGCCCGGCCGAACACAGCCAGCCAACGGTCATCACCGGGCTCGGCCCCCGGCCGCGGCAGCAGCTTCGACGGCCAGGCAACAGCGGGTGAACCGGGGCAAACAGCAGTCAGCCACCACCACGTGGCCGGACGACGGCAACGGGTGGGGCGATCGAGCGGGGCCCGGGCGGCAAGCACAGGCACAGCTGGGCGACATCGTGGACGTGATCCAGGACCGCCAGGATGACCTCACCGAGTACGCCGAAGGCCACGCCGATCTCGACCGCGACCAAGAGGCGCTCGACGAGTACGCGGCGGTGCTGCTGCTCGCGCTCCCGGCCCAACCGGCGGCCGCCGCCGCGCGGATCAAACGCCAGCGGCGCCTGATCGCCCGCCAGGACGCCCTCCGGCAACGCGCCTAACTGATCATTTCAGAATGACGTGCTCGGCCAGATGGCTGCGTACTGGGAAACTGCGACCTCGACTGAGATTTTGATCGGGGGCAAGTGGTGACGCAGTGGCAGCTCCTGCAGGGGGACGTCTTGCTCGGCGAGCTGAGTGAGTACGGCTGTGACCAGCCGTTCTTCCTGGCGCGCTTCACCCCGGGGCCGGGTTGGGAAAGGGCGAGGGGGTTGAGGGCTGCATCACGGACGCCTTGGACTGAAGCCCCCGGTGGGATCACAGCGTCGAAGGTTCCCGAGGGGAACGCCAAGGCCGTAGCGTCCGCTCGAATGAACTCGGCCTTCGGCACCAGCTCCCGAGCCCGCTGGACCTGAACATCGCTGATGTCGACGCCCGTGACACGGTGTCCCGCTGCCGTGAGCGACCGGGCCACGGGGACTCCAGTCCCGCACCCCACGTCCAGCACGGTGCCCACGTTCGGGAGACGCCCGAGCAACTCCTCGATCCACGATCGGTACTTCGTCTCGCTGTTGAACACCCGCTCGTAGTGCACGGACAACAGGTCGTACCCACGCCGGACCAGGTCCTTCGGATCTTCGACACCCACAACGGCGCACCATAACGGCGCGCTGAACCGCGGCCGCGTGGACGTCGGGCGGCTGCGGACCGAGCTGGCCGGCGTGCCGCGCGCCCCGACAGCGCCCCGGTGCACGTGACTGGGTGCGGTGGTCACGGACACAGCGGCGCCACTGGCGGTCTGCGGCGATCTCGCCGCCGAACCAGAGGGCCCCGCCGAGCCGACGAACGGTCAGCCGGTGGCCGTCGAGGACCGCGAACCAGTCGGGCAGCAGAGAAACGGCCCTGAAGTTGGGCGGCGGTTTCGTCGGCGACCTCGGTGCCGAGAAGGGCGCCGAGGTCTGTGGGGACGGGGTCGTCGACGAGGCAGAGCCAGGCGACGGCCGCACCGATGCGGACAGCGACCTGCTGCCGGTCCTGGAGCACCAGGGCGAGCACGGCCCGCCGAGCCGATCCGTCGCAGCGAGACCCACAGCCTGCAGCCGGGCTCCTGTGCCCGGTCCGGGTCCGGCCGCTGAACCGGGCCGTCAGCCGGCCGCGGGCCCGGCCGGCGCGGTCAGGTCTTCTTCCGGGAACGCCCAGGCGGGCCTGCGGCCGGGCTCCGGGCCTGCGAGAACCTGAACCTCGAACGGGCTCAAGTCGTTGTCGTGGTCCCGGGCGGTGAATCCCGCTGCCGACAGGATCGCGATCACCGCGCCGGCCATCGCAGCCTCGACCTCACCGGACTGCCGGATCGCCGCAGTGGCCACTCGCCGCTGCATGGCGTCCTCCATCACATTGCGCCGCAGCTGGGGGCCGACTCTCCAGCTCACGACCACCTCGGGTTCCATGTCGGGAAAAACGCGGTTCAGCCACTCGATACAGACCTCCGCGCCGACAGCCGGCTCGGGTGCCAGCTCGGGTGCCAGATCATTCGCGACCACCGGCAGCCCGGCAGCGGCGAGCTCGTCGCGGACCTGCTGGGCCAGCCGCTCGAAGGTGGCCCGCTCGCCCTCATCACCCATCTCCTCCATGACCGCAACCTATCCAACCGCTCCGACGCGAAGGACACGACCCATGACCACGACTCCACCAACCCCAGCACCGCACCGGGTGCCCAGAGCACCGCAGCGCCGACGACGGCAATCAGTACAGCGGCCGGCCAGGATGACGAACGTGCCGGCGACCAGGCGCCGGCACGGCGGCCTACCGCCCCGTTCGGCTGCAAAGCCAGCGGGCCGGCCACCCGGACGAACCCGGACATCGCCGAGCCGCCGGCCGCCGTCCCGGCCGGGGGGGGCGACTCACCACCGCTCTGACCACCCTCGCCAGAGTCTTCGAATCCTTCCAGCAGTGGGAGGAATCGCTGGCACCCCAGATCGAGGGCATCGGGCTCCGCCGCGGGATGGCCCGGCACAACCCCGCGGAGTACCAGCACCTGCTCTCCGTCGAACTCGGCCTCCTGGCGCAGGTCTACGGTCACCTGCGGCGTTGGGAGGACACGCTGGCCACGGGCGCCGAGAGCTTCGCGATCACATTTCACATGGCGGGTTCGGCCAGATACGGTCCGGAGTGCGCCCTGACCCCGGCAGTCACCGTCCTGACGAACCAGGCCGAGTCGCGGCCGCGGAGGAGACGACTGCGGATGACCGGCTCGGCGGGCTTCACCAGCTCCGCGGGGTTCACAGGCGAACTCGCTGAAGTGGTCGACAACTTCGCGTCCACCGGCGCCGGTCCGGCACGCGAGGACCCGGCCTTCCCCGGGCTGTGCGACACCGTCGAGCTGCTCCGCCGACGGATAGCCGAGGACAACCCGGCCTCCCGGCTGTACCTCCGCTTGACCGGCGCCGACCCCCTGGCCACGGATTCGCCGCTGCCCGAGTCGCCCGTGGAATCCGCCGCGGCACTGGAGCGGGCCGGCGGACTTCGCCGTGGGCGGAGGTGGCCCGCGCCCCGACGGGCCATCCCCGCCGAAGCCGAGCGCGCCGCCTCCCTGGAAAGGGCGGCAACGATCCTGCGCAGGCTCGGACGACACGAGGAAGCGCTCGCACCCGCGTACGCGGCCGTCAACGTCCTCCTCAGAGTGGTGCCGTACGAGACCGAGCGCTACGAGTCCCGGCTCGCCGACGCCTGGATGCGAGCGGGCATCGTCTCCGCGGAGCTCGGTATGCCGGTCACCGGCGCCGCCCCCGGCGCGGGCCACGGCGGCGCACAACTCCCCCGTGCGCCCGTGTGTTTCCGATCGTCGGCCGATCGGGTGGGGCGGTCTGCCTGCGGGAACGTCCCCCGCCGGTGCCCGCCCCGCCGCACGGGCGGTTCGGACGGCGCCGCACGGGGGAACCCCGGGCCTGCGCGGCCGCGTCGGTCGCAGCGGACGCGGTCCGGTCGGCGGCCACCGGACGGGACGAGGCGTGGGGGTCGGCGATGGACGACGAAGCGGTACGGGAAGCCGGCGACTGGCAGCTGCCGGACTACACCCACCTGCGGGAGCTCGGCGCGGGAGCCGCCGGCCGCGTGGTGCTCGCCCGCCACGACCCCACCGGCACGCCCGTCGCCATCAAGTACCTGCACGACGCGGCCGCCGGCCCCGCCCTGCGCACCGAGGCGCAGACGCTGGCCCGGCTCGACTCCCCGTACGTCACCCGGCTCTACGAGTACGTCGAGGGCGGGCCGCACGCGGCTCTGGTGATGGAGCTGGTCGACGGCGTCCCGCTGCGCACGCTGCTCAAGGAGGAGGGGGCGACCACGCCCGAGGCCGCGCTCGTCGTCCTCAAGGGTTCCCTCCTCGGGCTGGCCGCCGCCCACGCGGCCGGGCTGGTGCACCGGGACTACAAGCCCGCCAACGTCCTGGTCGCCACCGACGGCACCTCCAAGCTGGTCGACTTCGGCATCGCCGTCCCCCGCGGATCCGACCGCGACGTCTCCGGCACCCCCGCCTACCTGGCGCCCGAGCAGTGGGCCGGCGCCCCGGCCTCACCCGCCGCCGACGTGTACGCGGCCACCGTCACCTTCTTCGAGTGCGTGACCGGCGAGCGACCCTTCACCGGGCGGACGATCGGCGCGCTCGCCGTGCAGCACCAGGAGTCCCGGATCCCCGACGAGCTGGTGCCCGACCACGTCCGTCCGCTGGTCCTGGCCGGGCTCGCCAAACTGCCGCAGGACCGGCCGGCCGGCGCGGCCGAGTTCGTTCGGCTGCTCGACCGGGCTGCGACGGCCGGGTACGGCGAGCGGTGGGAGGAGCGCGGCCACGAAGACCTTGCCGCCCTGGTCGCCCTGCTGGCCCTGCTGCTGCCCCGGGGCCCCGGCGGCCCCGAGCCCGCCGGGACGACAGCGCTCGCGCACACCCGGCTCGCCGGAGCCGTCGTCGCCCCCGCCGGCCCCTCGGCTCCCACCGCTCCCCCGGCCGTACGGCGACCGCCCCCGCGAAGACGGGCCCGGCTGACGGTGGGCGTGGTGGCGGGCGGCCTGGCGCTGGCCGTGATCGGCGGGGTCGCGCTGGCCGGCGTCACCGACCGGGGCGAGCGGACGCTGACGGGCAGTCCGATGCCCTGGATCACCACCTCCCTGGACCCGACCCGGTCGAGCGCCCCGCCGCCCGGCCCGACACCCTCCCCCACCGGGCGGCCCTCGCCCTCGCGCTCGCCAACCTTCTCCCCCACGCCTTCCCCCGCCGGCCCGCCCACCGACCCGGCGCCCGGCCCCACCCCCACGACGGGCCCCGGTCCCGGCACCGGCGGGCGGCCCGCCCCCACGCCGTCGCGTACGCCCACCGATCCCGCGACCGCCGCGCCGCCACCGCCGCCCCCACCCCCGCCACCGCCCCGGACCGCCCCGGCCAGCCCCCCTTCGAGCCGCTCCACCCCGCCCACCCCACCCACCACGCCCCCGACCAGCAGCCCGCCCACCACCCCGACGCCGGTCCGGGTGGCGTCGGTGAACGTCGACTCGATCGGCTGCGACGGCGGCTACGGCATCCAGGCCACCGTCACCGTGGTCACCTCCGGCCCGCCCGGCGCCACGCTCGTCGTCAGCTGGATGCACAACTCGGCCCCCACGTTCCCGAGCGAGACCGTCGCCACCGACATCGTGAAACTCGGCACCGGTCGCGCCACCCTGACCGTCCGCCACCAGTTCGGCACCGGCGACAGCCGCCTCCAGTGGGGCCTCAGGGTGTCCACCACACCAGCGGCCGGGGGCACCCCGACGGCCTATCGGGAGCTGTACTCCCCGTCCTGCCACGAGCCCGGCTGATCCGCACGCCACCGCCCCAGGAGGTCTCCCCGTGCCACCGTCCGGATCCGCACCCGACCAGGACCCGACCGAGCGCCTCTCCCCGGGCGCGCCCGGCCGCACCGCACCGTTCGGCCGGGGCGGCCCCTCCCCGGACGACCACGAGAGCGCCACCTTCCTCGACCCCACCGTCTGGGACTCCGCCCCCGCCCCCGCCCCGCCGGCCCCCGTACTTTCCGCACCTCCACCTCCCACACCTGCCGCGCCACCCACGCCCACGCCGGAGCTGCGCCGCATCGGCCCCGGCGTGCCTCCGCAGGCCGCCGCGGTGTGGCGCGGCAAGGCGTCGACCGGCGGGCCGGTACCGCCGGCCCGCCGACGCCGGGCCGCCTTCGGCCGGCTGGTCTGGGCCGCCGTCCTGCTCGTCCTGCCGGCCGTGCTGCTCACCCGCTGCCACGTCGATCCGCCGCTCGACCTCACCGGCGTCTCCGTCACCGCCGCCCCGGCGGCCGGACCGACCTGCGGTGGGACGGCCGTCCTCACCGCGTCGGTCACCACGAACGGCAACCCCGGCACCATCCGCTACCGCTGGCTGCGCAACGACGGGACGTCCTCCGGCGAACTCGTGCAGCCGGTGCAGTCCGGCGAGCGCCAGGTGGACCTGGTGCTGCGCTGGACCTTCGACGGCCCGGGCACCCTGCGCGCGACCGCCACCGTCGAAGTCCTGACCCCCCAGCGGCTCAGCGGATCGACCACCTTCCGCTACAGCTGCGCCGGCTGAGCGGTCGCCGTCGCGCAGTCCGGCCTGTTCACCGGCGGTCCCGCGCTCGGGCTGAGAACGGCCTGGCCAGGTCTGCTGGTTGCCCCATGAGTGCCTTGCCATGGCGCCAGGTCTTCTCCAGGAACACGGTGCCGGCCGGAGCAGCGGCCGGCCGGACACACGACCTCGCCGGACGCCCGAATCCCGCCACCGGACCGCGATGCCGCAGTCCAGCGTTTGCGAACACATCAGCTCTGCGATACCACGGTGAGTAGGCCGCCCGTAGCGGTGTGCGCCGGCAGCAACTGTTCGACTGGCCCGGCCCGACGGTGAACCGCCGAGCATGCCACTGCTGCGCCCCGAGTCGCGGGCACCCGTCGAGTAGGCGATTCCATCCCGTGGTCCGGTGGGTTCTCGGCGAGGTCCAAGCGTGGAATCGCACCGCCCGCCGGACGGAAAGCCCCCGTCCTGACACGCTCCGACGATCCGGTGGATGTGAGGAGTCATGGTCACGACCGCCCCGGCACCCGAACGCAAGCCTCTGCAGGAAGCCGCCGGAGTTCCGGCGACGCCGCTACAGGTGAACATCTCGCAGGTGCTCAGCCACGATGTGGTCACCGCGGACACGATCCCGGTCGACACCACCAGCGCGTCTCCGGTGGGAGTCTTCGTCAATCCCACAGGCGGTGGCGTACCTGGCAACAGCCGGACCGAGGCACTGGCCGTCGTCGCCGTCCAGGACTCGCAGGCGCCCCGGTTCGCGCACATCGCCGGCGACCCCTCGGCGGACACCGGCTGGACGATGCGGACACCGTTCGGCGGGCTCGAAGCGGCCGAAGTCGCCGCCGGGGTCGCCTACCCGGACAGCCCGCAGGCCGCGGTCTTCGGATTTCTCTCCGACGGCACCACGCTCCACACCAGCCGGCTGCAGTCGGACGGCCTCACCTGGAGCGATCCGCAACCGGTCGGCGGTTCGTCGGTGTCCAACCTGCACACCGCCTACACGCCTGCCGGGCGTCTCGTGCTGTACGGGGCAGACCCGGACGGCAACCTGGCCACCTGCTACCAGCCCACGCCCGGCGGCATGTTCACCACGACCGTGTGCACCCTGCCCAGCAGCCTGGCCGGGGACTTCCAGCTCGTCCTGAGCGACGAGTCCAGCTGGACCCTGGTCGCCGACCTCGGTGGCGAACCCATGCTGGTGGTCGGCGCGCTGGGAGACTCCGAGGCCCGCCAGTCCTCGCTGCCGGAGTACCAGGGCACGCTGAAGCAGGTCGTGGTCGGCTTCTGGAGCGCGGCCGTCAACACCGCCGTCTTCGCCCTCGTCGACACCGACGACACCCTGAACCTGTGGGCTCAGTCCCCGTCCGTCACCGTGGTGCAGCCGCCCGCCGGACCCGCCCTGTCCACCGCCTCGGCCGTCGGGCACGTCTCCACCGACGGCACGCTGCACATCTATGTGCAGGACACCTCGCTCAACCTCTGGGTGGTCCACCAGGATCCGGAGGTGCCGTGGAACGACGACGGCACGCCCAACTGGTCGCCGCCCATCCCCTTGGACAGCGGGATAGCCGGCGTGGCCAGTTCGGGCAGTCCGGCCGACGCGCCGAGCCTGTTCGCCATCGACGCGGCCGTCGGGTCGCTACGGCTGCACACGCAGGATCCGCAGACCCAGATGTGGCGCAGCGGCACGGTGTTGACCTCGTCCCTGAGCGTTTACGAGGTCGCCCGCTACCGCACCGAGGTCACCGTCATGGACGCCAACGGCGCGCCGGTGCCGCAGTACCCGGTGACCCTCGCGGCGGCGCAGGGCAGTTCGGCGTGCGAGTTGTCCTGTGCGGGAGTCACCGTGACCGTGGGCAGTGACCCGGTGGACCTGACCACCGACGCGCTGGGCAAGGTCACCCTCGCCATGCTCACCACGGCCGGACTGGCCGCCCCCAAGCTGTGGCTGGCCGCCGAGGGACTCGCCGACCCGGCCGTCGTGCAGCCCGGATCGGGAGTGCTGACCTATCTGTCCGGGCAGGGCACGCTCAATCCGACGAATCCCGGCGGGCCGCTCCCGCAGTTCGACTCCGACGGGGTCACGCTGGCGGCGGCGCAGGTCGACGGTGCGCGACTGGCGCCGGGGGCCACCGGCAGCACGGCCGGGGCCGCTGCGGCGGCCATCCGGAGTACCGCCATGAGCGGCCTGGGCACCACGCCCTCCGGGATGGCGGGATACCGGCTGCAGACCACGAGCCCGGGCGGCGGGGACGCGGGGCCGGCGTTCACCGTGCTGCACACCCGGGAGGAACTCGCCCGGGCGCTGGCCGAGGAAGGCGGTAAGCCGGGCAGTTTCTGGAACGACATCGAACGGTGGGCCGGAGACGTCTGGGAGGGCATCAAGAACGGCCTGATCAAGATCGCCGACGTCGTGGTGAGCGCCATCGACCAGGTCGCCCGGTTCACCCTGCAGATAGGCGAGGAGATCGCCGCGGGCATCACCTTGGCCGTGGCCGGGCTGGAACAGGCCGCGCACTTCATCTCCGGCGTGTTCGCCTGGGTGGAGGCCGAGATCGACAAGGTGGTCAAATGGCTGCGGGCGCTGTTCGACTTCGGTGCCATCTGGCGCAGCAAGATGGCGATCGAGAGCGCCATGAGCCAGATCCCGTCCCTGGTGAAGCAGTTCACGGCGCACTACCAGAGCGCCGCCGACACATGGTTCGCCGAACAGAAGGAGGCGGTCGCGCAGGCGTTCGGCGCTGCCAAGGACGCGGCGGGCCAGGCGCCGTACGGCCGACTCCCCGCCTACCAGCAGCCGCCCCCGAGCACCACCACCGTCGTCGTGGGCGGCGCCACAACGGCCGACTTCTCCCTGAACGTCCATCACAACTGGCTCCAGGACAAGGTCGGCGCCCAGGCCCCCGACGACCCCGGCGTGACCGCCTATCAGCCCGCGCAGGGCCCGTGGCAGGCCTTCGCGACGCAACTGTCGGACGCCCAGGGTGACTTCACCGGCGCGATGGCGGACCTCGCCGGCGCGCTGGAGACCCTGATCGAGCATCCGGAGCAGTTCTCCGGCCAAGGGATCGGCGACCTGCTGGGCGCGATCGAAGGACTGGTCCTCACCGCGCTGGACCTCGCCGACGCGATGGCGGACGCCTTCGTCGGCCTCTGCGACGCCGCGATGGACGGGCTGAGCGATCTGCTCTCCCAGGAGCTGCGCTGGGGCCCGCTCAACACGCTGTGGCAGTGGATGGCCAAGGCCGCCGGGTACCCCGACGACGGGCAGCTGACCGTGGGGGCGCTGGCCGCGCTGCTCGCGGCGTTCCCCACGACCGTGCTGTACAAGCTGATCGAGGGCGTGGACACGGAACCCTTCCCGAGCGGCACCTTCTCCCCGGACGGCATCCTCGCCGGCGCCGTGCCGCAGAGCTACCAGATCGCCGGGGGAATCCTCCAGATCGTCTACTTCGTCCCCTCGCTGGTCGCCGATCTGCTGGGACCCGACACCCCCTGGTGGCTCGGCCTGATCAGGATGACCTGGGCCGGCGCGATCTGGGCACTGAACAACGGGTTGCCGTTCACCCAGATGCTGGAAGGCGGGGCGATCGCACTCGTCGCGCTGGTCCTCGTCCTGCGGGCGGTGCCCATGGCCACGATCCAGCTGCTCCAGAAAGCGGTCGGGCCCAACGCCAGGGACATCGGTGCGGTCGTGATGACCCTGGTCGGCCTGGGGCGGCTGGGCGTCGGCGCGTACCAGATCCTCGAGGACGACCTCGACAGCGAGCAGATCGCCATCGTGGACCTCCTGCCGCTGCCCGGCATCTTCTCGTTCCTGAATTTCAGCGCCATTCGCAACAGTGCCATCGGGCCGTACTGCGTGACCGCGAAATGCCTCATCGACTACGTGGGATTCGTGGGCGGCGGATCACTACAGCTCTTGGAAGCGATGGGACCATGACACAGACGACGAAGCAGGGGGCTGCAGCACGGCCGTGGCAACCCGGCCCGCGGGGCGACGGCGGGCAACCCGATCTGCTGGGCTGGGACGCGGTGTGCGCCATGAACACGGTGCAGATTTCGGCCGTGTTCCGTCAGCAGTACCTCGCGGAGGGGCCGACGAGCCCCGTACGGCCGATCCGGGTGGCGTTCCCCGACGGCGACGATCTCATGGTCGTCGACACCGTCCTGGGGCCACCGGACTTCTCCTTCTCCGGCGACAGCGACGAGCCGCAGTGCGAGTTGTCGATGTTCCTGGTGACGGGCAGGGTTCTGCGCGTCGACCCCGCCGCAGGAGTGGTGCGCAACGTACTGCCGCTCGAGTCGAGATCCTCGTGGCTGAACGGCCCCGTCACGCTCACCGGCATGCAGGGCACCGTCGACGACTCGCTCGGCCGGGTGGGAATCGACCTCGGTGCAGCCGCTTTCCAGCCCGTCATCGGCGGGATCGATCCTGAATCCGAAGTGCTCACCGAGATGAGTACCGCCCTGCAGACCTACTTCAGGACCCAGAGCACCACGTACCCCCTCGGCGAGATCCAGAAGGGCCCGGACGGCCTGTCCGGCTGCCTGGCACCGTCCGAGTTCGACTTCGTCGTCCAGCAGAACCCCGACCGGCCCGGCGACGGAGCCGTCCTGCTGCTCATCAGGACCAGTGGCAGCGGCGGAACCGTCGGGCCCCTGTCGCCCTATCCCCTTCCCGAAGGCGACACCGCCGCGTTACTGGTGTCCGGAGAACTCCTGTTCACCTCGTTGATCGCCCCCACCCTCACCCAGGAATTCGAGAAAATCGGCACGACGTTCACCGCCGAGCAGCAGAGCGACGGCAGCTATCGGATCAACGGTTCGGGAGGCACCCTGGACCTGGGCGGTTTCCCGGACCCCTGGCTCGGCCAGCCCGACATCCCCTACACCTCGACCGACGGCGCCGACTACGAAGACGTCACCCTGCAGCCGGCAAGCTTCACCGTGGCCAGCGACGGCACCGATCTCGTCTCGACCTTCACCTGCTCGTTCGAGCAGTACTTCTCCATGGCCCTGAACCTCCCACCGAACGGGGACCCGGCCGAAGAGGTCGGCAAGATCGTCCCTGGCTTCTCGGTCAACCACTGCGACCTGGACGGGACGGTCACCACGACCTACACCGCGAACGCCGACCCCACCACCGGCGTTGTGAGCTTCTCCGGGCAGACCAGTTGCACGCTGACGCCGGACAACAAAGGAAGCGGGTGGAGCAGCTTCTGGAGCGGCACCACGGACTTCCTGCCCGACGACATCCAGGGTTCCCTGGAATCGGCCCTGCAGTCCGTCCTCCAGCAGGTGACCCTGCCCGACGTCGGCACCTTCGCCCTGCAGAACCTGCTCTTCCCCTCCGAGCAGGTCCTGCAACTCACGGCCGTGGCCGTCCCCGGTGACCTGACCCTGACCGGCCAGGTGGAGTCCGTCCTCACCGTCAGCCCGCCCACCGTCACCCTCACCCCGACCGGGCAACAGCAGTTCGGCGCCACCATCGCCGGATCGACCACCGCGGTCGACTGGGAGGTCCAGCCACCGCTCGGCGCGATCGACCCGACCGGCTTGTACCAGGCACCCGGCACCGTGCAGCAGCCCAGCGTGGTCATCGTGACCGCGATCGACCAGGCGGACGGCTCTCGGGTGGGGCGCGCCATGGTGCTGCTGGCCCCGGCGCCGCCGTCGTCCGACCGGATCGTCACGCCGACGGCGCTGACCCTCACCGCCGGACAGGGCTACGACTTCGTGGTCGTGGACTCCGACGGCAACCCGGTGGACGGCGCGGTCTGCACGCTCTCCCCGCCGGGCGTGGGCACCCTGGAGCAGGGCTGGGGCACCGGCCAGTGGATCTACACCGCGCCGGATTTCGTGACGCAGTCCCAGACGGTGACCATCAGCCCCGGCCCGTCCGGCGCTGCCGCAACCGTGCAGCTCGCCACCACCGCGACCGTCACGGTCACGGCGTCGAGCACGACGGTGAGCCCCGGCGGCACCGTGACCCTCACCGCGGCCTCCGACGATCTCGACCGCTTCACCTGGTGTGTCTACCCCACCGGCATGGGCACGGTCACCTTCACCGAAGGCACCGCCACGGCCGTCTACACCGCACCGGCGACCGTCCAGGACAACCAGTCGGTCACCCTTCTGGCCTGGGGATCGGACGACCCGGTCGGCTGCGGCTGGTGCAGACTGACCCTGACCTCCGGCTGAGTCCGGTGCACGGTGCGCCGGCCGGTCCACCAGAGCAGACCAGCCTCGCACCGGCACGAGGCCCCACCGCCGCGGACGGGTGCCGAAGCCCTTGTACGGGACCTGTCCGACGTGGTGCCGCGGGCCCTGCTGCGGCGCGCGTGCGGTGCGGACGCCTCCGCGGCGCTCGCGGCGCGGATCGTGCTGCAGGCGATGGTGCCGGCGTTCCCCTTGGGCAGCCCAGGACCGGGACGGCCCGGACGGCGGCCGAGCCGGGCGCAGCGGGACGGCCCGGCGGCCGACCAGGACACAGCGGGGCGCGGCACCGGGCCTCGGAGGGGGTGGCGAGTTCCGGGTTCCGTTGGCCCCACCCCCTCGATCGGGTGAGGCTTCACAGTTTTCGTCAGCGGTCGGATTGCGCTTGTCGATGGCGGTTCTCGCTGCGACGATCACGGGATGGATGGCATCGACAGTCGAGACGTCGACCGGGCTGTGGACGAGATGGTTCGGGTGCTTGGTCCGCACGATTCCGAGAACTGGCAAGCCCGTGCAGGGTCGCTGGAGTGGAGCTGCTGGCAGACTGCCGCGCACGTCGCGCACGACCTGCTGGCCTATGCCGGGCAGCTGGCGGCCCGTCCGGCGGACGCCTACCTGCCCTTTGACCTCGTCGTCAACGCCGATGCACCGGTGCGTGAGGTGCTCAGGGTGGTGACCGCCTGCGGAAGACTGCTGAGTACCGCGGTCGCGGCGGCCACACCCGGTGATCGTGCTTGGCACTGGGGGCCGTGCGATCCGGCGGGTTTCGCCGCGATGGGGGTCGCTGAGACGCTCCTTCACACCCATGACATCACCCAGGGACTGGGACTTTCGTGGCGTCCCCCGGAGGATCTCTGTGCGGCAGTGCTCAGGCGATTGTTCCCTGATGCTCCGTCCGGCGACCCGGTCCAGGTTCTTTTGTGGTCCACCGGCCGGGGTGAGCTCGCTGACCGCCCGCGCCGCACCTCGTGGGTCTGGAAAGCCGCCGTCTCGTGAGGAGGAGTTCAGGCTCCAGCCGTCGCGGCGGGTGCCAGGATGGCACCCGCTCGAGAAGGTGGCCGTCTGTCGGGCCGGCTGATCGGCGTGGAGTTCCGGAGAGACGATGATCCAGTCGATCGCAGTGCCGAAGCCGTAGTGGGCGTTCACCGCCTGATCGACCTGCTCATCCGCCGAGGTGAAGAACTCGGCCGGGCCGCGGAGGAACCCGGCGAACTCGGCCGGGTCGCCGGGTGGCCCGACTCCACCGACCGCTACCCGGCAGCCGTCACCGCGTTCCGCGCCGAGCCGAGCGAGAAGCGCGCGCGGCACCGTGGAAGGTGTACCCGGCCATCCCGAGCATCTGCGCCGCCAAAGGCAGGAAGCTCTCCGAACGGTCTACCCCGAGCACCGCAGCGGCCGCACCCAGCCTGATTGTGAGCCTGCCCGGGGCGGCATGACGGGGACGCCGGACCGCAACGGGCGTCTGCACGATTCACCGAGTCGGCGGACGCGACGCACAGGAATCGCCTCCTCGCCCCAGACCACCGCGAACGCAAGCCCGGCACCCCCACCACCTCGACGACCTCACCGTCACTACTGCTGCCGACCCGCCGGCGCAGCCGTTTCCAGCTCGGGCATCCCCACACGCGCAGCAAGCAGCGTCAACCGCCCGACGCGCGTGCCACCGGGACAGCGCTTAACGTCGGCAGGGCCAGCCGCCGACGATGCACGGGAATCACGGGCATTCACCCGGCCCGGGCCTACGGCTACGGATACTCCTGGAAGGCAGCCCCCGTGACCACAGCATCCGACACCCCGGTCCTCGACACCCTCGCCGCCATGACGGCCGACTCGCTTGAGCGCTGCAGCCTGGAAGGCAACACGCTGATGCTCATTCGCATCGCCGCGCTCGCCGCGATGGACGCCCCGGCGATCTCCTACCTCGCCCACATCGGCCCGGCCGTCGAAACCGGCATGACAGCCGAACAGCTGCAAGACGTTCTCGTCGCGGTCGCCCCGATCGTCGGCACCGCCCGTGTCATGGCCGCCGCAGGCCACATCACCCAGGCCCTCGGCATCGCCATCGCGGTGGCCGACGCCGACATGGGGATGACCGGAACCGGCTCCTGACCGACGGCCGGACCACCAAGCTGTTCACCGGCAGCGCCGGCGGCGCCGAGCCGGCGTGGCCGGGCGGTCAAGGTGAGAGCCCGGTGTTCTATGGCGGGGTCGCCGATGCGTCGACGAGCCAGGTGAGCCCACGGGCCGCACCGAGAGAGCGCCGGCGCTGAAGTCGGTCAGCGAGAGGAGGGTGCGCCTGCCCGGGCTGAACGCCAGCGAGGACACGTCACCGGTGTCGGCGACGAGGCGACGGCGCAAGGGAAGGTGCAGCGCGGTCGCGGAGGGACGCTGTCGCTGTGCCGGGCGGCCGGGCGGGGACGAGCCGTTCCGTGCCGGCGCCTGGTCCTCACGGCGCCCACCGGCCAGGCCCGTCCCCCGCGGGCCGTCTCAGGTGCGAAGAGCTCGTAACACGATCTTGTGAATCGGTGCCGGTCGGCCGTAACTGGTACGACGATTGAGCTGTTCGTGAGGACGTGAGCAGCAAGCCGTGGGTCGTGGATGACGAGTTGTGGGCGCTGATCGAGCCGGTCCTGCCGGCCTGGCCCGCACGGTCTCCCGGAGCGAGACCCGTGTCGGACCGGCTCTGCCTGCAAGGCATCCTCTTCGTCCTCTACGATTCCCGGCATTTCCCGCCGAACCCGGTCAGCCATCCACCGGATCGAAGCTCAGCATCTCTGGCGCGGTGCGGTCGCCGAGGCCCTGCACCAATACGAGCGCTTCCTCCACCAACCCGGTATCTGCCTTGGGACGACTGCCCCTGCGACCCGGCGGACGCTCGGAACATCCTCGAAGACGCGCTCCGCCGGCTGCCACGTGCAGACCGGGCAGGGCTCCGCAGGATTGTCGCCCGGTTGGATGAGGAGTTCCTGCGTCGAACCCTGCCCGACCCTTTGGCCGCGTCCGTCAGTTCGTAGCATGCGGCAGCGTGGTGGCGGCAGAGAATCCGGGAGAAATGAGTGTGGTCACCGCCCTGCTGGAGCAGCGCGGCACCTGGAACGCCAAGCGGGCTGTCGACGCCCTCGCTGTCGCCGGTCACCGGCCGGGCCGCCCCGCCACCTGAACGAGCACCACCAAGCCGACGATGACCTGACGCTGCCACCGCCTGAGGGATGCCCCTGGACCGGTGGCCGGCCGATCTCGGCGCGGTCTGCCGGTAGCGCGTCGGCGCATCGCGCACTGGAGGGCGGTGTCGTGGTCGGGTTCAGGCCACGTATCGCTCCTGGGTCCAGAGTGTCACCGCCCTGGAGCCAGCGCTGTTCAACCCGTGCTCCGGCCGGACTGCCGACCGTCCGCACGGCGGCCTGTCAGTGAGCAACTCCCTTCCCTATACTGCGAGTTCGACCGTCCGCCGACCATGACAGCGGACCGGTGAAGAGGATCGAGGGGTGGGCGGGATGAGCAACGATCGACTGAGAGTTCCGCACGAGTACCGGGTGGCGACGACGCGGGTCGGGGGGCTCGCGCTCACAATCCTGCTGCTGTCCTTCGGGGCACTGCTGCCGATCTGGAGCGACAAGGAGTTCGCGCCGTCCAGCAAGGCGATCGGCTCGCTGCTGGTGATCGGCTTCTGTCTGCTGGTGATCGTCGGCGTCGCCCGGGCCGGCACACTGGTCACCGCCGAAGGGATCACCGTCCGTGGGATGGTGCGCCGCCGCCGACTGCCCTGGGCCGAGATCACGCAGTTCGGCAAGGCGCCCAACCCGAACGCGCACACCGGCCGCGGCGCGCCGGCGTTCCTCACCTACGCGTTCCGTGCCGACGGCCGCAAGGTCCACCTCCCCTATGTCGACGACAAGCACGTCCTGGTGGACCGCGAAGTGGAACGGTTGAACACGCTGCTGGCCGAACGCCGCGGCGACGCTGACTGAACTCAGGACGGGCCCAGCGCCCGCCCGTTCGACACCGCCGCCACGGGGAAGACCACCCCCCTCCTGGAAGTCGGCCGCCCCTGCCACCTCGCTCACCTACACCAACACATCGCCCCGCCTGGCAGCGCGCACCCTGTCGTGCCGGTTGCCTACGTGCTGGTCCGACGGGGCGAGACGCAGCGAGATGTTCGCCCTTCCTGTACGCGGCGTTCAGCCCGAGAGCCACGATCAACTCCCGAGGACGGAGGGAGGTCCCGGAGAGGCATCGCCTTCCGCCACTGTCGATCACGCAACCAGGGCCGCGACCCCCATCGAACTGGCACACCATCGGTTCACACCAGCGGTCCCCAGGCCGGGCCCTCGCCAGTACCCGAGTCCGAGAACACAACGGTTCGGAAGCAAGCACCCGAGTACTCTCAGAACCCAGGACCGATTCCAGGCCCCCCATCCGGGACGGCCCCGTAGAGCCGGGGCGGCGGGTCTCGGGGCCGGTCAGCTGGCGACGGTCTCGGCGTGCCGGTGGAGCGTGTCCAGGAGCGTGTCCAGGAGCGCGGCCTGCTGCTCGGCCGGCGGTTGTAGTACTCCGGGCTGCGGGCCCAGGACTTGCCCGTGTAGTCGGCGTTCTCGTAGCAGCAGGTCTTGTTCTCGGGGCGCACGGGGGTGAGGCGGAACGCCGGGATGGAGTCGTCGATCTCCTCGACGCTGTGGACGCCCGGGATGGAGTTGAAGGCGGCGCCTGAGCAGCGTCCTCACCCGGGCGGCGTTGCGCGCGTGGCTCGCCCAGCGACGGTCGCATTGGCCCCACATCCTCGACCGGCACGTCATGGTCTCCCTCCGAACCGCGGCCGGCACCGACCCCGTGAGCACGTGATTCCTGGAGCGGCCCGGGCCGAGCTGCTCGTCCACTTCGGAGGCGGCGTCAGGGGAAGGCTCCGGCTCGGCCCCGGGCCCCTGATCAGCCGCCGGCCGGCCGACCTCCCGGTCTTCAACGACACCTTCGTGACGGAGTTCTCCCATGCCGCGAAGCACCGGAAGTGACCGGGGAGCCGCGGGAGCGCGCGGGGCGCAGGCGTCATCGACCGCTGGTCGCGGCCCGAGTCCTCGGGCCGCGACCAGCGGTTGATCAGGCGGCTCCTAGCAGGGGCTGAGCCACCAGACCCAGCCCCACGGGGCGGCGGGGTCCGAGCTGTAGCCGCCGGGCGACGTCCAGCCGAGGTTGCCGTTCCGGTCGTAGAACTTGGCGTGCAGGGCGGCCCGTTGGTTGTTGATCCACGAGCCGGTCCCGGACCAGGGAATGGACACCAGGAAGTTGCACGTGAAGAGCGTCAGGACGTCACCGGTGTAGTCGGGGCCGCTGTAGGCGCACACGTACGTGTACGGGCAGGAGCCGGCCAGGCTCGTCGCGTCACCCGCCGCTGTGACGCTGCGGGCCTTCTGCTCCCCGGGAAGGGCGAGCAGCAGCTCGCCGCCGTTCAGGGCGATCTTGTTGGCCGAGACCTGGGTGCCGCCGGTGGTGGCCAGGTAGGCGTCGACGCGCTCCTGGAGGCTCTTCGCCTGGGCGTCGGTCAGGCCGATGCTGTGGGCCTGGGCCGAGAAGTCCGGGGCGGTGGTGGCGCCGGCCGCACTCGCGGTGCCCACGAGCGCCAGGAGGGTCATGACCAGCGCGGCGAGAATCCTCGCGGGCGAGCCGGAGCCGGGGGTTCGGTGCTCTGTCACGGTGTCACCTCTGGGAGTCGAAGGATCGTGTCGCGTGCTGGTCACATCGTTGCCGCACACCGGCGCCCGGGTCTTTGGCGCTGCGTGCGGACTTCCTCGGCACCGGGCGCAGTCGGCGTCCGTCATGGCCGACAACCGCCTGGACGCGGCCCGGCTGCAACCCGGACCATCTCTCTGTGTTCACGTCAACCGAAGCAGGGGCGTGCGGGCCGGCACCCGAAGCGCTCGTGTCCGTCTCCACCGACGGGGTGGCTCCACCGGACCGGCTGGAGTGGTGGAGCTGCCTGATGGAGACCGACGTCATGCCCGTGGCGCTCACCAGCGACCACGAGGGCGGCTTCCGCGGGAGTGCGAGGGCGGTCGACCTGCCCGGCGCCCGGGTGGCGGAGTTCGCGTTCTCCCCGATGTCGGCCCGTCGCGGACCGGCCCAGATCCGGCGCTTCGACCCGGAGCAGTACCACCTGTTCCTGGTGCAGGGCAGCCCGATCCAGCTGGAGCAGTCCCGCAACGTCGCCGGCCTCACGACCGGCAGCCTGGCCGTGTTCGACACCTCGCGCCCGCTGGCGGCCGACTTCTTCACCCGGGACGACCGCGGGCACCGGGTCACGCTGATGCAACTGCCCCGAACCGCCGTGCCGCTGAAGGCCGACCGGATGGAGCGTCTGCTGGGCCGTTCCCTCGCCGTCCGATCGCCCGCCGGGGTGCTGCTCGGGCACTTCCTGTCCGGCTTCCTGGACAGTGCCGGCCACGGCAGCATGGCAGAGCTCCGCCGGACGGGCGCCATCGGTGTCGATCTGGCCGCCGCCTACTTCGCGGGCCTGCTCGACGCGCACGACACGCTGCCCGTGGAGACCCGGAAGCAGGTGCTGCTCGCACACGTCGACACCTTCATCGAGCACAACCTCGGAGACCCGCAGCTGTGCCCGGCCGTCATCGCCGCGCACCACCACATCTCGCTGCGCACCCTGCACCAGCTGTTCCGGACGCGGCCCGACACGGTCGCCGCCACGATCCGCCGTCGCCGTCTCGAGCGCTCCCGTGCCGACCTCGCCGACCCGCGGCTGCGCCACCGCACGATCGGGGACGTCGCCGCCCGCTGGGGATTCCGCGCGCACGCGGACTTCAGCCGTGCCTTCCGCACCGCGTACGGCGTGGCACCCAGTGATGTCCGAGGGCCCGATCCGCAGGGACGGGGCGTCGAGGGCGTCAGTCGCCGCGGAGGCGGATGAAGGTGGCGGTGGGTGGCCGGCCGGTGAGGGTGAGTTCGACGTGCAGGGGGTGGTGAGGGGGTGGTCGGGGTCGCGGCCCGGGGAGGGAGCCGAGGAACGGGCGGACGGCCTCGGCGACCTCGCGGGCCTGGACGGGGGTCAGCCGGTGGCGGTCTCGGCGTGCCGGGTGAGCGCGTCCAGGAGCGCGGCCGGGTGGTCGGTCGGCTTCCCTTCGGTGCGGGCCTTGTCCTGCTTGCGCAGCCACGTGCCGGGCCGGAACGTGGGGTCGGCGCGCAGCGCGGTCTCCACCACGGACGGGTACCCGGCCGCCTCCTCGAAGGTCAGTCCCTCGGGCATGCGGGCCCAGGCCGACAGCACGGCGAACTCGGCGTA
>NZ_JBEORY010000057.1:0-63726 GCF_040302665.1 Kitasatospora sp. NPDC097691 | reverse complement strand
AGACGTACGCGTCGCGGGCCTTGAAGCCCGACCGGAGGCCGGGGATCGGCACCACCGAGACGGTGCCCTTCGCGGGCAGGTCCGCCGGGGGTTGCCAGACCTCGTCGAGCACCTTGTCCGGCGGGGCGGCCACGGTCTGGTCGGCCTTCGGGACCAGCCCGTCGGTCTTGGTCAGCCACGGCGCCAGCATCACGCGCCCGCTGGGGAACTGCCCGAAGCCGATGTTGACCTCGGAGGCGGCCATCAGCAGCACCAGCCCGCTGAGGCCGAGCGCGATGCCGCGCCGGCGCCAGGTGAGCCGGCGGAACCGGTAGCCGACCAGACAGAACCCCAGCAGGGCGGTGGCTATCCACCAGGTGACGTACTCCGGAGTGCCCTCGGGGAAGGGGTGCCACCAGCCGTCGACGACGGCATCGAGCAGCAGGCTGAGCGCGGCCGCGGTGAAGAGCGCGGCGGGCAGGCGCACGCGCCACCAGCTGCGGCTGCGGCCGACGGCGAGCGCGAACAGCGCCAGCCAGCCGGCCGCGAAGACGGCGTGCGGGATCGGGCCCTCGGTGAGCGGCCAGTCGATCGGGTTCCAGCGGGAGGCGAGCGTGAGCGTGGTCATGCGGCTTTGCCCGGATGGGTGGTGTCGGCCAGGAACCCGTAGGCGACGACGTTGCCGTCGTAGCCGTGCTCCTCGCTGTAGGCGCCGCCACAGGTGATCACCCGCAGCTGCGCGTCAGCGGCCTGACGGTAGACCCGATCGTCCGGGAAGTCCTTTCGGTCGTGCACTTCGATGGCGTACAGCTGGTAGACGGCGGTGGCTCCGTCCGCCCGGGCGATCTCGATCCGGTCTCCTCGACGGAGCGCGCCCAGATGATAGAAGACGGCCGGCCCCGCCTTGTTGTCGACGTGCCCCGCGAGGATCGCGGTACCGCGCTGGCCGGGGCTGGCCCCGCCGCGGTACCAGCCTGCCAGGTTCCGGTCCGCCTCGGGCGGGGCCTGAAGGTGTCCGTCGGCGTCCAGCCCGAGCGCGGTGACCGGGGCGTCCAGGCGGACGGCCGGGATGCGGATCCGGGTGGGCGCGGACGGCCCCAGTGGCGGGACGACGGAGACCGGCGCGATGCCGGCCTGGGCCTGGCCGACGCCCGGGGCGGGCGGCAGCACCGGCGAGCCGCCGTCGTGCAGCAGCCAGGCACCGAGCACCAGCGCGGAACCCGCCGCCAGGGTGCCCGGCCACGGGCTCCTGCTCTGCTGGACGCCCACGGGCGCTCCCCTCTGCCGACGGAATCCCGCTTCCTGGGAGTTTCCTGGGAACAATTCAACCGGATCGGACTGTAAGGCACGTCCATACGACGGTCGTACCGACACCCGCCGATCGGCAGGGCTGCCGGCCACTTTCCTGCGCCGGGTGCACGTCCGGTCGCGGAGCGCAATGGCCGCCTCCCCCCGGCGATCACTGCGGGACCACGTCCCGACACGAGCTTCCGACGGTTCTACGGCCGGGATCGGTTGCGGCGTTCGGGCGATCACTCCCGACCGTCCGCTGCGCCTCTTCGACCGTTTGCGCCCGCGTGCCATGCTGACGCGGTCACGGGTTCGATCCGCCGGACACCCGATCGGACCCCACACTCCCGCACGTTTCCGAACGCCCGATGAACGGAGTGATCATGGACGCTCTCTCCCGCCGCACCCTGCTGGCGGCCGGCGCCGCCACCGCCGCCACCCTGGCGGCCGGCTGCGGCAGCAACCACGCCACCGGCGGGGAGCGGGCGACCGGTTCCACCGGCGTGGACACCGAGCAGAGCGCCACCCCCGTGCCGGCCCCGGCTCCGGCTCCGGCCGTGAAGCCGCAGGCCGTCCTGATCGGCGACGGCTCCACCTCCGACACCGGCGCCCAGCCGCACCAGCCCGTCCCCGAGCGGCTGCTGCCCGGGCAGCGTCCGCCGCAGTTCGTGGTCTTCTCCTGGGACGGCGCCGGCGAGCTCGACAACGGCCTGTTCGCCCGCTTCCGTCGGCTGGCCCAGGAGCACGACGCGAAGATGACCTTCTTCCTCAGCGGCCTCTACCTGCTGCCCGAGTCCAAGAAGGACCTCTACCGCCCGCCGCAGCACAAGGCCGGCGCCTCCGACATCGGCTACCTGAGCGACCGGCACATCCACGACACCCTGGAGAACGTGCACGCGGCCTGGCTGGAGGGCCACGAGATCGGCACCCACTTCAACGGCCACTTCTGCGGCGCCACCGGCGTCGGCAGGTGGTCCCCGGAGGAGTGGGACAGCGAGATCCAGCAGGCGATGGACTTCGTGACGAACTGGCGCACCAACACCGGCTTCACCGACCTGCCCGCGCTGCCCTTCGACTACCGCAAGGAGCTGATCGGCAGCCGCACCCCCTGCCTGGAGGGCCAGCGCAACCTGCTGCCCACCGCGGTCAAGCGCGGCTGGCGCTACGACAGCAGCGGCAACGGCACCCAGGTGTGGCCGCAGAAGATCCAGGGCGGCGCGCTGTGGGACCTCCCGCTGCAGTCCATCCCCTTCCCCGGGCACACCTTCCAGGTGCTCTCGATGGACTACAACATCATGTACAACCAGTGCGGCCCCAACACCAAGGCCGACCCGGCGCTCCACCCGGGCTTCCAGTCCCAGGCCCGCGACGCCTACCTGATGGGCTTCGACCGCACCTACAACGGCAACCGGGCGCCGTACATCATCGGCAACCACTTCGAGGAGTGGAACGGCGGCATCTACATGAACGCCGTCGAGGACGCCCTCAAGGCCATCGCGGGCAAGCCGGAGGTCCGGCTGGTCTCCTTCCGCCAGCTGGTCGACTGGCTGGACGCCCAGGACCCGGCGGTGCTGCGCAAGCTGCAGACCCTGGCCCCGGGCCAGTCCCCGACCGGCGGCTGGGAGGCCTTCCTCGGCACCCCGGCGGCGCCGCCGGTCCCCTCTCCCTCGCCCTCCTCCGACACCGCCCCCGACACCGCCCCCGACACGGCCACCGCCACCGCCACCGCCACCGCCACCGCCACCGCCACCGCCGGCTGACCGTCAGGACCGGGTGCGGACCCGGCCGGAGAGCAGCGCTCCCAGGAGTGCCACCCCGGCCATCACCAACAGGATCACCGCGAAGGCGCCGGGCGAACCGGCGCCTTCGGCCTGTCCGTGGCCGGCCGCCAGGGCGCCGCCGCCCAGCGCCGCGAACAGCACCCCGGCGAGGCCCGTGAGCAGCACGTTGCCCAGCGCGTCGCTCATCTGCAGCGCGGCCGAGTTGGCACCGGCGTCCTCCGGCGCGGAGAGCTTCATCATCAGCACGCTGACGCTCGCGATGGCCAGCCCCATCCCGACGCCGCCGATCCCCCAGGCCACCGAGGCCACCCAGGCCGGCACCGCAGGGACCAGCACCAGCGCGGCGCCCGCGATCGCCAGCGCGGTCAGCACGAAGCCGCCCCGGATCATCGCCCCGCGGTAGCGCTCGGCCCCCGGCCGGCCCTGCAGCCAGGAACCGAGCGCCCAGGAGAGCCCGCCACTGGTCAGGGTGAGCCCGGCCAGCGTCGGCGACAGGCCGCGCTGGGTGGTCATCATCAGCGGGACGAAGGCCTCGGCCGCGAAGAACGCCCCCGCCGCCACCCCGCGCAGCAGGATCACCGTCGGCAGCCCGCGCCCGGCCCGCAGGGTCCGCTTCGGCAGCAACCCCAGCACGGCGGGCACCAGCAGCGCGGCGCCGGCGATCCCGGGGAGCAGCCCGACCAGGTCGCGGCGCTGCCCCGCGTACTGCAGGAGGCCGGCGCCGAGCGCCGCCATCGCGGCGAGCAGGGTGCGCCGACGGTCGAAGTCCGCGCCCTTGAGCACCGGGTGCTCCCTCTCGGAGCGGGCCAGCGCCGGGCCCATCACGGCCAGCGGCAGCAGGATCAGCACCGGGACGGCCAGGAACACCCAGCGCCAGCCGAGGTGCTGGGTGACCGCCCCGGCGACCAGCGGGCCCACGATCGAGGGCAGCACCCAGGCCGAGGAGAAGGCCGCGAACACCGACGGCCGCAACCGCTCCGGATAAGCCCGGCCGACCACCACGTACAGCGCGACGATCACCAGCCCGCCGCCCAGGCCCTGGATCGCCCGCCCGGCCACGAACACCCACATCCCGGGCGCCGTCCCGGCCACCAGCAGGCCGACGCCGAACACCGCGATACCGGTGAACAGCGGCTGCAGCGGTCCGCGCCGGTCGCACCACTGGCCGGAGACGACCAGGGCGAAGAGCGTGGTGGTGAAGTAGCCGGAGAAGGCGAAGGCGTACAGCCCGAGGCCGTCCAGTTGGCGGGCCGCCGTCGGCATCGCGGTGTTGACGGCGGTCGCCTCGAAGGCGATCACCAGGATCACCGACACGATCCCCAGCGTCAGTGCGCGGTAGCGGCCGCTGAGCACCCCGCCGCCGGGGTCGTCGTCGAGGGGTATCGGAACCGGGTCGACCGAGGTGGGGGAGGCTGTGGTCATACGGAACATCGTAAGAGCCGTCCGCCTCGATGACCCCTGACCGGGGTCGGTGATCGGCTCGGCCCCGAGGCCCGGCCCCGGGCCCAGGGCGCGGTCGGTGCGGCGCCTCGAGCCGGTGCGGCGAGCCGGTGCCGCACCTCGAGTCAGTGCAGCACCTTGAGGCCCACCACGCCGGAGACGATCAGCAGCAGGCAGGCGATCTGGGCCATGGTCACCGCGTCCCCCAGGACGGCCATGCCGTAGAGCGCGGTGCCGACCGCGCCGATGCCGACCCAGACCGCGTAGCCGGTGCCGATCGGGATGGTGCGCATCGCGTACGCCAGGCCGCCCATGCTGAACAGCAGCGCGATGCCGAAGACGAGGGTGGGAACGAGGCGGGAGAAGCCCTTGGACGAATCCAGGGCGACCGCCCACACGGTCTCCAGGAGACCCGAGACGATCAGAACGAGCCAGGCCATGACGACGATGCCTCCGCAGTCCACAGCGGCCGGGTTGCCGCTGAACTGCGCCGTCTTGTCGTCACCGGGTACGACGCGCTCGTCCGGGGTGGCGGGAATTCGCCACCGGTCTTCGACCGTAGCACACATTGCCATACAGAATTTACATAACGCCGTTGACCCCCTTCCCCCGGATCCGCCACCATGAATTCACTGGCCGTGTGCCCGAGTGGCTCAGGGGACCGTCTGCAAAGCGGTGAACGCGGGTTCAATTCCCGCCACGGCCTCAAGGAAAAGGAATTGCCGGTCGACTCGGAAAAGTCGACCGGCAATTCCTTTCCGCGTTTCTCCGCTCAGGCGGTGACGGCGTCCTCCGCCCGGATCGGCAGCCGGCCGACCGGCAGGCCGGTGGCCGCGCGGACGGCCGCGGCGACGGCCGCCGGGGCGACCACCGCGGGGGCGGCGCCGACCGCCTTGGCACCGAACGGGGCGACCACGTCGCGTTCCTCCAGCAGCGCGGCGATCCGCACCTCGGGGGTGTCCAGCGCGGTGGGCAGCCGGTAGCCGGTGAGCGAGGGGTTCTGCAGCACGCCGCCGGCGGTCTGCAGGTCCTCCAGCAGCGCCAGGCCCACGCCCTGGGCCACGCCCGCCTCGATCCGGTCCTCGATCTGCCGCGGGTTCAACGCCCGGCCGACGTCCTGGGCGACCGTCATCTCGACCACCCGCACCGCGCCCAGCTCGATGTCCACGTCCACCACCGCGCGCATCGCGCAGAAGGAGATGGAGACGAAGGCGTCGCCCTGCCCGGACTCGTCCAGCGGCTCGGTGGGGTGCGGGCGGCACTGCGCGGTGGCCCAGAGCTCCTTGCCCTCCAGCGCCTCGGCGACCGGCATGCCGAGCACCCCGTCGTAGGAGGTGATCTTGCCGTCGGCGATCTGCAGCAGCTCCGCCGACATCCCGAAGTTGGCCGCGATCGGCTGAAGCAGCTGGTGGCGGACCATCAGCGCGGCCCGCTCGACGGCGCCGCCGGAGACCCAGGTGTGCCGACCGCGGGTGGCGGGCCCGGCGATCGACTGGTCGCTGTCGGCCGGCGCGATGTAGACCTCGCTGACGCCCAGCACCGTCTGCACGATCTGCCGGGCCAGCGTGGCGAAGCCCTGCCCGGCGTCGACGGCCGCGCAGATCACCGTGGCGTGGTCGCCGCTGACCCGCACGGTCGCGGTGGACACCTCGTCCTCGCCCTCGGCGCCCAGCATGTGCACCATGCCGACGGCGTAGCCGATGCCGCGCCGCACCGCCACCGGGTCGCCCGCGCCGCCGGGCCCGCCGGGCAGCAGCCACTCGGCGTCCGGGTCGTCCACCGGCAGGGCCGGCAGCGGCTCGTCCGCGACCGCGTCCAGCAGCGCGCGCACCGGCGCCGGGCAGGTGACGGCCTGTCCGGTGGGCAGCGGGTCACCGGTGGACATCGCGTTGCGCCGCCTGATCTCCACCGGGTCCACGCCCACCCGGGCTGCCAGCTGGTCCAGCTGCGACTCGTAGGCGAAGCAGGCCTGCAGCGCGCCCTCGCCGCGCATCCGACCGGCCGGCGGGTTGTTGGTGCGCACCGCCCAGGCGTCCACGAACACGTTGGGGCAGACGTACGGTCCGACCGAGAACGCCGTCGCGGCGGCCAGCGCCTCGGCGGAGACGTCCGCGTAGGCGCCGCCGTCCAGCAGGATCTGCGCCTCGACCTTCACCAGGGTGCCCTCGGCGTCGGCGTGGTGGCGGTAGCGCAGCAGTGCGGGGTGCCGCGAGGCGTGGGTGTGGAAGGACTCCTCGCGGGTGAGGGTCATCTTCACGGGGCGGCCGGTGCGCAGCGCCAGCAGCGCCAGGGTGACCTGGAAGGAGAGGTCCTCGCGGTCGGTGGTGGCGCCGGGCACGCCGGTGACCACCAGCCGGACCCGGTCGGGCTCCAGGCCGAGGCAGGCGGCGGTGCGGTCGCGGTCGCCGTGCGGGTCGGTGGAGGACAGGTGCAGCTCGACGCCGCCGTCCGGGCGCGGCACGGCCAGCCCGGCCTCGGCGCCGAGCGGTGCCGGGTCCTGCCGGCCGACCTGGTAGAGGCCCTCGACGACGATCTCGCCGACCGCGTCCGGGTCCCCGGTGCGCAGCGGCAGGTGGCGGAAGAGGTTGCCGTCCGGGTGCAGCGCCGGAGCGGTGAAGGACTGCTCGGGGTCGGTCACGGCCTCCATGGGCTCGTAGTCGACCGCGATCAGACCGACCGCCAGCCGGGCGGTGTCCGGGTGGTCGGCGGCCACCGCGGCGATCGGCTCGCCGTGGTGGCGCACCACGCCGGCGGCCAGCACCGGCCGGTCGGCGACGACCGGGCCGGCCGGGGCGCCGTCGGGGGTGCCGTCCGGGCCGGGTGGCAGGTCTGCGGCGGTGACCACGGCGTGCACGCCGGGCAGCGCCAGCGCGGCCGAGGTGTCGATGCCGCGGATCCGGGCGTGCGGGTGCGGCGAGCGCAGCACCGCGCCCCACAGCAGCCCCTCGGCCCACAGGTCGGCCGCGTACGGGTAGATGCCGAGCGCCTTGGGCAGCGCGTCGCTGCGCAGCGGGGAGCTGCCCAGGCCGAACGGCTCCGGTGCGCCGCCCTCGCCGCCGTCCTGCTGGAGTGCTGCGCCGATGTCGGTAGGCGACGTCATGATGCGTGGTCGTCCTCGGGGAGCCGGATGCCGTGGGCGGGGGTGGCGGTGTACGGGACGCCGGCCGGGGCACCGCCCTCGACCGGGGCACCGTGCGGGTGCGGGGCGACGTACGGGGTGCCGTGCGGCGGCGTGCCGTCGAGGACGGCGCCGGGCAGCGGGGTGCCGTGCGCGGGGGTCGGCTCGTAGACCGGGGCGTCGTAGCCGGTGTCGTACCCGGTGTCGTAGCCGTTCTGCTGCTGGTGGCCGTCCGGGTAGGGCAGGTAGGTGCCGTGGGCGGGGGTGCCCTGGTACGGCTGCTCGGGGTAGCCCTGTGGCGGGTAGTAGACCTGGCCGTCGGCGGTCTGGGCGGGGACGGCGCCGTGGACCGGGATCGGCACGGTGGTGTCGTACACGCCGGTGTCGTAGCCGCCCGGCACGTCGCCGTACGGCATCCCGGCCGGGGCGTGGGTCTGCTCGGCGGGCTGCGGCGCGACCGGGTGGGCCTCGACGGGGTGGGCCGCGAGGTACTGCGGCTCGACGTACTGCGGCTCGACGTACTGCGGCTCGACGTGCTGCGGCTCGACGGGCGGCTGCGGGACGTGCTCGATCCAGGCGTCGGCGTCGGTGTAGACCGGCGGCTCGACGGCGGCCTCGGGCTCGGCGGGCACGGCGGCCAGGGCCTCGGCGGCCGCCTCGCCCGCCGGGTCGGCCGGTGCCCCGACAGCGGGCTGCGCGGTGGCGGCCTCGGCCGACGCAGCCGCCTCCTCCGCCTCCTCGGCCTCCGCCGCGCGGGCCTCCGCGACGGTCTGCACGGCGGCCAGCACGCCCTTGTAGCCGGTGCAGCGGCAGAGGTTGCCGCAGAGCGCCTGCCGGGCCTCGACGTCGGTGGGACGGTGGTTGCGCTGGAGCAGGTCGTGCACCGCCATCGCCATGCCGGGGGTGCAGTAGCCGCACTGCACGGCGCCGGAGGCGGCCAGCGCCTGCTGGACGTCGCTCGCGCCGCCACCGGCCGACAGGCCCTCGACGGTGTTGATCTCGCTGTCGGCGGCCAGCGCGGCGGGCACCAGGCAGCCGGCCACCAGCTGGCCGTCCACCTGCACCGAGCAGGCCCCGCACTCGCCCTGCTCGCAGCCGTCCTTGGCGCCGGCCAGGCCGAGCCGCTCGCGCAGCACGTAGAGCAGGCTCTCGCCGATCCAGGCGTCGGTGACGGGCCGTTCGAAACCGTTGACCCGCAGCGTGTAGGAGGCGCACGGGCGCAGCTCGCGGCTGACCTGCGGGGAGAGGCCGAGCGGGTCGGCGTCGAGGGTCTCGATGGGGTCTGTGGTCACTTCAGCGCCCTTCCCAGTGCCCGTCGGGCCAGCACCGCTACGGTACGCCGCAGCCGAACGGCGGCCGCGGTCGGCCCCTCGGTCACGGCCTCCCAGGCGCCGTCGGCTCCGTAGTTGTCGGGGACGCAGGCGGTGGCCACGTACTCGCCGAATGCGGCGTTCGCGGCCGGGTCGATCTCCCGGCTGCCGTCCCAGTCGATGCAGCCGGCCACCCAGGCCTCGGCCTCCAGCGGGCGCAGCGGCACCGGGGCGACGGCGCCGACGGCGCAGCGCACCGAGCGCCGGGCGGGGTCGAGGACGAGGGCGACGGAGGCGGTGGCGCGGGCCGGGCCGCTGCGGCCGGTGGCCTTGAGGAAGACCTGCGGGGCGTGCAGGAGCGGGACGCGCACCCAGGTGAGCAGTTCGCCGGGGCGCACCGGGTCGAGGCCGGTGAGCAGGTGACTGACCGGCACCTCGCGGCTGGCGCCGGCCCGGGCGAGGGTGACGGTGGCCTCCAGCGCGGCGAGCACCGGGAGGGTGTCGCCGGCCGGGGCGGCGGTGACGATGTTGCCGCCGAGGGTGCCGACGTTGCGGACCTGCGGCGGCCCGGCGGTGCGGGCGGCGTCGGCGAGGGCGGGGATGAGCGCGGCGAAGTCGGGGCGGTCCATCCGGGCGTGGGTGAGTCCGGCGCCGAGCACGGCGGTGCCGCCGTCCTCGTAGCGCCAGCCGCGCAGTTCGGTGATCCGGCCGAGGCCGACCAGGGCGGCGGGGCGCAGCCGTCCGGCGTTGACGGCCTCCATGAGGTCGGTGGCTCCGGCCACCGGTACCGCGGCCGGGGCGGCGGCCAGCGCGTCGACGGCCTCGTCGAGCGAGGCCGGCAGCATGATCGTCCGGTTCACCTGGGTCCCACCGTGCTCCACTTGCTCATCGATCGCCTGCCGCCCGCGGCCTTGGGCCGTGGTGTCCGCGTCAGCAGCCCGGCCTGGCCCGTAGGGTACGGGCGATCGGGCCGGGTTGGGCAACTCTGGCACACAATGCTCGATGATCATTTCGGGGCCGGTGAACGGGACTGCCCGATTGGGACCGTTACCGGGCGGTATCTGCCCCGGGCCGGATGGGGCCAGGGCAGATGTTCATCTGTTCTTGACGTCCGATGACCACTCAGAAGTTCCCGGCGAGTACGACCCGTGCTGTCGCCGCCCCCGTGGACAGGAGTGCGACGCCCCGGCCTACCGCACCGGCGGCGGGCCCTCGATCGGCCGGCCGGCCACCCCGGGACGGCGCTGCCAGGGCAGCGGCCCGTCGGCCGGTCGGTACTCGACGCCGAGCGCGTCCAGCGCCTTCAGGTGCGCGGCCAGCCGCCGCTCGAAGCCGGCGAAGTCGCGCTCGGCCGGACGGGCGGGCAGCTCGGACCAGGCGACCTCGGCGAAGGCGACCAACCGGGGGAAGGCCCGGTAGTCGATGTCCCGGGCGCTGTCCGCGAACTCGCTCCACAGGTTGGCCTGGGTGCCGATCACGCGCCGCGCCGCGGCCTCGTCCAGCTGCGCGGGCACCGGCTCGAAGCGGTAGACGTCCTCCAGCGTGCGCACGAATCCGACCGGGATCGGCTCGTCCGGTCCGTCCGCCTGCCGGTGGTCGAAGTAGACGTGCTGCTCGGGGCACATCACCACGTCGTGCCCGGCCCTCGCGGCGGCGACCCCGCCACCGAAGCCGCGCCAGGAGGAGACGGCCGCGCCCGGGGCGAGCCCGCCCTCCAGGATCTCGTCCCAGCCGATCAGCCGACGGCCGCGCTCGGCCAGCCAGCGGTCGAAGTGCCGGATGACGTGGCTCTGCAGCTCGTCCTCGTTGGCCAGGCCCAGCTCGCGGATCCGGGCCTGGGCCGCGGCACTGTCCTTCCACTGCTCCTTGGGGCACTCGTCGCCGCCGAGGTGGACGAACTCGGACGGGAAGAGCTCCAGTACCTCCTCCAGCACCCCCTCGAAGAAGCGCAGGGTCTCCTCGGAGGCGTTGAGCACGTGGTGGCTCACCCCCCAGTCCGTCCAGACGCCGAGCGCGGCGGTGTCCACCACGTCGGTGTTGCCCAGCTCGGGGTAGGCGGCGACGGCGGCCTGGGTGTGGCCGGGCAGGTCGATCTCCGGGACGACGGTCACCCCGCGCGCGGCCGCGTACGCGACGATCTCGCGCAGGTCGTCCTGGGTGTAGTAGCCGCCGTGCGGGCGGTCGTCGCGGCGCTGACCGGCGCGGTAGCCGACCATCGAGCGCTCCCGCCAGGCGCCCCGCCCGGTGAGCCTCGGGTAGCGCTTGATCTCCACCCGCCAGCCCTGGTCGTCGGTCAGGTGCAGGTGGAGCACGTTGAGCTTGTGCGCGGCCAGCAGGTCGACGAAGCGCAGCACGTCCGACTTGGGCAGGAAGTGCCGGGCGACGTCGAGCAGCGCGCCGCGCCAGCCGAACCGGGGCGCGTCCTCGATGTCGGCGCCGGGCAGCACCCAGCCCTCGTGGCGCAGCGGCGACCGCCGGTAGGCGTCCGGCCCGAGCAGCTGCCGCAGGGTCTGCGCCGCCCACAGCGCGCCCGCCGGGCCGCCCGCGGCGAGCAGCGCGTGGCCGGGGCGCACCGTGACCCGGTACGCCTCGGCGGCGAGCGCGTCGTCCTGGACCAGTTCGATGCCCGCGCCCGGCCGACCGGGGCCCAGGGGCAGCCCGGTGGCGGCGGACAGCGTGCCGCGCAGCCAGCGCTCGGCGTCGGCCAGCGCGGGCGGTGCGGTCAGCGTGGTGGCGGCGTCGAGCGGGAAGTCCTCGTCCGGGCGGCGGACGGCACTCGAAGGTGCGGGAATGAGGTCCATTCCGACATCCTGCCCACGCCCGGAACGATTGGCATAGACCACGGTGCGATCGCGGTGCCATGCAAAACGGCCCCGCGGGACCGGCGGACTACTTGTTGTCGCCGTCGCCGCCCTGCGGCTTGCCGATGCCGTCGTAGATCTCCTTGCACATCGGGCAGACCGGGTACTTCTTCGGGTCGCGCCCGGGCACCCACACCTTGCCGCACAGCGCCACCACGGGAGACCCGGAGAGCGCGCTCTCCATGATCTTGTCCTTCTGGACGTAGTGCGCGAAGCGCTCGTGGTCACCGTCCCCGTTGGACGTCTGCGGGACGGGCTCGACCAGGGTGCCGGTGCCGAGGCCGCGCTCGGGCTCAAGAGTGCTCATGAGTGCCAAGTCTATGGGCGCCCCGGGAAACCGGGCCAGTGTCGCGCCGCGGGGCCCGCTCCTCAGTTCATCGTGGGGTCGTCCGGGTAGGTCGCCAGCAGGGCCAGCGGACCGCGCTGGCGGCGCAGCACCGAGCGCCACAGCCGCTCCGGCTCGGGGCTGGAGACGTCCCCCGGCTCGCAGTCCACCAGGAACCAGGCGCCGCTCTCCAGCTCGGCCTCCAGCTGCCCCGGCGACCAGCCGGCGTACCCGGCGAAGATCCGCAGGCTGCCCAGTTCGCCCGCCAGCACCTCGGGCGGCGCCTCCAGGTCCACCAGGCCGATCGCGCCGTGCACCCGCCGCCAGCCCAGCGGCTCGCCGGTGCCCGGATCCCCGGGCGCCACCGCGAGGCCGAGCGCCGAGTCCAGCGCCACCGGCCCGCCCTGGAACACCACGGCCGGCTGCCCGACGAGTCGGCCCCAGCCGTCCAGCACGGCGCCCACCTCGACCGGCGTCGGCCGGTTGAGGACCACACCGAGCGCCCCCTCGGCGTCGTGGTCGAGGAGGAGCACCACCGCCCGCGCGAAGTTCGGATCGGTGAGCAGGGGCGTCGCGACGAGCAGACGGCCGGTGTGGGACCGGCCTCCGTGCGAATGGGCCGCCGTCATGCCTCACATGATCCCGCAGAACGGCCGCTCGGACACCGCAACGCGCGAAACCCCGCGACGCCGGACGAACACCCGTACGGGCGTACCGGCGGGCGCCGCCGACCCCGGAGAGAGCACCATCACGGGAGAGGCTCACGGGAACCATCGGGACGCCTACTACCATCTACGTCTGGTGGACGCCCTTATGCGGTGCCGACTCGGTCACGCCGGGGGCCCGAACACGCCCGCACGACCGGTCCACCACCGGCTCTCTACCGGAGCCCTTCCCCAAACTCCTCTGGCACCCCGGATTGCGAGAACGATGACCGACGACGTCCTGCTGGTCCACGGCGGAAACCCGCTCGAAGGCGAGATCCGCGTCCGCGGTGCGAAGAACCTGGTCCCCAAGGCCATGGTCGCCGCCCTCCTCGGCCAGGGCCCCAGCAGACTGCGCAACGTCCCGGACATCCGCGACGTCAAGGTGGTTCGCGGCCTGCTGCAGCTGCACGGCGTGACGGTGCGCGTCGGCGACGAGGACGGCGAGCTGATCCTCGACCCCTCGCACGTCGAGAGCGCCAATGTCGCCGACATCGACGCACACGCCGGATCCTCGCGGATTCCGATCCTGTTCTGCGGCCCGCTGCTGCACCGCCTCGGCCACGCCTTCATCCCGGGCCTCGGCGGCTGCGACATCGGCGGCCGCCCGGTCGACTTCCACTTCGAGGTGCTGCGCCAGTTCGGCGCCACCATCGAGAAGCACCCGCAGGGCACCTACCTGGTCGCCCCGCAGCGCCTGCGCGGCACCAAGATCGAGCTGCCCTACCCCTCGGTCGGTGCGACCGAGCAGGTGCTGCTCACCGCGGTGCTCGCCGAGGGCGTCACCGAGCTGCGCAACGCGGCCATCGAGCCGGAGATCGTCGACCTGATCTGCGTCCTGCAGAAGATGGGCTCGATCATCACCCTGGGCACCGACCGGACCATCCTGATCACCGGTGTGGACGAGCTCAACGGCTACACCCACCGCGCGCTTCCGGACCGCCTGGAGGCCGCTTCCTGGGCCTGCGCGGCGCTCGCCACCAAGGGCGACATCTACGTCCGCGGCGCCCGCCAGCTGGAGATGATGACCTTCCTCAACACCTTCCGGAAGGTCGGCGGCGCCTTCGAGGTGGACGACGAGGGCATCCGCTTCTGGCACCCGGGCGGCGAGCTCAAGGCGATCGCCCTGGAGACCGACGTGCACCCCGGCTTCCAGACCGACTGGCAGCAGCCGCTGGTCGTCGCGCTGACCCAGGCCACCGGCCTGTCCATCGTCCACGAGACGGTGTACGAGTCGCGCCTCGGCTTCACCGGCGCGCTGAACCAGATGGGCGCGCACATCCAGCTCTACCGCGAGTGCCTGGGCGGCACCCCGTGCCGCTTCGGCGCCCGCAACTTCCTGCACTCCGCGGTCGTCTCCGGCCCCTCCAAGCTGATCGGCTCCGAGCTGGTCATCCCGGACCTGCGCGGCGGCTTCTCGTACCTGATCGCGGCGCTGGCGGCCGAGGGCACCTCGACCGTGCACGGCATCGACCTGATCAACCGCGGCTACGAGAACTTCATGGACAAGCTGCGCGACCTCGGCGCCCACGTCGAGCTGCCCAGCGAGCAGCTGGTCGACGCCTGATCGGCGGCCCGACACACGGCGAGAGGCCGGGCTCCCCACGCGGGGAGCCCGGCCTCTCGGGCGTTCAAGGGGTGGCTCAGGCAGCGCCCTTGGCGGCTTCCTTCAGCTTGGAGCCGGCGCTCACCTTGGCGCTGTAGCCCGCGGCGATCTGGATCGGCTCGCCGGTCTGCGGGTTGCGGGCGGTGCGGGCAGCGCGGTGGGTGCGCTCGAAGGTCAGGAAACCGGGGATGGTGACCTTCTCGTCGCCCTTGGCGACGACCTCGCCGACGATCTCGGCGAAGGCGGCCAGAACGGCGTCGGCGTCCTTGCGGGTCACCTCGGCGCGCTCGGACAGCGCGGCCACCAGCTCACTGCGGTTCATGTGTACTCCTGTGGTCTGTTCGCTTGCGGTGTGCGGGGGCCCATCGGTGCTCCCACCGGGGGGCACCCGGATAGGCCGCAGGTCCGCACACTGTGCTCATGCAGGCAATGCGTGGTCGCAGGCCGGGTCCGTACCCGATGCCGCGCGCCGGAGCCTTCGAAGGCCCGCCCGCCCGCCTGGATACGAATCCTGCCCCGACCGGCCCCGAGAAAGCCAATCGGGCCCCGGCCGGGCCACCCGAACAACGCCCGCCCGTTGGAGGTGTGACGCTCCGTCGGCTCCGGCGGACCGGGCGCGGGCGGCGGTCGGGACGACTCGCCGGAAGACCAGGGGGACGTTCCGTACTTGTCGGACACGCCTGCCCCGTGCAGGGCTACCGTACGCCCTACGACTGACAAGCCCAAACACGCCCCTCGCCCTTGTGTCGCAAGGGTTCGGGGCGGGCTGGGCGGGTATGACCGCTATTCGTGCGTTTGAGCGACCGCCGACACGTCCGCCGGCCCGGTCGTCAGAGCTTGACGGTGGGGAAGGCGGAGGTGTCCAGGGTGCCGACGATGCCCGGGGTCGGACGGGCCGGTGCGGGGGCCTCCTGACCGCCCGCCAGGGCCGCCTCGCGCACGGCGGAGGCGACGGTCTTGGCGACGTCCTTGTGGAAGACGCTCGGGATGATGTAGTTCGCGTTCAGCTCGTCGTCGGCGACGGTGGTGGCCAGCGCCCGGGCGGCGGCGATCATCATCTCGGTGTTGACGGTACGGCTCTGAGCGTCCAGCAGGCCGCGGAAGACGCCCGGGAAGACCAGCACGTTGTTGATCTGGTTCGGGAAGTCGCTGCGGCCGGTGGCGACCACGGCGGCGGTCTGCCGGGCGACCCCGGGGTCGACCTCCGGGTCCGGGTTGGCCAGCGCGAAGACGATCGCGTCGGGGGCCATGGTGGCCAGGTCGTCGCCGTCCAGGACGTTCGGGGCCGAGACGCCGATGAAGACGTCCGCGCCCGCCACGGCCTCCTTGAGGCTGCCGGTGCGGCCCGAGCGGTTGGTGTGCTCGGCGATCCACCGCAGGTTGTCGTTGAGGTCCTCACGGCCCTGGTGGACCACGCCGCGCACGTCCGCCACGGTGGCGTGCTCGACGCCGGCCGCCATCAGGAGCTTGAGGATCGCGGTGCCCGCGGCGCCGGCGCCCGACATCACCACGCGGATGTCGGCGATCTCCTTGCCGACCACCTTCAGCGCGTTGGTGAGGGCGGCCAGCACCACGATCGCGGTGCCGTGCTGGTCGTCGTGGAAGACCGGGATGTCCAGGGCCTCGCGCAGCCGGGCCTCGATCTCGAAGCAGCGCGGCGCGGAGATGTCCTCCAGGTTGATCCCGGCGAAGCCCGGGGCGATCGCCTTGACGATCGCGACGATCTCGTCGGTGTCCTGGGTGTCCAGGCAGATCGGCCAGGCGTCGATCCCGGCGAAGCGCTTGAAGAGCGCCGCCTTGCCCTCCATGACCGGCAGCGCGGCCTCCGGACCGATGTTGCCCAGGCCCAGCACCGCCGAGCCGTCGGTGACCACGGCGACGCTGTTGCGCTTGATGGTGAGGCGGCGGGCGTCCTCGGGGTTCTCGGCGATCGCCATGCAGACGCGCGCGACACCCGGGGTGTAGATCATGCTGAGGTCGTCACGGTTGCGGATCGGCAGCTTGGACGACATCTCGATCTTGCCGCCGAGGTGCATCAGGAAGGTGCGGTCCGAGACCTTGCCGATCGACACGCCGTCGATCGCCCGGAGCTTCTCGACGATCTCCTCGCCGTGCGCGACCGAGGAAGCCGCCACCGTGACGTCGATCCGCAGCGCCTCCAGGCCGGAGGCGGTGACGTCGAGGCCGGTCACCGATCCGCCGGAGGACTCCACGGCCGTGGTGATCGCGCTGACGGCGTTGCCCCGGGCCGGGACCTCCAGCCGTACCGTGATCGAGTTGGAGACACTGGGCACCGTCGCCATCGACGCTTCCTTCTTCCGTCTGTCCCGCAGGCTCAACATTTTGTTGAAGGCATCGCCTGCGCATGCTAGACCTCGATCGTCGCACCTTCCAAGGGGTAGCCAGAAATAACGTTCATTGAGTGTGCGGATCCGACAATCCGGCCGGCTCCCGCCGACCTTCCCCCGCGCACTCCTTGCCTCTCCGGGCCGATGCGTTACATTGGACAGGCACCGGCCCGATCCAAGCCCCCGGGCCCAACCTTCGTCCCTTCGAGGGACCACTTGCCGCGAGGCGAGCATGGCGGGTCGGTGTACTAAACGTCTGAAGGCCCCTCACCAAGCGGTGGGGGGCCTTCTTCCGTTCGCGCGGCGGTCCGTCAGCGACCGTCAGCCGTGCAGCAGCGCGGGCACGCCGTCCGCGTCCGGCAGGTCGTCCGGGCCGGACAGCACGGTCAGCCGCTGGGTCGCGCGGGTCAGCGCCACGTACAGCACCCGCAGGCCGGCCTCCGACTCGCCGGCGATGCCGGTCGGGTCGGCCACCACCGTCGCGTCGTACTCCAGGCCCTTCGCCTCAAGGCTGCCCAGCGGCACCACGCGCTCGCCCAGGCCCTCGGCCCAGCCGGCCGCCTCGGCCCGGCGGTCCATCGGCACGACGATCGCCACGGTGCCGTCCACCTCGGCCAGCAGCCGCTCCAACTCGGCCCTGGCGGCCTTGCCGAAGGCCGCCGGCGAGGGGTCGGTGACGGCCGCGAAGCGCGGCTCCACGCCGACGTGTCGGACCGCGCTCGGCGAGGGCGTGCCCGGCGCGGCCAGCGCCAGCACCTTGGCCGCGACCTCGGCGATCTCGGCCGGGTTGCGGTAGTTCACCGTCAGCGTGAAGCGGCGGCGCGGCTTGCCGGCCAGCACCTCGTCCAGCGCGGACTGGGCCTCCTGCGGGAACGGCCAGGAGGACTGGGCCGGGTCGCCGACGATCGTCCAGGTGGCCATCCGGGCCCGGCGGCCGATCATCCGCCACTGCATCGGGGTGAGGTCCTGGGCCTCGTCCACGATGATGTGGGCGTACTCCTTGCGCTCCACCGGCTGGCGGTCGCGCTGGCGGGTGGAGCGGTCGGCGAAGGTGGTGACCTCCTCCAGGCCGGTCAGCAGGTCCATCGCGTCCACCTCGCGGACCTTCGGCCGGGCCGGCTCGCCGAGCAGCACCTGGAGCTCGTCCAGCAGCGCGACGTCGTGCGCGGACAGCGCCCCCTGGCCCTCCGGGGACAGGTGGCGCCAGGAGGCGGCCAGCAGCCGCGCCTCGTCCGGCGTGACGGCGCGGCGGGCGATCCGGTTGATGTGGCGGTGCTGCTTGAGCGTGCCCAGCACCCGCCGCGGGGTCACGGCGGGCCACCAGGCGTCCAGGAAGTCCAGGAACGGCGCCTCGTCCGAGACGTACTCGTCGAAGCTCTCCTTCTCCTCCTGGCGCTGCTCCCGGGCGTAGTGGTCGGTGGGCTTCGGGAGGTTCTTGACGACCTCCTGCCACAGGGCGTCCAGCAGCAGCCGGCGGGCGCGCGGGCGCAGCAGGTTCAGCGGGGTGCCGCCGGAGCCCACCACGTTGCCGCGGACGGCCTTCAGCCGGCCCGCGTCCAGCTTCAGCACCTCGCCGCGGGCGACCACCTTCAGCTCCTGCGGCGCACCCAGCTCCAGCGCCGCACGGGCGGCCCGGCGCAGCAGCTGCGCCATCCGGGCCGAGCCCTTGACCCGCGCCGCCTCGGGGGTGTCGTAGCTGCCCGCCTCGATGCCGTCCACCAGGGAGCCGACGGCCCGGATGGCGACCTGGCCCTCCTCGCCGAGCGAGGGCAGCACGCCCTCGGTGTAGGAGACCAGCAGCGGGGTCGGCGAGACTACCAGGATGCCCCCGGCGTAGCGGCGGCGGTCCTGGTAGAGCAGGTAGGCGGCGCGGTGCAGGGCGACGGCGGTCTTGCCGGTGCCGGGGCCGCCGGTGACGAGGGTGGCCCCGGCCGCGGCGGCGCGGATCACCTCGTCCTGCTCCTTCTGGATCGAGGAGACGATGTCGCGCATCGAGTGGCTGCGGGCCCGGCCCAGCGAGGCCATCAGCGCGCCGTCGCCGACCACGGCCAGCTCCTCGCCGTCCAGGGTCGGGGTGAGGTCGGGGCGCAGCAGGTCGTCCTCGACGCCGATCACCTTGCGGCCCTTGGAGCGGATCACCCGGCGGCGGATGACCCGGCCGGGCTCGACCGGGGTCGCGCGGTAGAACGGGGCGGCGGCGGGCGCGCGCCAGTCGATCACCAGCGGGCCGTACTCGGCGTCCAGCACGCCCAGGCGGCCGATGTGGAGGGTCTCGGCCACGACCGGGTCGGCCGGGTCCATTGGGGTGTTCGAGGGGATGCCGTGCTCCTCCGGGGCGTCCGCCTGCTGGAGGTCGATCCGGCCGAAGAGGAAGTCCTCGAACTCGTTGTTGAGGCGCTGGAGGTGCGCGCCGGCCCGGTAGACCTGGGCGTCGCGTTCGGCGAGCGCGCCGGGAGTACCGACCTGGACCCGCTTGGCGGCGTCCTCCAGGATGTACTCGGCCTCGGCGAGCTTCTCCTCCAACCGGTGGTAGACGGTGTCGAGGTGCTGCTGCTCACCGGCGATCTCGCGCTCGCGGACGGTCTCGTGATCGGCGGTGGGGGTGGTGTCCGTGTTGCTCATGGCCTCGGTGGTTGCGGCGGAATCCGGCTCCGGAAAACGAGCGGACGGATGATCCTACGCCGCGACCCCCGCGGTGCGCTGCTCCGGAACGTACAAAAGTTGAAGGCCGCCCTCCGCGGAGCGGTGGACGGCCTTCGGTATGAACATGGGGTGGTGGAGATGCCGGGAATCGAACCCGGGTCCAGTGGAGTCAATTCAGGGCTTCTCCGAGCGCAGTCCGCTGTGATTTTCTCGGCCCTGGCGGTCACGCGGACAAGCCGCCAACAGGCCCAGCTGCTGTTTGATTTCCCATCCACCCCCGCAGCCCGGGCGGACGGTTGAGTTCCCTAGATTATGCCAGGGTCCGGGTCGGGAACTCCCCGGTCTGACACCCAAGCGCTATCGGTGCTTATTAGGCAGCGAGAGCGAACTGCTGGGAATCGCGCTTAGAGTTGGCGATTATTTTTTTGCGACACGTGGTTTACGAGATCATTGCCGCGTTCCTCGGCTCGCTTCCCCTGTTTCAACATCCCCTGTCGAAACCGATCATCCCCATGTTTTTTTGAGAAACAGCTCGGACTGTGACCGTCCGTGTTGCTTGCGCCATAGTACGCGAGGCGACGGGCGAGGGTCCAGCGGATTAACCCTGGCGCCGCCGCGCCGCCGCCACCGCACGGGCCGTCTCGCGGGTGTCCTGCTTCTCGCGGAGCGTCTGGCGCTTGTCGTACAGCTTCTTGCCGACGGCGAGCGCGAGCTCCAGCTTGACCCGGCCGTCCTTGAAGTACAGCGAGAGCGGGACCAGGGTGTGGCCCGCGTCGCGGACCTTGGTCTCGATCTTGTGGATCTCCATCCTGTGCAGCAGCAGCTTGCGCTTGCGCCGGGCCGCGTGGTTGGTCCACGTCCCCTGGGTGTACTCGGGGATGAAGACGTTGTCGATCCACGCCTCGTGGTTCTGGATGTAGGCGTAGCCGTCGACCAGGTTGGCCCGCCCCTCGCGCAGCGACTTGACCTCGGTGCCCGTGAGTACGAGGCCGCACTCGTAGGTGTCGAGGATCGTGTACTCGTGTCGCGCCTTCTTGTTCTGCGCGATCAGCTTGTGTCCCGTTTCCTTTGCCATAGCGCGGTCATTCTCGCACTTCGGGGCCGGGTCGGGCAGCTGCTTTAGGCGCGGGTCCCGGCGCTCAGGCCCGGGTGCCGAGCCCCGCGAGGACGCGCAGGGCGAGCGCGTCGGCGTCCTCGCCGGTGGCCGCCGGGACGTCGGGGGTGAGGCCGGTGCCGTCCGGGGAGCGGCCGGCCGGGGTGAAGTAGCGGCCGACGGTCATCTCCAGCACCGCGCCGTCGGCGAGCCGGCTGGGCTGCTGCACGGTGCCCTTGCCGAAGGTCCGCGTGCCCACCACCACGGCGCGGCTGCGGTCCTGCAGGGCGCCGGCGAGCAGTTCGGCGGCGCTCATCGTGCCGCCGTCCACCAGCACCACCAGCGGGGTGCGCTGGTCGCCGCCGCGCGGGGCGGTCAACTCCCTGGTCCCGCCGCGCTCCTGGTACGAGCCGACCGGGCCGCCGTCCAGGAAGATCCCGGCGGTGCCGGCCGCCTCGTCGACCAACCCGCCGGAGTTCCCGCGCAGATCGAGCACCACGCCGGTGTGCGGGGCGCGCAGCGCGGCGCGCACCCGATCGGCCACGCCGCTGGTGAAGGCCCGCACGGTGATCCGCAGGACGCCCTTGTCCAGGTGCTCCGCGGCGACCTGTTGGCTGTCCAGCAGCGCGCGCCGCAGCCGCAGTTCGCGCACGTCGCCCTCGCCGCGCCGGACCTCCAGGGTGACCTCGGAGCCGGCCTTGCGCTCGTCGCCCTGGCCGCGCAGCCGCGCGACCACCTCGGTGACCGGCAGGTGGTCGGCCTGGTCCTGGCCGATCCGCAGCAGCCGGTCGCCGGGCGCGATCCCGGCCGCGGCCGCCGGGCCTTCGGGCGCGACCTGGGAGACCTCGGTGACGCCGTCCTGGCCGCGGCCCACGGAGAGGCCGACGCCCAGGTACCGGCCGTCCAGTCCCTGGCTGAACTCGGCGTACTCCTGCGCGCTGTAGTACGCGCCCCAGCGGTCGCCGTTGGCCCCGAGCAGGTGCTCGGCCTGCTGCTCGGACAGTGCGCTGCCGGCCGGGTCCGCCGGGAGCCCGCCGCCGCCGGCCCGGGCGGCGTCGGCGGAGGGGCGGGGCGGCAGGTCGCTCGGGTCCCCCCAGGCCCCGGTGGCCGCGCCGACCAGCAGGACGGCACCGAACACCAGGCTGAGGGCGGCCACCTGACGTGCCCTGCGCGGAGTTTGCAGCATGGCATCGGAGTGTAGACACCGTGTCGCGCGCGGAGGGCCGGAACGGGGAGCGCGGAACGGCGGCGGCCCCGGACGGCGCAGTGCCGTCCGGGGCCGCCGAGGCGTCCGGGATCAGACCTTGAGGTACTTGCGCAGCGTGAAGAACGCCGCCACACCGGCCATGCCCATACCCACCACGACCAGCAGCGGTATCACCGCGAGCACCGAGCCGAGGCCGATGAAGTGGATGAACTGCACCCGGTCGGCCAGCCAGTTCTGGACGAAGAAGTGCCCGCCGACCAGCAGTCCGGAGGCCATCACCGCGCCGAGCAGCGCGGCGAACGCGGCCTCGGCGATGAACGGCATCTGGACGTAGAAGTTCGAGGCACCGACCAGGCGCATGATGCCGGTCTCGCGCCGCCTGCTGTACGCCGACACCCGGACGGTGTTGACGATCAGCAGCAGGGCCACGAAGAGCATCAGCACCATGATCACGAATGCCGCCGTCTGCAGGCCGTTGAGCAGGCCGAACAGGTTCTCCAGGATCTTCCGCTGGTCCTCGACCGACTTCACGCCCGGCTTGCCGGCGAAGGCGCTCTGGATCACGTCGTACTTGGTCGGGTCGTTGAGCTTGACCCGCCAGGACTGCGGCATGGCGTCCGGGCCCAGGACGGAGATGAGCGGGTTGTCCGGGTTCATCTCCTTCCAGTGCTTGTACGCCTCGGGGGAGCTCTCGTAGGTGGAGGACTGGACCACCGAGGTCATCTTGTCCAGCTGGTCCTTGATGTCCTGGACCTGCTGGTCGGTGGCCGCGCCCTTGTCGCACTGGGGCGCGTTGCGGGCATCCGCCTTGGTGCAGAAGTAGATGCTCACCTCGACCTTGTCGTACCAGTACCCCTTCATGCTGTTCACCTGGTCGCGGACCAGGAGCGAGGAACCGGCGAGAGCGAGGGAGAGCGCGACGCTGACGACGACCGCGATGGTCATCGTCAGGTTGCGTCGGAGACCCACACCGATCTCCGACAGGACGAACTGGGCACGCATGCGGAAACAACTCCAGGGTCGGTACTGCTCTGGGTCTGGCGATTCGGGCCGGCGGCCCTACGGGGTCAGCGCTGGTGGGTCAGTGCTGGTACCCGTAGACGCCGCGGGCCTGGTCGCGGACGAGCAGCCCCTTGTCGAGCTCGATGACGCGCTTGCGCATCTGGTCGACGATCGCCTGGTCGTGGGTGGCCATCAGCACCGTGGTGCCGGTGCGGTTGATGCGGTCGAGCAGCTTCATGATGCCGACCGAGTTCTGCGGGTCGAGGTTGCCGGTGGGCTCGTCCGCGATCAGCAGCATCGGGCGGTTCACGAAGGCACGGGCGATCGCCACGCGCTGCTGCTCACCACCGGACAGCTCGCCGGGCATGCGGTCCTCCTTGCCGCCCAGGCCGACCAGCTCCAGCACCTCGGGCACCACCTTGTTGATGGCGCTCTTGGGCTTGCCGATCACCTCCAGGGCGAAGGCGACGTTCTGCGCGACCGTCTTGTTGGGGAGCAGGCGGAAGTCCTGGAAGACGGTGCCCAGCTGGCGGCGCATGTGCGGCACCTTCCAGTTGGACAGCTTGCCGAGGTCCTTGCCCAGCACGTGCACCGCGCCCGTACTGGGCCGCTCCTCTCGCAGGCACAGGCGCAGGAAGGTGGACTTGCCCGAGCCGGACGAGCCGACCAGGAAGACGAACTCGCCCTTTTCGATCTCCAGCGAGACGTTGTCCAGGGCGGGACGGTTCTGCTTGGGATAGGTCTTGGAGACGTTGTCGAATCTGATCACGGCTGCATCACGGAGGCCATCCTAGGCGGCGCCATTCCTCGGTCGATCCGCCCCGGGGGCCCGGGCCGGGCGCGGGCGAAAGGAGCGCAGACGGCCGCTCCCGGTCTGGGACCATACGCGAATCGGCAACCGGCCCGCAGGGGCAGCCCGTGACAGTACCCGGAATCTGCGGGAGAATGTCCGCTTATGCCCCGAATATTGCGAGGCATCTCACAGCCCGGGAGCCGGAACCGCCGGAACCTGGCAGAGTGGAGGTGGCGACCGTGTCCGGCCGCTCCCCCGTACAGGGCAAGAAATGGAACCAAAGCCCCGTCCGGTGCGTTTGCAGTAAGCAGCGAGGAGGAGATCGCATGACCTGCGACCATCTGGTGTGCGCCAACTGCAACGGCCGCGTCAGCGACGGGCGTTGCCCGGTGTGCCGCGCCAACCGGGCCCGGCTGCAGGAGCAGCAGGGGCCGTTCGCCGCGCTCTCCCCCGCGTTGCTGCTGGCCCTGCTGGCCGGGCTGCTCGCGGTGGCGCTGATCGCCCGGCAGGCGCTGGCCTGAGTCCGCCGACCGACGACGAAGGGCCCCCGACCACTGCGGTCGGGGGCCCTTCGCTCTATGTCCTGCGTTTACTCGGCGCTGGTCTCGCGCTGCTTGCGCCGGCGGATCCCGGCCTCGATGCTGTGCTTGATCTTCATCGAGGCCGGACTCCTCACGCCTCGGTCGACGTCTCGCGCTGCTTGCGCCAGCGGATCCCGGCCTCGATGAAGCCGTCGATGTCGCCGTCCAGCACGGCCTGCGGGTTGCCGGCCTCGTACGCGGTGCGGACGTCCTTGACCATCTGGTACGGGTGCAGGACGTAGGAGCGCATCTGGTTGCCCCAGGAGCTGCCGCTGTCCTTGAGTGCGTCCATCGCCGCCTTCTCCTCCTGGCGGCGCCGCTCCAGCAGCTTGGCCTGGAGGACGTTCATCGCGGACGCCTTGTTCTGGATCTGCGAGCGCTCGTTCTGGCAGGAGACCACGATGCCGGTCGGGATGTGCGTGATGCGCACCGCCGAGTCGGTGGTGTTGACGCCCTGGCCGCCGGGGCCGGAGGCGCGGTAGACGTCCACGCGCAGCTCGCCCTCGTCGATGTCGACGTGGTCGGACTGCTCGACGACCGGGAGCACCTCGACGCCGGCGAAGGAGGTCTGCCGACGGCCCTGGTTGTCGAAGGGGGAGATGCGGACCAGGCGGTGGGTGCCCTGCTCGACCGAGAGGGTGCCGTAGGCGTACGGCGCCTTCACGGTGAAGGTCGCGGACTTGATGCCGGCCTCTTCGGCGTACGAGGTGTCGTACACCTCGGTGGGGTACCCGTGCCGCTCGGCCCAGCGCAGGTACATGCGCATCAGCTGCTCGGCGAAGTCGGCGGCGTCCACGCCACCGGCCTCGGCACGGATGTTGATCAGCGCCTCGCGGGCGTCGTACTCGCCGGACAGAAGGGTGCGGACCTCCAGCTCCTCGACCGCCTTCTGGAGGGCGACGAGCTCGACCTCGGCCTCGGCGCGGGTGTCCGCGTCGTCCTCGGCCTCGGCCAGCTCGAACAGCACGCCCAGGTCGTCGATACGGCTGCGGAGGCCCTCGACCCGGCGCAGTTCGCCCTGGAGGAAGGAGAGCCGGCTGGTCACCTTCTGCGCGTTCGCGACGTCGTCCCACAGGGTGGGGGCGGCTGCCTCCTCCTCCAGGACCGCGATGTCGGCCCGGATCTTGTCCAGGTCGAGGACGGCCTCGATCGACCCCATGGTCGTATCGAGGTTCTTGAGCTCTTCGGAAGGATCGACGGCTGCCACGCCCCCCAGGGTAATGGTTCCGGGGGTGGTCATGACGACACCCCCGTTCCCATCGGGGTCAGGGCGCCCGCGGGGCGGTGCTGTGGACGGCCGGACGGGCCGGGTGGCCGCCGCCCGGCTCGGTGGCCGCGAAGGCCGTCCAGGCCGCGGCGGCACCCGCCAGCAGCAGGACGGTGGCCAGCAGGACGGCCAGCAGCCGTCGGCGGCGCAGCAGGGCCTGGCGGTCCCGGCGGTGGCCCGGCGCGGTGCGCTGGGCGCGGGACTCGGCGGCGTACGCGGCCAGCTCCTCGGCGGACGGGCGGCGCAGGCTGGTGTGGGTGTCCCGGGTGGAGTCCGGGGCGACGCCGGGGACCAGCGGGACGGCCGGGCCGCGGCGGCGCTTGTGCAGGCCCGGGCCGGCGTCGACCTCGGCGTAGACCGCCTCGCCGGGGGTCAGCTGCTCCTCGGCCGGGGCGCGGCCCTGGGTGGGCACGGCGAGCACCGGCAGGCCCGCCAGCGAGGGCAGCTGCTCGCGCAGCCGGACGGCCAGCTCGGCGGCCCGCAGCCGGGAGGCCGGGGCCTTGGCCAGGCACTCGGAGATGATCCGCCACAGCCCGTCCGGCAGGCCGGGGATCGGCGGCACCTGCTCGGTGACGTGCCGGCGCAGCACCGCGCCGGTGTGGCCGCCGCCGAACGGGGTGGAGCCGGCCAGCAGCTCGTACAGCACGGTGGCGAGGGCGTAGATGTCGACGGCGGCGCGCGGCTCCAGGCCCTCGATGATCTCGGGGGCGAGGTAGTCGGGGGTGCCGATGATCCGGGTGGCGCGGGTGCGGCGCGGGGCGTCGACCAGGCGGGCCACGCCGAAGTCGGTCAGCTTGGCGCGCGGGGCGCCGCCGGGGCCGGGGGCGGCGGCGAGGTCGAGCAGGACGTTCTCCGGCTTGACGTCGCGGTGGACGATCCCGGCCGCGTGCGCGGCGGCCAGGCCGTCGGCGACGTCGGCGATGATCGAGGCGGCGGTCTGCGGGGGCAGCGCGCTGTCCCGCTCCAGCCGGGAGCGCAGGTCGGTGCCCTGGACCAGCTCCATCACCAGGGCGAGGTCGCTGCCGTCCACGACCATGTCGCGCACGCCGACCACCCGGGGGTGGTCGAGGCTGGTCAGCGCGGTGCGCTCCTGGACGAAGCGGCCGACCAGCACCTGGTCGGAGGCGAGGTCCTCGCGCAGCAGCTTGACCGCCACCGGGCCGTCGGGCCCCTCACCGAGCCAGACCGTCCCGGCCGAACCCCGGCCGATCACCTGGTGGACGGTGTACCGGCTGCCGATCTTGCGTGCCAATGCTGCTCCGTGGGCGGCGGGAGCGCTCCGGGGGTCCGGTTCGCTCGGTGGGGCGGGACAACAGCGACCAACCTACGCGCCCGGAGGCCCCGCGGGGGCCGCCTGAGGGGCCCGGAGCGGGAGTCTCGGGCGGGAAATCTCGTGAATTGTCGACAAAGCGTCAATCTTGCCGCCCGGCACCGGTTCGGAGTCCCGATCAGCCCGCTCCGCCGGCCGAACCGGGCCGAACCGGGCCGATCCGGGCCTGCCGGAGCGGGCCGGCCCGGGGCCGCGGCGGCGCTACTTGCCGAAGACCCCGTTCACCCAGTCCCGCGCCGAGTCGAACCAGCCCACGACGTTGTCCCAGTAGTGCGGCAGCGGCGTGAAGTTCCACAGCGCCAGCGCGGCCACGGCCAGCACCAGCAGCACCATCAGGCAGCCCTTGAGGCAGCCGAGCCCCGGGATGTACATCCGGTTGCGGCTGCGCGGGCGCCGCTCGCGGGCCGGCGCGGGCTCGCGGCGGGCGGGCTCGCGCGGCGGCTCCTCGCGGCGCGGCGGGGCCTCCCGGTACTGCGGCGCGGGCGGCTCGGCCCGGCGCGCCGCCGGGGCGGGCGCGGGCGGCGGGTAGCCGCCCTGCGGCTGGCCGTACCCGGCCGGGGCCTGCCGGTAGCCGCCGGGCGGCTGCGGCTGCTGCTGCCGACCCGGGCGTCCGCCCTGGGGCGCCTGGCCGGCCTGGCCCCCTTGGCGGGCCTGGTAGGGCGGCGGGGCCACCGGCGGGCGCTGCGCGTAGCCGGGCGGCGGCGGGGCCTGCCGGTAGCCGGCCGGCGGCTGCCCCTGCGGCGGACGGCCCGGCGCCCGGCCGGGCTGCCCCCCGTGTCCGGCCTGGTAGGGCGGCGGGGCGACCTGCGGCTCGCCGTACTCCTCGTAGTCCTCCGGGCCGAAGTAGCCGACCTCGGTCTGCTGGTTGCGGTCCCGCGCCGCGCGCAGCTGGGTCTGCCACGGGTGCGGCGCCTCCTCCTGCGGCCCCGGGGGCGCGGTGGGCGGGGGCGGCGGCACGGCGACGGGCGGCATCACCCGGGTGCGGTCGGGGGCGCCGTACGGGGGCGCGGGCGGCGGCTGGGTGCCCATCACCCGGGTCGCCGCGGCCGGGTCGTGGTGCGGGGCGTCGGGCGCGCTCGGCGGCAGCACCCGGGTCCGGTCCTCGGTGCCGGCCGGCCCCGCCGGGACGGCGCCGGGGACGACGGTGGGCTGCGGGTCGGGCTGCAGCAGGGCGGCGACGGCCAGCGCCTCGTCCACCGCTGCCGGCGAGGCGTGCACGCCGACCCCGGCGGCGACCACCCGCAGGGCGCGGGCCAGCGAGGTGGCGCCGGGCCGCTGGGCCGGATCCTTGCGCAGGCAGCGCTCGATCACCGTCCAGAGCGGCTCGGGCATGGTGCTGGGCCGCTGCGGCTCCTGCGCCAGGTGGGCCTGGAGGACCGCGAGCGCGCTGTCGCCCTGGAACGGCTGGCGGCCGGTGACCAGCTCGTACAGCATGATCCCGGCGCCGTACACGTCCACCGCGGAGGTCTGCGGGCGGCCTTCGGCGGACTCCGGCGCGACGTACGCGGGGGTGCCGACGAACTCGTGGGTGCGGGTGACGCCCGGGGAGTCGGCGAGGCGGGCGATGCCGAAGTCGGTGAGCAGCGGGTGCATCCGCTCCACACCGTCCACCACGGTGGAGGCGAGCAGCACGTTGGCCGGCTTGAGGTCGCGGTGGACGATCCCGTCCGCGTGGCTGGCTGCCAGCGCGTCCGCCACCTGGGCCATCAGCAGGGCGCCCGCGATCGGGCTGAACGGGCCGTTGGCGCGCAGGTAGCGGGCCAGGTCGGGGCCCTCCACCAGGTCCATCACCAGGGCCAGCAGCTCGCCCTCGACGACCAGGTCGCGGACCCGGACGATGTTGGGGTGGGTCAGCCGCAGCAGCAGCGAGCGCTCGCGCAGGAAGCGCATCACGACGTCGGGGTCGGCCGCCAGCTCCTCGCGCAGCACCTTGATCGCCACCCGCTGCCCGGGCTCGCTGCCCGGCACCTGGACGTCCTCGCGCACCACGCCGCGCCAGACGGTTCCGGTCGCGCCCCGTCCGAGGGTCTCATCCAGCAGATATTTGCTGCCGACTGGCCGCACCTGTCGCACTCCTCGCCGTGCCGCCCGCGCGGGGCGCTCCTCCGCCGGTGCGGTGAGCCTGCCGGGCCCGTGTCTGCGGCCACTCTAACGGTGTCCGTTCGGGTTTTCGGGGTGACCGGCAGGCCATCCGAGCAGGGTTGGGGGACATCCCCTAGGGGAGTGCCCGGAGCCGGTCGGCGGGCCTGCCCGGGGGCCGCGAGGGGGGTGGTTGACCTGACTCACCGTCGCCTCCACCATGGCGATGATCGCAAGATCGTCAAATCCGGTACCGTGCGCGGACCGTCCGTGCCGGATGGCAGGATGGACACTCGCCACTCGTGTGGCCCAATGGGGTCGCCGCGGCCGCCCGGTGCGTCCGCGACGGCGCCGGGGTACCAGGCTTCACACCAGCAGAAGGGACCCGCGGGCGAGATGCAGATCCGGCTGACCGTCCTCCGACCGCGCAGCGGCCCGACCGCCGCCGGCTCCGCCATCCCCTACGTGGACGTGCTGGTCACCGCTCCCGTCGGCACCGCGCTCGGCGCCATCGCGGGCGCCCTCGCCGGCGCGGTCGGCGTGCGCGGGCCGCGGGCCGCCACCCATGTGCACCTGTACGCCGGGGCGCACCGGGTGGACGAGCACACCCTGCTCGGCCACCCCCCGCTGCTCGACGGAGCCGTCCTCAGCCTCAACGAGCCCGACCCGACCGCCGACGGCGCCGACGACACCCCCGCCGCCGCCGAACTGCGCGTCGTCGGCGGACCGGACGCCGGCGGCGTGCACCGGCTGCACGGCCGCGAGATCCGGATCGGCCGTTCCGGTGAGGCCGACGTCCCGCTCGACGACCCGGACGTCTCCCGGCTGCACCTCGCGCTGCACCTCACCGACGACGGCCGGGTCTCCGTCCGCGACCTCGGCTCCACCAACGGCACCACCCTGGACGGCCGGCTCGTCCCGCCCGGCCCGTCCGAGGCCGCCGTCCCGCTGGAACCCGGCGCCCTCCTGCGGATCGGCGAGTCGACCCTCCAGGTGACCGCCCCCGACCCGGCCGACGCCGCCGGGGCCGTCCGCGCCGCCCTGCCCGACGGCCACGGCCACCTCCAGCTCGCCGCGCCGGGCCCCGTCCGGCCCACCCCGCCGGTGGCCGAGCCGCCCGCCGCCCCCGAACCCGCCCCCGGCCGCGGCCGCGGCCTGTTCTCGCTGCTGCCCGGCCGTGCCGCAGAACCGCCCGGCCAGGAGAGCGCCGAACGCCACCACGCCGCCGTACGACTGCGCCAGACCGCCGCCCAGCGCGAGCGCTGGCCCGACCTCGCCGCCCTGCTGCTCAGCGCCGTCGGCCCCGGCCCCCGGCTGTGGGAGCGCGGCCCCGGCCACCCCGACGCGCTCACCCTGCGCCTGGGCACCGCCGACCGACCCGGCGGCCCCGGCACCACGCCCGGCACCCTGTTGCCCGCCGTCCCGGTCACCCTCGACCTGCAGACCGCCGGCAGCCTCGGCCTCTGCGGCCCGCGCGAACGCCTGGACGCGCTCACCCGCGCCGTCGTCGCCCAGCTCGCCGCACTGCACCCGCCCACCGGCCTGAGCCTGGTCGTCGTCGACGCCGACCCGACCCGCGCCCCCGAGGAGCGCGCCGACACCTGGGCCTGGGCCCTGTGGCTGCCCCACCTGCGCCCGGCCGACGGCCAGGACTGCCGCCTGCTGCTCGGCCTCGACGACGATCAGGCCACCGCCCGGCTGACCGAGCTCACCGCCCGGCTCAGCGGCCCCAGCGGCCTCGGCGGCCACCCCGCCACCGTGGTCGTGGTGGACGGCCGCCCGGCCACCGAGACCGCCCGGCACGCGCTCGACCTGCTGCTGCGCCAGGGCCCGGCGGTCGGCATCTTCCCGATCTGCCTCGCCGAGCAGCCCGAGCTGCTCCCCCGGGGCCTCGGCGCCACCGCCCTGATCACCGGCGAGGTCGGCACCCAGCTCTCGCTCGACCGCCCCGTCGCCCGAGGCCGCGAGACCCTGCACGAGGTCTCGCTGGACGCCGTCTCCGACGCCTGGGCCGAACGGCTGGCCCGCGTCCTCGCCCCGTTGCGCGAGGCCGCCCCGGCCGCCCGCGGCCCGCTGCCCGACGCGCTGCGCCTGCTCGACCTGCTGCAGCTCGACACCGTCACCCCGGCCAAGCTGTCCGCCCGCTGGGCCGCGCACGCGGGCGGCATCGGCGCCGCCACCGCACTGCTCGGCACCACCCGGGACGAGCTGTGCACGCTCGACCTGGCCGACCCCGAGCTCGCCCTCCCCTCCCCCGACCCCGGCGGCCCGCACCTGCTGATCGGCGGCGCCCGCGGCTCCGGCAAGACCGAGCTGCTGCGCACCCTGATCGCCTCGCTCGCCGTCTCCGAGCGCCCCGAGCGGCTGACCGTCACGATCGTCGAGGGCCGGGCCACCGAGGACGGCCTGGACGGCTGCACCGAGCTGCCGCACGTCACCGGGCTGGTGAACGCCGCCGCCGACCCGCGCGCCGCACTCCTCGCCGCCGAGACGCTGGAGGACGAACTCGCCCTGCGGGAGCGGCTGTTCGACGGGCTGGACTTCGCGTCCTGGCACGCCGCACGGATCCTGGACGCACAGCACGGCCTGGACGAGCAGCCGGCGGCCGCGGACCACCCGCAGGTGCCGGTGCCCGCCACCGTCGGAGCCGCGGCCGCCCCCGCGCCCCGGATCATCGCGCCGCGCAGCGCGGACGGCCCCCGGCCCGGCACCCCCGCGACGCCCGCCCCCGCGACACCCGTCCCCGCCCGCCTGGTCGTCGTCGTGGACGACTACGACGCCCTGCTCTCCCCCACCTCCCCGGCCGGCCGCCCGCTCGCCCGCGCGCTCGCCGACATCGCCCGCCGCGGCGGCCCGCTCGGCGTCCACCTCGCCGTCGCCACCGGCCGCCCGGAGGAGAGCGCCGGCACCGAGGTGGACGAGGCCGCCCTGCTGCGGATCGCGCTGCGCACCGACGACCCGGCCGACTCCGACCTGCTGATCCACCTCGGCGACGCGGCAGCGCTCCCCGAGGACACCCCCGGCCGCGGCTACCTGCGGCTGCCGGACGGCGGCGTCACCGCCTTCCAGACCGCCCGGATCAGCGGCCGCATCCCGCGCACCGCCACCCTGCGCCCGACGGTGGTCGCCATAGACCCGCTCCAGCTCGGCGCCCCGCCCGCCCGCCGCCCGGTCCGCGAACTCGGCAACGGCCCCACCGACCTCGCCCTCCTGGCCAGCGCCCTCCAACGCGCCGCCGCCCAGCGCTGATCCCGGCGGCCCGCTCCGCACCAACGGCCGCTGACGGACCCGCCGCAGGCGTCCCCACGGGCGAACCGTCGGGCCCGCCCCCCGGCCGAACGACGGAGGGCCCCGACGAACCGGGTGGTTCGTCGGGGCCCTCCGCGGCCGGTCAGCCGGTCGGCCCGGTCAGACGCACTTCAGGTCGCGGTTCACCACGGCCATCCCCGCGACCTTGCCGCCGTCCATGGTGAACTCGTACTGCCAGCCCTGCTGGCCCTCCACCGGGAACACGTACTTCCCGCTCTTGGCGAGCTGGAGGCCCTTGGCGCCGTACGCCGCCTGCAGGGCCTCCAGGGTGGTGCCGGCGCCGACGCCCTCGGCCGTCTTCGCCTCCGCCGGGGCGACCAGCTCGCGCAGGCCCGCCGCGGCGAAGGAGACCCGACCGGTGGCCAGGTACGCCTTCTCCTTGGTCTCCCGGGCGACCATCATGTCGACGATGGACTGCGTCGCGTCCGCCATCAGCTTGGCGGTGGCGGCCGAGTCCTTGGCCGCGGCGGCCGAACCGGCGGCGGCCGCCGCCGCGTCCTTCGCGGAGGCGTTCGGCGGCAGGGTGCCCCCGGGGGCGGGCGTCTTGCCGGCAGCCGCGTCGGCCTTGGCGTTGAGGTCCTTGTAGCGGGCCTCGGTGGCCGCCTCGGCGGTCATCCGGGCCTGGTCGGGCACCGGGCCGCCCTTGTAGACGAAGTCCGTGCAGCCGTCGAGCAGCGAGACCGGCGCGGCCTCCAGTGCCCCGGTGGCCAGACCCGCGTCCTTCGCCATGCCCGGCTTCAGGCCGCGGTAGCCGGCCGCCGCGAAGGCCTCCGGCCCCTTGGGCGAGGGCGCCGCCGAGGACGCGCCCGGCTGGGCCGTCGCCGCGGTGTCGGCCTTGGCCGTGTCCTTCTTCTTGTCGTCGGACGAGCAGGCCGCCGCTCCGGCGACCAGCAGCGCCACCGAGATGCCCACACCCACCGCGCGGACCGAGGCTCGGTTGTTCCCCATGTTCTTTACCCCCACTTGGTCGATCGGGGATCACCGTAGCGAAGGGCCGCGCATGATCCACAATCGGTTTCCGGAGTCACGGGGGCCCGCGCGAGCGGCAGGGGTCCGGGTACGCGGAAGGGCCCGCGTCCGTGGACGCGGGCCCTTCCGTGCGGCTGTCCGTCAGCGCATCGAACCGGTGCGCAGCAGGGTGCGGATGACGCGCATCGCGACCGAGAGGCTGGACAGCTCGTAGTTGTCCGAACCCCTTATGTCGTCGAGGGTGCTCTTGGCCCGGTTGAGCAGCGTGGCGTTGAGCTCGGCCCAGGCCGTGTAGCGCTCCTCCGGGGTGGCACCCTCGGGGCCGCAGGCCAGGATGTCGGCGGTCAGCGCCGCGTGCGCCGCGAAGAGGTCCTCGCGGATCGCGGCCCGGGCCATCGACGACCAGCGGTCGGTGCGGGGCAGCTCGATGATGCGGTCGAGCAGGTGCGAGATCTGCAGCCGGTCGCCCAGGTCGTAGTAGAGCTCGGCGACGTCGGCGACGTCCTTGCCGGAGCGGTCCGCGACCTCGGTGATGTCCAGGGTCGGGAAGACCGAGGAGAGGCCGGCGATCCGGGTGGCCAGCTCCTCCGGCACACCGGCCGCGGCGAGCTCGTCGTACACGGACTCGAACCAGGCGAGGTCCTCGCCGCGCAGCGGCTTGGGCAGCGAGCCCCAGACCTGGTTGACCCGGTCGTGGAAGAACTCGATGGTGCCGGCGATGTCGAGCGGCTGGCGGCGGTTGTTGAGCATCCACCGGGTGGCGCGCTCGACCAGGCGGCGCGAGTGCAGACGCATCTTGGTCTGCCCCCGGGCCGGGACCTGGTTGTCCAGGCCCTCGATCTCGCCCCAGATCGTCTCCAGGCCGAAGACGGCCCGCGCGGCGGTGTGCGTCCGGGCGATCTCCTCGTAGGTCGCGCCGGTCTCCTCCTTCAGACGGAAGGCGAAGGTGCAGCCACCGCGGTTGATCGTGTCGTTGACGATCAGCGTGGTGATGATCTCGCGGCGCAGCGCGTGGCTGTCGATCGCGTCGGCGAACCGGGCCCGCAGGGCGCTGGGGAAGTACTCGTGCAGCGCGGCGCGGAAGTACGGATCGTCGGGCAGGTCGGTGGCCAGCAGCTCGTCGGCCAGGATGATCTTGGTGTAGGCGAGCAGCACGGACATCTCGGGCTGGGAGAGCCCGCGGCCGTTCTGCTGGCGGTCACGGATCTGGCGCTCGGTGGGCAGGAACTCCAGCCCCCGGTCGAGGCGGCCGGCCGCCTCGAAGCGGTTGATCATCCGGGCGTGGACGTTGACCATGCTGTGCGCCTGGGCGACGGCGTTGGCCAGCACCACGTTCTGCGCGTAGTTGTTGCGCAGCACCAGGTGGCCGACCTCGTCGGTCATCTCGGCCAGCAGGGCGTTGCGCTGCTTGACCGTCATGTCGCCCTCGGCGACGACCTGGTTGAGCAGGATCTTGATGTTGACCTCGTGGTCCGAGGTGTCCACACCGGCCGAGTTGTCGATCGCGTCGGTGTTGATCCAGCCGCCGGTGCCCTCCGGGCCGCCGGTGGCCGCGTACTCGATGCGGCCGAGCTGGGTGCAACCGAGGTTGCCGCCCTCGCCGATGACCCGGGCCCGGACCTGCTCGCCGTTGACCCGGATGGCGTCGTTGGACTTGTCGCCGACCTCGGCGTTGGTCTCGGCGGAGGACTTGATGTAGGTGCCGATGCCGCCGTTCCAGAACAGGTCGACCGGCGCCTGCAGGATCGCCTTCATCAGCTCGGCCGGGGTGAGCTTGCTCGTCTCGACGCCGAGCGCGGCGCGGACCTGCGGGGTCAGCTGGATGGCCTTCGCGGACCGCGGGAAGACCCCGCCGCCGGCCGAGATCAGCGACTTGTCGTAGTCGTCCCAGGAGCTGCGCGGCAGGTCGAACAGACGGCGGCGCTCGGCGTACGAGGCGGCCGCGTCCGGGTTCGGGTCCAGGAAGATGTGACGGTGGTCGAAGGCGGCGACCAGGCGGATGTGCTCGCTGAGCAGCATGCCGTTGCCGAAGACGTCGCCGGACATGTCGCCGATGCCGATGACGGTGAAGTCCTCGGTCTGGGTGTCGACGCCGAGCTCGCGGAAGTTGCGCTTGACCGACTCCCAGGCGCCGCGGGCGGTGATGCCCATGCCCTTGTGGTCGTAGCCGGCCGAACCGCCGGAGGCGAACGCGTCGCCCAGCCAGAAGCCGTACGACTCGGCGACGCCGTTGGCGATGTCGGAGAAGGTCGCGGTGCCCTTGTCGGCGGCGACGACCAGGTAGGTGTCGTCCTCGTCGTGGCGGACCACGTCGGCCGGGTGCACGACCTCGCCGCCGACCAGGTTGTCGGTGATGTCGAGCAGCGCCGAGATGAAGGTCTTGTACGAGGAGACGCCCTCGGCCAGCCACGCGTCGCGGTCCACCGACGGGTCCGGCAGCTGCTTGGCGACGAAGCCGCCCTTGGCGCCGACCGGCACGATGACGGTGTTCTTGACCATCTGCGCCTTGACCAGGCCCAGGATCTCGGTGCGGAAGTCCTCGCGCCGGTCGGACCAGCGCAGACCGCCGCGGGCGACCTTGCCGAAGCGCAGGTGCACGCCCTCGACCTGCGGCGAGTAGACCCAGATCTCGAACGCCGGGCGCGGGGCCGGCAGGTCCGGGACGGCCTTCGGGTCGAACTTCATCGACACGTAGGTGTGCCAGTCGCCGTCGGCGGCGTGCTGGAAGAAGTTGGTCCGCAGGGTGGCCTTGATGAGGTTCAGGAAGGAGCGCAGGATGCGGTCCTCGTCCAGCGAGACGACCTCGTCGAGGGCGCCGGACAGCTCCTCCAGGATGCCCTCGGTCAGCTCCAGGGCGCCCGAACGGTGGCTCGGGCTCAGCCGGGCCTCGAACAGGTTGACCAGCAGGCGGGTGGTGTGGGTGTTGTTGCGGAGCGCGTCCTCCATGTAGTCCTGGGAGAACGTGGAGCCCGCCTGGCGCAGGTACTTGGCGTACGCGCGCAGCATCATCGCCTGCCGCCAGGTCAGCCCGGCGGTGAGGACCAGCTCGTTGAAGCCGTCGTTCTCGGCCTTGCCGGTCCAGGTGGCCGCGAAGGTCTCCTGGAAGCGCTCGCGGGCCTCGTCGCTGAGCCCGGTGCCCTCGCTCAGCTTCAGGCCGAAGTCGTAGACCCACGCGGTGGTGCCGTCGGAGCGGCGCAGCGCGTACGGGTGCTCGTCGAGCACCTCGACGCCCAGGCGCTGGAGCACCGGCAGGACCTCGGTGAGCGAGATCGGACCGCCGACCCGGTAGATCTTGAAGCGGCGCTCGTCGTCGCCGGCGCCGACCGGCTGGTACAGGTTCAGGCGGAAGTCGCCCGCACCGTGCAGCGACTCGATCTGCTTGATGTCGGCGACGGCGGTGCGCGGCGGGAAGTCGGCGCGGTAGCCGTCGGGGAAGGCGTTGGCGTACTTGTGGCCGAGCTCGGCGGCCTTCTCCTCGCCCAGGTCGAGGTGCAGCTGGTCGTGGAAGCCGTCCATCCAGAACCGGGCGGCCTCGGCCAGGCGGTTCTCGATCCGCTCGATGTCGGAGTCGGAGAGGTGCGGCAGCTCGGTGCCCGGGGCGACCCGGACCACGAAGTGCAGGCGGGTCAGCACCGACTCGGTGGCGTACACCGTGTAGTCGATGGTGGCGCCGTTCAGCTCCTCCTTGAGGATGTCGGTGAGCAGCAGCCGGATCCGCGTGGTGTAGCGGTCGCGCGGCAGGTAGATGAAGGCGGAGAAGTAGCGCCCGTACTCGTCCTGGCGCAGGAAGAGGCGCAGCTTGCGGCGCTCCTGCAGGTACAGCACGCTCGTGGCGATCGAGAGCAGCTCGGAGGCCGGGGTCTGGAAGATCTCGTCCCGCGGGAAGGTCTCCATGATCTGCAGCAGGTCGCGGCCGTCGTGGCTCTCGCTGGAGAAGCCGGATTCGTCCAGGACGGCCTGGACCTTGCGGCGCACGACCGGGATGCGGGTGACCGACTCGGTGTAGGCGGCGGAGGAGAACAGGCCGAGGAAGCGGCGCTCGCCGATCGGCTCGCCGGCGGCGTTGAACTTCTTCACCCCGACGTAGTCGAGGTAGGCCGGGCGGTGCACGGTGGCGCGGCTGTTGGCCTTGGTCAGGACGAGCAGCTTCTTCTCGTGGGCCTTGGCGCGCACCGGCGCGGAGAGCCGGCCGAAGGCCTCGCTGACCGAGTGGTGGCGGTCGTCGTGGCTGTGCGGGTCGGCGCGCAGGATGCCCAGGCCCGTCCCGGCGACGGCCTTGAGGACCTCTTCGCCCTCGTGCTCGACCAGGTCGTACTCGCGGTAGCCGAGGAAGGTGAAGTGGTCGTCGGCGAGCCAGCGCATCAGCTCCCAGGCCTCGCCGACCTCCTGCTCGGGCAGGCCGGCCGGGGGCTCCTCGGCGAGCTCGTCGGCCAGGCGCAGCGCGCTCTCGCGCATCTTGCCCCAGTCCTCGACGACCTCGCGGACGTCGCCGAGCACGCGGCGCAGGTCGCCCTCGATGGTGCGCAGGTCGTCGCGGTCGGTCTCGCGGTCGATCTCGATGTGCATCCACGACTCGACGGTCGCGTCGGCCGGCCACTCGGTGCCGGCGGCCTGGCTGCGGGAGCAGGCGTCGACGTCCAGGATCTCCAGCAGCTTGCCGGTGATGTCACGGCGGACGACCAGCTGGGGGTGGATCACGATGTGGATCGCGCGGTCCTGGCGGGACAGCTCGTTGGTGACGGAGTCGACCAGGAACGGCATGTCGTCGGTGACCACCTCGACCACCGTGTGGCCGCAGGACCAGCCGTTCTCCTCGACCGAGGGGGTGTGGACCCGCACCTCGGCGGTGCCCTGCGGGCGCTTGAGGCCCAGGCGGTAGTGGGAGGCGGCCGCGCCGTAGACGTCGACCTTGTCGCGGTCGACCAGGTCCTCGGGCGCGGTGTGGAGGTAGTAGTGGTGCAGGTACGCGGTCAGAGCGCCGTTGCTCAGACCCTCTCCCGGCGCCGCTCCCCCCACCTGGCTGTTCTCAGCGGCTGCGGCTGCCTTCTTGAGCAGTTCGGCCTTGGCTGCGTCCAGCTTGGTCTGCATGACTTCTTGGCTCCTGTCGCGCGCCGTTGCGTGACTCGGTGGTGTGTGGGTGTACACCGACGGGTCAGCCGCAATCCTGCCGCACTATCCGACTGAAAGGGGCTCATGGCGCGCATGAAACGTCCTCCCAGTGGGTAGGACGTCACGTTCGTCCTGCAAGCCACCCGACGACGCCAGCCAGCCTAACCGGATCAATCGAAGGTGCACAGGGACAGGGAGGCGCAAACCTGCAGGATGTCGGGTCCGTCCTGGACGGCATGTCCAAACCGGAGGCTGATGTTCACTCTCAGCCCATGTGCGGGTAGCGGTGGTCGGTCGGCGGCACGAAGGACTCCTTGATCGAACGGGCGGAGGTCCAGCGCAGGAGGTTCTGGGCGGCTCCGGCCTTGTCGTTGGTGCCGGAGGCCCGGCCGCCGCCGAAGGGCTGCTGACCGACGACGGCGCCGGTGGGTTTGTCGTTGATGTAGAAGTTCCCGGCGGTGAAGCGCAGCTCCTCGACGGCCTGGGCGATGGCGTAACGATCCTGCGCGATCACCGCGCCGGTCAGGCCGTACGGGGCACCGTCGTCGATCCGGCGGAACACGTCGTCCCAGCGGGAGTCCTCGTAGACGTGGACGGCGAGGATCGGGCCGAAGTACTCGGTCCGGAAGATCTCGGCGCGGTGGTCGGAGGTGACCAGCACGGTGGGCCGGACGAACCAGCCGATCGCGTCGTCGTACTGGCCGCCGGCCGCCAGCTCGATCGTCGGGTCGGCCTTGGCGCGGTCGATGGCGTCCCGGTTCTTCTCGAAGGCGCGCCGGTCGATCAGGGCGCCCATGAAGTTGGACAGGTCGGTCACGTCGCCCACGGCGAGCGCGTCCACCTCGGCCAGGAGGTCGTCCTTGATCTTCTGCCAGAGGCTGCGCGGCAGGTACGCGCGGGAGAGCGCGGAGCACTTCTGGCCCTGGTACTCGAAGGCGCCGCGGATCAGTGCGGTCTTGAGGATCTCCGGGTCGGCCGACCGGTGCGCCAGCAGGAAGTCCTTGCCGCCGGTCTCGCCGACGATCCTCGGGTACGTGCGGTAGCCGCCGAGGTTGGCGCCGATGGTCTGCCACAGGTGCCGGAAGGTGGCGGTGGAGCCGGTGAAGTGCAGCCCGGCGAGTGCCGGGTCGGCCAGCGCGACCGGGGAGACCTGCAGGCCGTCGCCGGTCACCAGGTTGATCACCCCGGGCGGCAGGCCGGCCGCCTCCAGCAGCCGCATCAGGTGGTACGCGGCCAGGGTCTGGGTCGGTGCCGGCTTCCAGACCACGGTGTTGCCCATCAGCGCGGGGGCGGTGGGCAGGTTGCCCGCGATCGCCGTGAAGTTGAACGGCGTGATCGCGTAGACGAAGCCCTCCAGCGGGCGGTGGTCGGTGCGGTTCCACACGCCGGGCGAGGACAGCGGCTGGTCGGCCAGGATCTGCCGGGCGAAATGGACGTTGAACCGCCAGAAGTCGATCAGCTCGCAGGCCGAGTCGATCTCGGCCTGCTGCGCGGTCTTGGACTGGCCGAGCATGGTGGCCGCGTTCAGCGTCTCCCGCCAGGGCCCGGCGAGCAGGTCGGCGGCGCGCAGGAACACCGCGGCACGGTCGTCGAAGGAGAGCGAGCGCCACTGCCGCCCGGCGGCCAGCGCCGCGTCCACCGCCGCCCGGGCGTCCTCCCGGGTGGCGTTGCCGAGCACGCCCAGCTTGGCCGCGTGGTGGTGCGGCTGGACCACCTCGATCCGCTCGCCGCCGCCGAACCGCTGCTCGCCGCCGATGGTCATCGGCAGCGGGACCTGCTCGGCCGCCAGCTCGTCCAGCCGCCGGACCAGCCGGTCCCGCTCCGGACTGCCGGGCGCGTACGCGTGCACCGGCTCGTTGACCGGGATCGGCACCTCGGTGACTGCGTCGATGGGCATGGCGGCTCCGTCCTGCTGACTGCTCGGCTGTCGGTCCAGCCTGACCAGCGACGGCCCGATCCGCCCGCTCAGACACGCGGACGGCGGACGTGGCGCCCGCCACTGCGGCCCCGCCCGGGCGCGCTCAGCCGGTGATCCGGCCCGCCAGCGCGACCGCCTCGGCAAGGGTGTCCACCACCGGGACGCCGACCGGCTCCAACTTCTCCCGGGTGTGCGAGCCGCCCGTGTACAGCACCGCGTGCGCGCCCACGCTCAGCGCCGCCAGGGCGTCGTCCGCGGCGTCGCCGATCAGCACGGTCCGGGCCGGGTCCACCTGCTCGCCGAGCGCCGCCAGGTGCCGGACCAGGTGCTCCGCCTTCTGCCCGCCGGCCGGGCCGCTGCGGCCGTCCACCCGCAGGAAGTGGCCGGTCAGACGGAAGGTGTCGACCAGCGGCACCAGCTGGTCGTGGACGTACAGCGACAGCAGCGACTGGCTGTGCCCGGCCGCCTGCCAGCCGGCCACCAGGTCGCGGGCGCCCTCGGTCAGCCCGCAGGACGGGCTCAGCTCGCGGTAGCGGTCGTGGAAGGCGTCGTCCAGCTTCAGCCACTCCTCCTCGGAGGGATCCCGGCCGAGCAGCCGCCGGTAGAAGCGCGGGATCGGGATCTCGTACTGCTCGCGGTACTCCTGCAGGCTCATCGGCCCGACGCCGATGGTCGCGAAAGCGGCGTTGCTCGCCCCGAGCACCGCTTCCATGTCGTGGAAGAGGGTGCCGTTCCAGTCCCAAACGATGTGAGTGCGCACGGGGGACAACGGTAACGCCGGGCACCGACACGCCGGTAGGGCGGAGCTCACGCACCCGCCTCGGGCACCCCGTCGCGCACCCCTCGCGCACCCGCCTCAGGCGAGCAGCGAGGGGATCTCCTGGGTCGCGAACCAGAGCAGGTCGTGGTCCTCGGCGCCGTCCACGGTGAACTGGGCGTCCTGGTCGCCCGCGTCGGCCGCGGCGACCGCGGCGACCGCCGCGGCGACGTCCGTGACCACCTCGTCGTCGGACACGTCCGCGTGCACCGCCGCCGCCTTGGCCAGCCGCACCGGGCCGGCCAGCACCACCCGGCCGAGCGAGGCCTGGTCCTGGTACTCGTCGCCGGGGAACGGCCGCACGGACGCGTCGGCCACGTCCAGCGCCACCACGACCCGGCGGCGCGGGGCGTCCGGCTCGGCCGCCAGCAGCCGCAGGGAGGCCTGGGCGGCGCGGTTCAGCGCCGCGTACTCCAGCTCCTCGATGTCGTCGCTGACGTACCACTCGCGCAGCGCGGGCGTCACGGCGTACGCCGCGGACTGCTCCAGGGCGCCGCCCTCGCGCGCCGCCGCCAGGCCGGTCAGGGTGGTGGGCACGTACACGCGCATCGGTGGCACTCTCCGGTTCGGTCCAGCGGGCTTCGTCCAGCGGAACGGATTCTCCAGCGCCCCAAGAATAAGCTCCGCCGGGCTCCCGTGATCACCTCCCGTCCCGGGTCCGGCCGATCACCGCGCGGCCCGCAGCGCCTCCCGGCTGGTGCGCAGGGCGCTCTCCAGGACCGCGCCGCGGCGGGCCGGGTCCATCATGTTCGGGCCCATCACCGCGAGGTCCGCCAGGGTCGGCGCGAGCAGCCGCACCCGGACGCCCTCGGCCCGCAGCAGCGCGGCCTCGCGCAGCAGCTGCCGGGTGACGGCGCGGCGGTAGCGGCTGACCAGCTGGGCCAGCACGCCGCGCGGACGGTCCCGGGTGCGCCATTCGCGCAGCGCGGCCAGGGTGTCGCGCCCGCGCCCGGCCGACCCTGACCCGTCGGCGCGCCCGGCCCGCTCCACCCGCTCGGGCCGGGGATCCAGCCGCAGGGCCATCGGGGCCAGCACGTACACCTCGTCCAGCCCCCGGCCGAGCAGCAGGTCGGCGTTGGTGGCCGACCAGCAGCCGCCGTCCACGTAGGCCGAACCGTTCAGGCGCACCGGCGCGAACCACCCGGGGATCGCGCAGGAGGCCATCACGGCGTCGGCGACCGCGACCGCCGGGGCGTCCGGGTCGCCGAAGACCACCCGGCGGCCGCTGCGGTAGTCCACGGCGGCGACCCGCAGGGGCGAGCCCGCGGCGTCACCGGCGCCCGCGGCCGTGCCCGGGGTGGGCGCGGGCGGGGCGTCCGCGCCCGGGTCCGGGTCCGGGTCCGGCCAGCCGCCCGGCCCGAGCAGGCCGCGCACCAGCTCGCCGACCGGCGCCAGCGAGCCCTGGCCGTGCGGTGCCATCGCCGAGACCATGGTCAGCAGCGGGTACTCGCGCGGGTGCCGGACGGCGTCACGCAGCAGGTCGGGCGAGCCGATGCCGGCCCGGGGGCGGGGCGGCGTCGCACCGCCGACCGCCGTGTCGTAGTCGAAGGCGAGCCCGGCCAGCGGGCCGTCCTCGATCGGCAGCCCGCGCTGGTGGTCGCGCAGCTGCTCGGGGCGGACACCGCCGGACAGCATCGCGGCGAGGATCGCGCCCGCCGAAGTGCCCAGCAGGACGTCGGCCTCGCCCGGCTGCCGCCCGGTGGCCTCCTCGACGGCGCACAGCGCGCCGACCGTCCAGGCCGCTCCGAGCATGCCACCGCCGCCCAGGACCAGGCCGCGACGGGGTGCGCCCCCGGCGCGCGCGGCGGTGCCCGCGCCCGCCGGGGTCGGCACCGCTACTGCCCGTGTCGTCATACCGGCCGCCCGTCGTCGTGGGGGGTGGCTGCCGCTCCCCTCGGTTCCCGGTCAAGCTCCGATGGTGCGCGCCGGGCCCGGGCGGCGCAATGCGACAGCCCGACGCCGCCACCCGGTCCGCCCAGTCGGAGCGTCCCCTTTCGGGCCGTACGGCTCGCCGCCACACGTCAACCGGACGCCGCTCGACCGCCGCGCCGGCCCGTCGCCGCACTGGCCGGTTCACCCGGATAGGTGAACTCGGAGGCCGGCTCCGGCCGCCCCGGAAAGGCGTTGCGGCCCCGCGCGGGGCACCGCCAGCCTGGCCCCGTCCGTACCCGCACCACCCTGTCGAGGAGCCACCGTGACCGCGCACCCCAACGCCCGTCCCACCGCCCGTCCCGACGCCCGCCTCACCGCCCGTCCGCATCACCGCCCGCGCACCGCCGACGGCACCTGCGACCCGGCCGGGCGCCGACCCCGGCACCCGCGCGCCGCCTGCACGGGCACTCCCGGGCACGACCCCCGCGCGTTGGCCTCCCGGTTCGCCCACCAGCTGGTCGAGGTGCTCACCGGCGCGCGGCCCTCCGGCCAGCTGATGCGGCACACCAGCCTGGACGGCTACGGGCAGCTCGCCTCGCTGGTCCGGATGGGCGCGCTGCGCCGCGGCGGGGCCGCCGACCGGCCCCGGCTCGGCCCGGTGCACGACCGCTCGCCCTCGCCCGACGCGGTCGAGGCCTGCGTCCGGGTCGACCTCGGCCGACGGCACCACATGGTGGCCTTCCGGCTGGAGCAGCGCGGCCCGGCCGGGCAGTGGCAGTGCACCGCCGTGGAGGCCCGGTGACGGCGCACGGCCCGGGAACGGCGCAGGGCGCCGCCCCCGTCCGGGAGCGGCGCCCTGCGCGATGTCCTGCCTGGTGTCCCACGGCCCGCCCGGGCCGTGCGGACGGCTCAGCTCTTGCGGCGGCGGCCCTTGGCCGACTTGGCGGCCTTGCGGCGCTCGGCGCGGGTCATCCCGTCGCCCTCGTCCTCCGGCGCGAGGTCCTCGAAGTCGCCCTCGACCACACCGCCACCGACCTCCACCGAGGGGGCCGTGTAGTGCAGTCGCTGCGGCTTCGGGGCCTCCAGGCCCTTGGCCTTGATCTCCGGGCGGGCGGCGTCCTTCTCCAGCTTGTCGAGCACCACCTGGGCGTCCTCGACCGGGACCTCCTCGACCTGCTGCTCGACCTGGACCTCCAGGTTGAACAGGTAGCCGACGGACTCCTCCTTGATGCCCTCCATCATCGCGGTGAACATGTCGAAGCCCTCGCGCTGGTACTCGACCAGCGGGTCGCGCTGCGCCATGGCCCGCAGGCCGATGCCCTCCTGGAGGTAGTCCATCTCGTAGAGGTGCTCGCGCCAGCGGCGGTCCAGCACCGACAGCACGACCCGGCGCTCCAGCTCGCGCATGATCTCCGCGCCGAGCTGGTCCTCGCGGGCGCCGTACTGCGCCTGGATGTCCTCCTGGACGACCTTGACCAGGAACTCGGGGGTCAGGCCGGCCGAGCCGCCGGCCTCCTCCTCCAGGTCCGCCAGGTCCAGGGTGACCGGGTAGAGCTGCTTGAGCGCGGACCAGAGCTTGTCCAGGTCCCAGTCGTCCTCGAAGCCCTCGCCGGTGGCCGCCTTGACGTAGGCCTCGACGGTGTCGTCCATGAAGTGGCCGACCTGCTCCTGCAGGTCCTCGCCCTCCAGCACGCGGCGGCGCTCGCCGTAGATGACCTCGCGCTGGCGGTTGAGCACCTCGTCGTACTTGAGGACGTTCTTGCGGATCTCGAAGTTCTGCTGCTCGACCTGGGTCTGCGCGGACGCGATCGCGCGGGTGACCATCTTGGACTCGATCGGCACGTCCTCCGGCACGTTGGCCATCGAGAGCACGCGCTCGACCATGCCGGCCTTGAACAGGCGCATCAGGTCGTCGCCCAGCGACAGGTAGAAGCGGGACTCGCCCGGGTCGCCCTGACGGCCGGAGCGGCCGCGCAGCTGGTTGTCGATCCGGCGGGACTCGTGCCGCTCGGTGCCGAGGACGTAGAGGCCGCCGGCCTCCTTGACCTCGTCCTGCTCGGCCTTGACCGAGGCCTTGGCCTTCTCCAGCGCGGCCGGGAAGGCGGCCTCGTACTCGTCCGGGGTGTCCGTCGGGGTGAGCCCGCGCTGCGCCAGCTCGGCGGCGGCCAGGTGGTCGGCGTTGCCGCCCAGCATGATGTCGGTACCGCGGCCGGCCATGTTGGTGGCGACGGTGACGGCGCCCTTGCGGCCGGCCTGCGCGACGATCTGCGCCTCGCGCTCGTGGTGCTTGGCGTTCAGCACCTCGTGCGGGATGCCGCGCTTGCGCAGCTCCTGCGACAGGTACTCGGACTTCTCGACCGACACGGTGCCGACCAGCACCGGCTGGCCCTTCTCGTGCTTCTCGGCGATGTCCTCGACGACGGCGGCGAACTTGGCCGGCTCCGACTTGTAGATCAGGTCGGGCTGGTCGATGCGCAGCGGCGTCTTGTTGGTCGGGATCGGCACCACGCCGAGCTTGTAGATCTGGTGGAACTCGGCGGCCTCGGTGGTGCCGGTACCGGTCATGCCCGCGAGCTTGTCGTACAGGCGGAAGAAGTTCTGCAGGGTGATGGTGGCCAGGGTCTGGTTCTCGTTCTGGACCTCCACCCCCTCCTTGGCCTCGATCGCCTGGTGCATGCCCTCGTTGTAGCGGCGGCCGGCCAGGATGCGACCGGTGTGCTCGTCGACGATCATGACTTCGCCGTTCATGACGACGTAGTCCTTGTCCGCCTTGTACAGCTCCTTGGCCTTGATGGCGTTGTTCAGGAAGCCGACCAGCGGGGTGTTCACCGACTCGTAGAGGTTGTCGATGCCGAGGTAGTCCTCGACCCGGCTGACGCCCTCCTCCAGGATGCCGACGGTGCGCTTCTTCTCGTCGACCTCGTAGTCGCGGTCGATCTTCAGGCGCTGCACCAGCTTGGCGAAGTCGGCGTACCACTTGGTCGCCTGGTCTGCCGGGCCGGAGATGATCAGCGGGGTGCGGGCCTCGTCGATGAGGATCGAGTCGACCTCGTCGACGACCGCGAAGTTGTGGCCGCGCTGGACGAGTTCGTCCTTCGACCAGGCCATGTTGTCGCGCAGGTAGTCGAAGCCGAACTCGTTGTTCGTGCCGTACGTGATGTCCATCCCGTACTGGCGCTTGCGCTCGGCGGGCGTCATGTTGCCCAGGATCACGCCGACTTCGAGGCCGAGGAAGCGGTGCACCCGGCCCATCCACTCCGAGTCGCGCTCGGCGAGGTAGTCGTTGACGGTGATCAGGTGGACGCCCTTGCCGGTCAGCGCGTTCAGGTACGCCGGCAGGGTGCCGACGAGGGTCTTGCCCTCACCGGTGCGCATCTCGGCGACGTACCCGTGGTGCAGCGCCGCGCCACCCATGAGCTGGACGTCGTAGTGCCGCTGGCCGAGCACCCGCTTGGCGGCCTCACGGACGGTGGCGAACGCCTCGGGGAGGATGTCGTCCAGGCTCTCGCCGTCCGCGAGCCGCTGCTTGTACTCGTCGGTCAGTGCCCGCAGCTCGGCGTCGGTGAGGTTGACGAAGTCCTCTTCGATGGAGTTGACCTGGGCAGCAATCCGCTGCAGCTTGCGAAGGATCTTGCCTTCGCCTGCGCGCAGGATCTTGTCGAAGACGGACACTTGAGCGGGCTCCTTGCCTGTATTGGCACTGGACGACTGCACGGGGGGTCCACCCCACCGCACGGGCCATCGTATGCGAGGAGTCCAATGCCCCGGGAGGTGCGTCAGCACGGTATTCCCGTGTCACCCGCGCGAGCACATGGCCCGATAGCACCGTCCACCCGGACAAATCGGTCGACGGGCCGAGGAGTTGGCCCCTTATTCGGATGCCCGCTATTCCGCTCCGGAGAAATAATCCGTTCATGGAAGAGCCCCCGAGCGAACCGGTCACCCTCACCACCGAGCGCCTCGTCCTGCGCGCCCCGGCGGAATCGGACATCGACGCCGTCTTCGCCGCCTGCCAGGACGCGGAGATCCAGCGGTGGACGGTCGTCCCCTCCCCGTACCGGCGCCAGGACGCGGAGTTCTTCGTGCGCGATCTCGCCGTCGGCGGCTGGCGGACGGGCGCGAACCGGATCTGGTGCGTGTTCGAGCGCGGGTCCGGAGCCCTGGTCGGCTCCCAGGGCCTCGTCCTGCGCGAGAACGACCCGGGGTGCGCCGAGATCGGCTGGTGGGCCACGAAGGAGTTCCGCGGCCGCGGCTACACGGTCGAGGCCGCCCGCGCGGTCTCCCGCTTCGGCCTGCGCGAACTCGGCCTGCGCCGCCTGGAGTGGCAGGCCTACGTCGGCAACGAGGGCTCCCGCGCCGTCGCCGAACGGGTCGGCTACCGCTTCGAGGGCACGCTGCGCTCGTACGCCGAGCAGCGCGGCGTCTTCCACGACGCCTGGGTCGCCTCGCTGCTGGCCTCCGACCTGGACTGACGCGGGCCCGGGGCCGCTGTCGGCGCCCGGGGCGCTGTCAGTCCCCGGGGCTACGCTCGCCGGCATGACCGCCGCAGCCCCGCACAGCGCCCCCGTCACCGTCCTGAGCGCCGACGACGCCCGCCGGATCGTCCTGCGGGCCCAGGGTCTGCTCGGCGCGCCCGACCGCCGGGCCGGCGTTCGCGGGGTACTGCGGCACCTGGGCGCCGTCCAGCTGGACACCATCTCGGTGCTCGCCCGCTCGCACGAGCTGGTGCCGTACGCCCGTCTCGGCGCGGTCGGCCGCCCGGCCGTCGAGGCCGCGTACTGGGGCGGCGGCACGAGCTTCGAGTATTGGTCGCACGCGGCCTGCGTCCTGCCGGTCGAGGAGTGGCCGCTGTTCGCCTTCCGGCGCCGCCGCTACCGCGACCGCGGCCACCTCTGGGGCCACCAGGTCACGCCCGAGGCCTACCGGCTGGTGCTCGACCGGCTGCGCGCCGAGGGGCCGTTGACCTCCACCGAGTTGGGCGGTGCCAAGAAGACCGCCGAGTGGTGGGACTGGTCCGACACCAAGATCGCGGTCGAGCGGGCGCTGGCCTTCGGCGACGTGGTCTGCACCGAGCGCCGGAGCTGGAAGCGCGTCTACGCGCTGGCCGAACAGGCCATCCCGGCCGCGCTGTTCGGGCAGGAGCGGTCGGACGAGGAGTGCGTGCGCACCCTGGTCGCGCAGGCCGGCGCCGCGCTCGGCGTGGCCACCCGGGCCGACCTGCTGGACTACCACCGGCTGCGTGCCGAGGAGTTGGACCCGGTGCTCGCCGACTGCGGGCTCGTCCCGGTCGAGGTGGCCGGCTGGGGCCCGGACGGCACCCCGGCCCCGGCCTGGGCCGACCCGGCCGCCCTGGCCGGCACCCCGCGCGGACGCCACCGCACCACGCTGCTCTCGCCGTTCGACTCGCTGATCTGGGACCGCGCCCGCACCGAGCGGATCTTCGGAATGTCGCACCGGCTGGAGGCCTACACCCCCAAGCACAAGCGGGTGCACGGCTACTTCGCGATGCCGCTGCTGACCGGCGGCCGGCTGGTCGGCCGGGTCGACCCGGCCCGCGAGGGCCGCACCCTGATCGCCCGACAGCTCTCGCTGGCCGACGACCGGGGCGGCGCCCGACACCTCGAACCGCTGGCGGCGGCCCTGCGCGAGGCGGCGGCCTGGGTCGGCTGCGACACCGTACGGGTCGAGGCGCTGCACGACGAGCGCCTGCGCCCGGCCCTGGAGAAGCTGCTGGCGGACGCCTGAGCCCCGCCGCGAAGGAGCGGCCGGCGGGCGGGTGAGCCCGCCCGGCCCGGCTCACCCTATTTCGAGGATCTTCTCCCGCATCGCGTACACCACGGCCTCCATCCTGGAGTGCAGTTGGAGCTTCTCCAGGATGTTGCGCACGTGGTTCTTCACGGTGTTCTCGCTGATGAACAGCTCCTTGGCGATCTCCCGGTTGTTCATCCCGGTCGCCACCAGCTTGAGCACCTCCAACTCCCGGTCGGTGAGCCGGGGTGCGGGCACCAGGTCCCGGTCGTCGGAGCGGCGCTGGATCATCGACTTGAACTCGGTGAGCAGCTTGGAGGCCATCGACGGGCTGATCTGCGACTGCCCGTCGGCGACCGCGCGGATCGCGGTGGCGACCTCGTCGGTGGAGATCTCCTTCAGCAGGTAGCCGGTGGCACCCGCCTTGATCGCCTCGTAGAGGTCGGCCTCCTCGTCGCTTATCGTCAGCATGATGATCTTGGTGCTGGGCGCCACGTCCTTGATCGCCGTGCAGGCCTCGATCCCGCTGCGGCGCGGCATCCGGACGTCCATCAGGATGATGTCGGGCAGCAGGTCGGCGGCCTTCAGCACGGCCTCGGCACCGTCCCCCGCCTCGCCGACGACCTTGATGTCCGGCTCCTCCGCCAGGACGATCTCCAATCCCCGCCGGAACAGCGCGTGGTCGTCCACCACCAGCACACGGATCGGCTCACCCCGGTGCGGCGCGTACGCAGGCTCCTCCTCCGGCCCCAACGGCAGTCCGGGCCCAGCCGCGGGCCCCAGCCCGAAGTGATCCCCCATCCGCTCCTCCCCCTTCGCGGGTCGTCGTGCGCCAATCATTCCACGCCCGGCCGCCGCCACGGTCACCCTCCGGTGCCGATTCCCTCGCATCGGGTGACCCCGCGCCCGGAACCCGACCGCGGTCGAACCACCCGGCCCCCGAACGCCGGTGACCCCGGCGGCCGCGGCCACCGGGGTCACCCCTCCATCGCTGCTCGGACGGTCAGTCCTCGTCGTCGGCCCCGCCGATCGCGCCTCCCGCGCCACTGCCCGGCCCGGCCTGCAGATCGGTCTGCAGGTGGATGACACCGTAGTTGTAGCCGTGCCGGCGGTAGACGACGCTGGGCAGGCCGCTGTCCTTCTCCACAAAGAGGTAGAAGTCGTGGCCGACCAGCTCCATCTCGTAGAGCGCCTGGTCCAGCGCCATGGGGGCGGCCGGGTGCGTCTTCTCCCGGACCACCAGCGGGCCTTCGCCCTCCACTTCCAGGGATCCCATCATGGTCTTGCGGACGGCGCCGTTCGTGCCGCCCTCCAGCGACGGCTCCGGCAGCGCGGCCAGGGCCGCGGTCGCCTCGGCGACGCTGATGGGGGTGCGGCCGTTCGCGCCGCCCTTGTGCACCCGGCGCCGGTCTGCGGACTTGCGCAGCTGCGCGTCGAGCTTCGCCGAAGCCAGGTCGAGCGCCGCGTACGGGTCGCCGGCGGCGGCTTCGGCCCGGATCACCGGCCCACGGGTACGGAGGGTGATCTCCACCCGCTCCGACCGGTCGGCCTGCCGCGGGTTGTGCTCCTTGGACACCTCGACGTCGAGGCTGATCACCTTGCCGTCGAACTTCTGGACCTTCTCCAGCTTCTCGGCCACGTGCTCGCGGAACCTCTTGGGCACCTCGGTCTTGCGGCCCTTGACGACGATGTCCACGCAGAACTCCGATCCCTCGTGCTGACGCCGATCCGGGTGCTACCGGATCGGGCTGAGACCCAGCTGGACCAGCCCGTCCACTGCCGGCCCCCCGCCCCCCGCCGCCAGCGGCGGGAAACGACTGGCCCTCACCTCACTTCCTCCCCACCAGGGACGGTTGAAACCCCCCTGGTGCCTTATCGAACACCTCACACGGGGTTTTCGCCTCCCCGGGCGGGAAGGGGGGTATGACCCGATACTGCGATCGGGCGGTCAAGCTGTTGCACCCTGTCTACCCTCCCGAGAGTGAAGTATGGGTAAATACCTGGACAACGACCCCCATACGGCGCATCCTTTGCTCACTCCCCGTGCCCGCCGCCGCCAGGAGCAGCCGTGCCGCCGCCCCCCTCCCCCACCCGTCCACCGTCCGGACACGGACCGTTCGGCCACGCACTGGCCGGGCTGCTGGACGTCCTGCTTCCCGCGAACTGCGCCGGCTGCGGCACCGAACGCACCCAGCTCTGCCCGGCCTGCCGGCGGGTCCTCGCCGGCGCGCGGCCCGGCCCCACCCTGCTGCCCTGGGCGCACGCCGCCGCCCCGTACACCGACCCGGTCCGGCAGTTGCTGCTCGCACACAAGGAGCGGGGCGCGCTGCGGCTGGTCGGCCCGCTCGGCGAGGCCCTCGGACGGGCGGTGCGCTCCGCCCTGGGGGCGCGGGCCGGTGCCGCGCCGCTGCTGCTGGTGCCGATGCCCTCGGCCCGCGCGGCCGTCCGCGCCCGCGGCCACGACCCGACGCTGCGGCTGGCCGGGGCCGCCGCCCGCTCGCTGCGCCGGGCAGGCCTGGACGCCCGGGCGGCGTCGATGCTGCGTCACGCCCGACCGGTCGCCGACCAGACCGGGCTGAACGCGGCGGAGCGCCGCCGCAACCTGCACGGCGCACTCACCGTGCTGCCGCGGGCGAGGGCGGGCCTGGCAGGGCGTCACCCCGTCCTGGTGGACGACCTGGTGACCACCGGGGCCAGCCTCGCCGAGGCCGCCCGGGCACTGGCCGACGCCGGCCTGCCGGCCTGGGCCGCCGCCACGGTCGCGGCCACCGAGCTGCACCCGGCGGGGTGACCGGCGGGCCGACCTGCGTCGCCGACGACGCGTCAGCCCGTACCGGCGGCGCCCCGGACCGGCCCGGACGGTGCGTCGGCCCGCCCGGACGCGGTGTCAGCCCGCGTAGAAGAAGGACTTCGGCTTGTCGATCAGCGGGGCCTCCCGCCACTGGTTGTTGACCAGGCGGTAGGCCTTGAGCTCGCTCGGCTTGCCGTCCGCCTGCTTGACCTCCGCCATCGCGAGCACCGGCGGTGCCTGGGTCAGGCGGTCCCCCCGGGACTCCGAGGCCGCGACGGTCATCATGCTCTCGGCGCTCTGCAGCTGGGTGTCCGTGCTCTGCGACCCGTCGGTGCTGATGAAGTACAGCTGCTGGGTCCGGTCGGCCTCCTTGCCCAGCACCAGCAGCTGGTCGGTCTCCGCCCAGGACACCGAGGCGACGTCGGTGAGCGTGGGGGCCGCCCGGCGCAGCCCGGTGATCTTCACCGTCGGTGCCTGCGGGGTGCCGCCGTGCACCACCAGGCCGAACATCAGCGAGCGGATGGCCACGCCCGGGGTCTTGACCACCAGGGCCACCCGGACACCGTCCGAGGAGATCTTCAGCGACTGCACGGTCTGCCCGGTCAGGCCCTCGACCGGAACGGTGTACGCCTTGTTGCCGCGCACCATCACCACCCGCTGCCCCTGCTGGTTGCGGTCCACCACCCAGAGGTCACCGCGGCCGTCCCAGCTGGGCGACGCGAAACCGTCCTCCTTGTCGCCGGGCTTCGCCTGCGAGGAGAGCACCGGATCGCCCAGGCCCACCGCGGCGTCCGTCAGCGGCACCGAGTAGACCTGGTGGCCGTCCTCGCTGATCGCGGCGGCCTGGGAGCCGCCCCGGCCGACCGCGATGGCGCCGATCGCCGGCTTGGTGTTCGACTGCGGCCGGCCGAGGACGCCGTGGACCGGGTCCCCGGGGCGGCCCTCGTCGGTCGCCACCAGGGCGCCGTCGGCACGCTGGTAGTACTGCGTCGTGGGCGTCGGCCCGGCCAGGGCGCCGGGGCCGGTGGCCGGCACGTCGGTGCGGCTGGCGGTGCAGGAGCCGCGCTGCCCCTTCAGTTCCAGCCGCTCGACCTGGCCCTTGCCCTGGTCGGCGAGGGTGTAGAAGAGCTGGGTCGCCATCCGCCGGCAGGCCATCGGCTCGCCGACGTCCGCCGCGCCGAGCTGCACGTGGGCGACCCGGCTGTCGTCGATGGTCACCCGGTCGACCTTGGCGCCGTTCGGGAAGGCCGTCCGGACCACCGGCGAGAGCCAGGTCGAGGGCCCGCCGGCCAGCGCCTGGGCGGCCGTGGTCAGCGGGTCTATTCGGCGCCGCAGGTAGATCGGGTCGGCGACCAGCACCTCCTGGCCGACGTTGCCGGAGGCCACCGCGGACGGGTCCGGGGCGGTGTAGAAGAACCGCTCGACCTGCCGGAAGCTGTTCCGGAAGTTGGTCTCGTTCATGATCACGCCGGGCGGCAGCTTGTCGATCCGCCACTCGCCGTCCTTCTCCCGGACGAAGGTGAAGTCGGACGAGACGTTGTTGTTCTGCCCGGCCACCTGCAGGTACGAGTGCCTCTCGTCGACGCTGGCGACCAGCTGCCCGCTCACCGTCACCGTGGCCTGGGAGTCGGTGTCGATGACGTCCTGACCACCGGGGATGGTCGTGGACGAGAGCACCCGGATCCCGGCCTCCGGCTTCCAGGCCGCGGCGGCGCTCTCGGTGAGGTACTTGCGTGCGGTCTCGTACCCCTCGTCGGCGGTCACCGCGTCCAGGAACCCGGTCAGCAGCTCGCGCGGCTTGGCGCCCTTGCCGGGCGCCACCGGGTAGACCCTGGCCTGCAGGTTCTTGTCCGCCGAGCCCTGGTTCAGCTCCACCTTGGTGATGCCACCGGAGTCGGGCATGGCGGCGCAGCCACTCGCCGTCAGGGCGAGCAGCGCGCCGGCCACCGCGAGGAGCCGCGGCTCAGTCCTCTTGCTCGTCCCTCGCACGCTGCGACCCCTCCACGTCCGTCCCACCCGTCACGTCCGGCTCCGCCGTCCGCTGTGCCACCGACGGCCGTCCGGGCGTCGGGTCCACCATGACCTGGGCGCCGGTCGCCCCGTAACCCGCTCCCGCCGTCCGCACGTCCGAGGGGTCCGAGCGCGGCCCCTCGGGCATTCGGCTCCGGCCGAGGCCGGGGCCGATGTTCAGCACCCCGCCGAGCCCGCTGCCGAACCCGGGTCCGCTGACGTCCGGCGCCTCCGCGGGCTCCTCGGCGACGGTCATCGCCGTCGAACCGACCGGGCTGATCGCCCGCCGGTACGGCATGCCGTACGTGCCCAGGCCCCGGTTGTTGCGGGAGTCCTCCGGTTCGAGGCGGAACGGCGCCCGGGAGATCTCGCCGCCGCGGGTGCGCGGCAGGGTGAGCCGGAAGTGCGACCCGCCGCCGGGCTCGCCCCAGGCCTGGAGCCAGCCGCCGTGCAGGTGGGCGTCCTCGACCGCGATGGACAGGCCGAGGCCGGTGCCGCCGGTGGTCCGCACCCGGGACGGGTCGGCCCGCCAGAAGCGGTGGAACACCCGGGACGCCTCGCCCGGCTTGAGGCCGATGCCGTAGTCGCGCACGCCGACCGCGACCGCGCCGTCCGCGGAGCCCAGCCGGACCACCACGTCGCGGCCCTCGCCGTGCTCCAGCGCGTTGACCACCAGGTTGCGCAGGATGCGCTCGATGCGGCGGGAGTCCACCTCGGCCAGCACCGGCTCGCCGTCGCCGCGGATCACCACCGCGCTGCCCTTGGCCTCGGCCAGCGGCTCGGCGGCCTCCACCACCCGACCGACGATCTCCCGCAGGTCGACCGGCTCGGCGTCCAGGATGGCGGCGCCGGCGTCGAAGCGGCTGATCTCCAGCAGGTCGGCGAGCAGCGACTCGAAGCGGTCCAGCTGGCCCTGCAGCAGCTCCGCGGAGCGGGCCGCCATCGGGTCCAGGTCCTCGCGGCTGTCGTAGATGAGGTCGGCGGCCATCCGCACCGTGGTCAACGGGGTGCGCAGCTCGTGCGAGACGTCCGAGACGAACCGCCGCTGCACCCGGGACAGCTCCTCCAGCTGGCGGATCTGTGCCTGCAGGGCGTTGGCCATCCGGTTGAACGACTCCCCGAGGCGGGCGATGTCGTCCGTCCCGGTCACCTTCATCCGCTCTTCCAGGTGCCCGTCGGCGAGCCGCTCGGAGATCCCGGCGGCCATCCGGACCGGGGTGACCACCTGGCGCACCACGACCCAGGCGATGCCGCCCATGAGGATCACCACGAACACGCCGGCGGTCGCCAGGGTGCCGGTGACCAGGTTGAGGGTGTCGGTCTCCTGGCCGAAGGAGAACACGTAGAACATCTGGTAGCTGTTCCCGGCCGGGCCGACGAACTGCATGCCGAGGGCCAGCCCGGGCTCGGACTTCACGCTGCTCTCGGGCGCCCGGTGGATCCGGGTCGGCTGGTCGAACATCTGGCCGGGCTCGGACATGAGCTTGGCCCGCAGGGTGTCCGGGATGCTGCTGGGCTGGATGTCGCCCGAGTAGCGCGGCGCGAAGCCCCCGCTGTCCGGGACGACGGCGCCGGTGCCGGGCGCCATCGCGATCACCGAGTAGACCGTCTGCCCGCTCCCGGCCAGGTCGTTGACCTGCCGCAGCAGCCAGGTGCCGGTCTCGTCGACGGTCGGGTCGGCGGTGCCCCGCAGCTTCTGGTCCCTGGCCTCGTCGATCTTCTTCTGCTCGACCTGGAAGCCGATCCTCGCCTGCGCCCGCGCGGCGTCCATCTTGGTGTCGAGCAGGCCGGTGCGCACCTGCGCCACCACGACCACGCCCAGCACCAGGACCACCGCGATGGAGGCCAGCAGGGACACCGCGACCACGCGCAGCTGGATCGACCGCCGGTACAGCGCGGTCACCCGGTGGGTGGGACGGCGCAGCTGACGCTTCACCAGTCCGATCACGCCGGAAGGGCCGCGGCGGCGGCGGGTGGTCGAACTCAGCACGTCCCCGCGCACGGCCCCGGCCCCGTCGGTCGCGGTACCCGACGGGGTCTCGTCAGCCCGGTCCGTCACGTCAGCTGGGTCCGGCCTTGTAGCCGACGCCGCGGACGGTCACCACGATCTCGGGGCGCTCCGGGTCCTTCTCGATCTTGGAACGGAGGCGCTGCACATGGACGTTGACCAGGCGGGTGTCCGCCGCGTGGCGGTAGCCCCAGACCTGCTCCAGCAGCACCTCGCGGGTGAACACCTGCCAGGGCTTGCGGGCCAGCGCGACCAGCAGGTCGAACTCCAGCGGAGTCAGCGGGATGCCCCGGCCGTCCCGCTTCACCGAGTGGCCGGCCACGTCGATCACCAGGTCGCCGATGGTCAGCTGCTCGGGCGTCGGCTCCTCGGCGCGGCGCAGCCGGGCACGAACCCGGGCCACCAGCTCCTTGGGCTTGAACGGCTTGGTGACGTAGTCGTCGGCGCCCGACTCCAGGCCCACCACGACGTCGACCGTGTCGGTCTTCGCGGTCAGCATGACGATCGGAATGCCGGACTCGGCCCGGATCTGCCGACACACGTCGATGCCGTCCCGACCGGGCAGCATCAGGTCGAGCAGGACCAGGTCGGGCTTGGTCTCCCGGAACGCGGCTAGTGCCTTGTCCCCGTCGGCGACGAAAAACGGCTCAAAACCCTCACCACGCAACACGATGCCGAGCATCTCGGCCAGTGCGGAGTCGTCATCAACGACGAGGACGCGTCCCTTCATGCGTCCATCTTCTCATTACCGGATTGTGACCTGCCGCACAGCAGTGCCATTGCTCCAGAACGGCCAACTCCTGCGCCGGGTGAATTCCGGCCATACCGGGCGAATGGCCCCCGGCGGAGCACCTCCGAACCGTCCGCGGCCCGCAGCCCGCCCCACCGCGGGCCCCCGTTGCCGATCAGCAACCGGATCCCCATGGGGCCTGCTCCGACCCCATGGCACGATTGGCGCTGCGCGCGGGTGGAAGATCCATCCGGAGTCGCGCCCACGACGCCCCTCCGAGGAGCAGTGATGACCGACACTCCGGGCTGGGCCTCGCCCGGCTCGTCCGAGCCACCCCGCGACGGCGTCCGGCCCCCGGTCGACGCGCCCGCCGCCGTGCCCGGGCCGTCGGCACCACCGCAGACCACCCCCGGCCGGAACGCCCACCCGGGCGAGCACGGCCGTCCGCAGTGGGGACAGCAGCCCCCCGGCAGCCCGCGGCCGTACGGCTGGGGCGCGCCGCAGAGCCCCAAGCCCGGCGTCATCCCGCTGCGCCCCCTCGGCATGGGCGAACTGCTCGACGGCGCCGTCAGCACCGTCCGCCGGCAGTGGCGGACGGTACTCGCGCTCTCACTCGGCATCGCGGTGGTCGCCCAGGGCGGGACCGTCGTGGTCGACCTGCTGGTCAAGGGCAAGACCGGCGCCGCCACCCAGACCCTGCGGCTGCTGGCCGCCCTGCCGCTGCAGCTGCTGCTCGACGTACTGGCCGCCGCGCTGCTCACCATCGTCGTCAGCCGCGCCGTACTCGGCCGCTCCGCGACGGCCGGCGAGGCCTGGCGCGACGCCCGGCCGCGGCTCCTGCAGCTGCTCGGGCTCACCCTGCTCACCGCCCTGATGGGTTTCGGTGTGGCCCTGCTCGGCTTCGCGCCGTACGTCGGCTACATCACCTCCGGCGCCACTGAGCCCGGAACCGTCGTGCTGCTGGCCCTCGTCGGCCTGCTGGCCCTGCCGGTGGCCGCCTGGCTGTGGATCCGCTACAGCCTCGCCGCCCCCGCGCTGATGCTGGAGAAGCAGGGCGTGACCACCGCGCTGTCCCGCTCGCGACGCCTGGTCCGCGGCGCCTGGTGGCGGGTGTTCGGCATCACCCTGGTCAGCAAGCTGCTGTCGATGGTCGTCGCGGTGGTCATCGCCGTCCCGTTCCGCTTCCTCGGCGTGGTGCTGGGCTTCGACAGCCTCGACAGCCGGGGCCTGACCGGCGCCGCCCAGCAGGGCGCCGCGATGGTGGCCCTCATGGCGGTCGCCGGGATCATCGCCGGCACCCTCACCACCCCCTTCATGGCCGCCGTCGGCGTACTGCTCTACGTCGACCAGCGGATCCGCCGCGAGGCCCTGGACATCGAGCTCGCCCGCGCCGCCGGCCTCCCCGAGTACGGCGGCACCGGCTGGGGCGAGCGGGCCGACCAGACCCCGGCGGGGCGCTGAACCGGATGCCTACCTGGGGGGACAGGCTCCTCGCCGCGGGCGGCGCCCCGGTCACCGTCCCGCGCGATCCCGCGCGCGACGCCGCCCGGGACGAGCTGCTCGACGCCGAGTACCACAAGCACGACCCGTCGATCCTGCAACGGGTAACGGACTGGTTCTGGGACCACATCTCCGGCGCGCTCGGCAGCATCTCCGGCGACGGCACCGACGGCACCACCGGCCTGGTGCTCTTCCTGATCGTCGCGGTGCTGATCGGCGCCGCACTGTGGTGGCGCCTCGGCGCGCCCCGACGCGCCGCCCGCACCATCGGGGACGTGTACGGCGTCGAGGGCCCGCGCAGCGCCGCGCAGTACCGGGCGGACGCCGCCGAGCACGCCGCCGCCGGGCGCTGGGTCGAGGCCGTCCGCGAGCAGATGCGTGCCCTGGTCCGGAGCCTGGAGGAGCGGACCCTGCTCGACACCCGCCCCGGCCGCACCGCCGACGAGGCCGCCGCCGAGGCCGGCCGGGCGCTGCCCGAGCACGCCGCCGCACTGGCCGCGGCCGCCCGGACCTTCGACGACATCGCGTACGGCGAGCGCACCGCCGACCAGGCCGCGTACCGACTGCTGCACGAGCTGGACCGGACGCTGGAGCGCTCCCGTCCCGTCCTCGTACCGGGCTCGGCGGCCGTCCCGGCCCCCGCGCCGGCCCGGGCCCCGGGAGGAACGGCATGACCGCCACCGAAGCCGCGCCGCCGGTCTCCGAGACGCCCCCCGGCACCGCCCCGACCAGCCTCGCCCCCACCGGGCGCGGCCTGTGGCGCCGCGCCCGCTGGTACCTGGCCTTCCTCGGCGCCCTGCTGATCGGCGCCCTCCTCGTGACCTCCCTCGGCCGGGACCACCTCTACCCACGGCTCGACCCGCGCTCGTACGACGACGACGGTGCCCACGCCGTCGTCGCACTCCTCGAACGCCAGGGCCTCAAGGCCGAGTTCACCGCCGACCCGACCGGCAGCCCGGCCGGCCCCGACACCCTCGTCCTGCCCGAGCCCGACCTGCTCTCCCCCGCCCAGCTGCGCGCCGTCGCGGCCGCCCGGCACCGGCGGCTGGTCCTGATCGCCCCGGGCCCGGGCGCCCTCACCGCGCTAGCCCCCGGCATCCGGCTGTCCGAGGAGGACGGCGGCCTGCCGTACGCCTCCGTCCGCAGCACCGACGCGGAGTGCGCGCTCATCGAGGCCGCCCGGGCCGGCAGCGCCCACCTGGGCGGCATGCTCTACACCAGCGGCAGCCGCGGCGAGGGCTGCTACCCGCGCGGCCACGGCTACCCGCTGGTCGGCACCCGGAACGACGACGGCGGCGACGTCATCGTGCTCGGCAGCGGCGCCTTCCTGCAGAACGGGCAGCTCGCCACGGACGGCGACGCCGCCCTGGCGCTCGGCCTGCTCGGCTCGCAGCCCCGCCTGACCTGGCACCTGCCGGACTACTCCGCCCCGCTCGCCGAGGACAACGGCATCAAGAGCTTCGAGGACTACATCCCGAGCGGCTGGCACTGGGCCTACTACCAGCTCGTCGTCGCCGCCGGGCTCGCCGCCCTCTGGCGCGGCCGACGGCTCGGGCCGGTGGTCAGCGAGGACCTGCCCGTGGTGGTCCGCGCCTCCGAGACCACCGAGGGCCGTGCCCGCCTCTACCGCCGCGCCAAGGCCCACGGCCGCGCCGCCGAGGCCCTGCGCCGTGCCGCCGCCCACCGCCTCGCCCCGGCCCTGGGCGTCCCGCTCCGGGCCGGCGTGCCCGACCCCGAAGCACTCTGCGCGGCCGTGGCCGACCGGCTCCCCGACCGGCCCGCCGGGGACGTCCGGGGCCTGCTGTACGGCCCGCCCCCGACCGACGACGCCGCACTGCTGCGGCTCGCCGACGACCTCGACACCCTCGAAAGGCAGGTACGGAACCCGTGACCGACCAGGCAACCGCCCAGCTCCGCACCGTTCCCGGCACGGCGACCGCTACCCCCGGCAGCACCGACCCACGGGCGGCACTGACCGCCCTGCGCGCAGAGATCGGCAAGGCCGTGGTCGGCCAGGACGCCGCCGTCACCGGGCTGGTGGTCGCGCTCCTCTGCGGCGGCCACGTGCTGCTGGAGGGCGTCCCCGGCGTCGCCAAGACCCTGCTGATCCGCACCCTCTCCACCGCGCTCAGCCTGGAGACCAAGCGCATCCAGTTCACCCCCGACCTGATGCCCGGCGACGTCACCGGCTCGCTCGTCTACGACGCGCGCACCGCCGAGTTCTCCTTCCAGCCCGGCCCGGTCTTCACCAACCTGCTGCTCGCCGACGAGATCAACCGCACCCCGCCGAAGACCCAGGCCGCCCTGCTGGAGGCCATGGAGGAGCACCAGGTCACGGTCGACGGCGAACCGCGCGCCCTGCCCGTCCCGTTCCTGGTCGCCGCGACCCAGAACCCGGTCGAGTACGAGGGCACCTACCCGCTGCCCGAGGCCCAGCTGGACCGTTTCCTTCTCAAGCTGATCCTGCCGCTGCCCGACCGCGACCAGGAGTTCCAGGTCCTCGCCCGGCACGCCGCCGGCTTCGACCCCCGCGACCTCGCCGCCGCCGGCGTCCGCCCGGTCGCCGGGCCCGAGCACCTCGCCGCCGCCCGCGCGCAGATCGCCAAGCTGACCGTGTCCCCCGAGGTCCTCGCCTACATCGTCGACCTCTGCCGGGCCACCCGGCAGTCCCCGTCGCTGTCCATCGGCGTCTCCCCGCGCGGCGCCACCGCCCTGCTCGCGGCCTCGCGGGCCTGGGCCTGGCTGGCAGGCCGCGACTACGTCACCCCGGACGACGTCAAGGCGCTCGCCCTGCCCACCCTGCGGCACCGGGTGGCACTGCGCGCCGAGGCCGAGATGGAGGGCGTCACCGCGGACTCCGTCATCCAGGCGGTCCTCGCCCAGACGCCCGCACCCCGCTGATCCGACCGGTCACCTGATCCGCCTGATCCGCCTGACACGACCGATCCGCCTGATCCCGACCGATCCGCCTGATCCACCGACCGCGCCCCGCCGCCCGTCGTCCCGCCGCGGGGCCCGGGGCGACGGGTCTCCGAAGGAGCGCACCGCATGGCCCTCACCGGGCGAACCGCCCTGCTCGCCGCGCTCGGCGCGCTCGTCGTGGGCCTGCTGCTGCCGTCGACGTCCGGGATCTGGCTGGTCACCGGCGTGGTCCTGCTCGCCGCCGCGGTCGACCTGGTGCTCGCCGCGCCCGTCCGCGGCCTGCGGTTCGAGCGGGGCGGCGACACCACCGTCCGGCTCGGCGAGCCGGCGTCGGTCGAACTGACCGTCACCAACCCCTCCGGGCGTCCCCTCCGCGCCCTGGTCCGGGACGCCTGGGCCCCGTCCTCCTGGCGCCCCGGCACCGCCGAGACCGCCTCCCGGCACACCCTGACCGTCCCGAGCGGCGAACGGCGCCGGACCGTCACCGTGCTCGGCCCGACCCGCCGCGGCGACCACCACGCCCACCGGGTGACGGTCCGCTCGTTCGGCCCGCTCGGCCTCGCCGCCCGCCAGGGCTCCCACCTGGTCCCCTGGACGGTCCGCGCGCTCCCCCCGTTCGCCAGCCGCAAGCACCTGCCCTCCCGGCTCGCCCGCCTGCGCGAACTCGACGGCCGCACCTCGGTGTTGACCCGCGGCCAGGGCACCGAGTTCGACTCCCTGCGCGAGTACCTGCCCGGCGACGACGTCCGCTCCATCGACTGGCGCGCCAGCGCCCGCCGCAACACCGTCGCCGTCCGCACCTGGCGCCCCGAACGCGACCGGCACATCCTCGTCGTCCTCGACACCGGCCGCACCTCGGCCGGCCGTGTCGGCGACGCCCCCCGACTGGACGCCACCCTCGACGCGGCCCTGCTGCTCACCGCCCTCGCCACCCGCGCCGGGGACCGCGTCGACCTGCTCGCCCACGACGCCGTCAAGCGCGTCTCCGTGGCCGGCTGCTCGGCCCACGAGGTGCTGCCCGCCTTCACCAACGCGATGGCCGGCCTGGAGCCCGCGCTGCACGAGACCGACATGCGCTCGCTGGTCTCCACCGCCCTCAAGATGGCGCCGCAGCGCTCGCTGATCGTCCTGCTCACCGGCCTCGACGCGGCGCCGGTCGAGGACGGCCTGCGCCCGCTGCTGCCGCTGCTCACCAAGCGTCACGAGGTCGTCCTCGCCTCCGTCGCCGACCCGCAGCTGGACGTCCTCGCCGCCGGCCGCGGCACCGTCGAGGCGGTCTACGGCGCGGCGGCCGCCGAGCAGACCCGCGCCGACCGCCGCACCACCGCCGACCGTCTCACCCGCCACGGCGTCACCGTCCTCGACGCCCCGCCCACGCAGATCGCCCCGGCCCTGGCCGACACCTACCTGGCGCTGAAGGCGGCCGGCCGCCTCTGACCCGTTCGGGCAGCGCGCCCCCCTCAGCGTGGCCGACGGGCGTTCAACCCGGCGTTGAGCCGGGCCGCCTGACGCGTCAGGTAGTCGCGCTCGGCGAGGTTGGACGCCTTCTGCGCCGCCTCGACGTACAGCCGTGCCGCCGTCCCCGGGTCGCCGTCGCGCTCGTGGAGGTACGCCGCCACCGCCGTGTGGCGGGGCAGCGAGTCGTCCAGCTCCGCGAGCGCCGCCAGCCCGGCCCGCGGCCCGTCCGCCTCGCCGACCGCCACCGCACGGTTGAGCCGGGCGACCGGACTGCCCGTCAGGCGCACGAGCTCGTCGTACCACTCGACGATCTGCACCCAGTCCGTCTCCTCGGCCGTGGGCGCGTCGGCGTGCAGCGCGGCCACGGCGGCCTGGGCCTGGAACTCGCCCAACCGGTCGCGGGCGAGGGCGCCCTGCAGGATCCCGACGCCCTCGGCGATCGACCCGGTGTCCCACCTGCTGCGGTCCTGCTCGGCCAGCGGCACCAGGCTGCCGTCGGACGCGGTGCGGCCGGCCCGTCGGGCGTGGTGCAGCAGCATCAGGGCCAGCAGTCCGGCCACCTCGGGGTGGTCGATCGCGGCCGCGAGCTGCCGGGTGAGCCGGATGGCCTCGGCGGCGAGGTCGACGTCCCCGGAGTACCCCTCGTTGAACACCAGGTACAGCACTCGCAGCACGGTGGAGAGGTCACCCGGCTGGTCGAACCGCACGCCGGAGACGGTGCGCTTGGCCCGGCTGATGCGCTGGGCCATGGTCGCCTCCGGCACCAGATAGGCCTGCGCGATCTGGCGGGTGGTCAGACCTCCCACGGCCCGCAGGGTGAGCGCCACCGCCGAGGACGGCGTCAACGACGGGTGGGCGCACAGGAAGTAGAGCCGGAGCGTGTCGTCCTCTTCGGCCGCCGGCCCCGGAGCCGGCTCCTGGTCGACCAGGTCCTCACGCCGGCGGCGGGCGGTGTCCGACCGCGCAACGTCGAGGAACTTGCGCCAGGCCACGGTGACCAGCCAGCCCTTGGGGTCGCGGGGCTGCTCACCCGGCCAGACGCGGACCGCCTCGACCAGCGCTTCCTGAACCGCGTCCTCGGCCGCCGCGAAGTCGGCTCCGCGGCGGACGAGGATCCCGAGCACGCTCGGCGTGAGGCTCCGGAGCAGGGCCTCGTTCATCGGGAAGGTCACTCCGTGATGGTCGGCGGCGCGGCCAGGAACGGACGCAGCTCCAGCCACTCGTGGATCGGCTTGCCGCCCGCCCCCGGCGCCGCCGACAGCTCCCCGGCCAGTTCGACGGCGCGCTCGTAACTGTCGACGTCGATCACCATCCAGCCGGCGATGAGGTCCTTGGTCTCCGCGAACGGGCCGTCGGTGACCGGCGGGCGGCCCTCACCGTCGTACCGCACCCACGTCCCCTCGGGGGCGAGTGCCTGGCCGTCGACGAACTCGCCGGTCTTCTCCAGCCGGACCGCGAAGTCCTGCATGTACCGGATGTGCGCGGAGATCTCCTCCGGCGTCCACTGGTCCATCGGCACGCAGTTCACCGCGTCCGGGGCGCCTCGGTAGTGCTTGAGCAGCAGGTACTTGGCCATCGTGCTTCTCCCTCGGTGCTGGTGCCACCCATTGTGGGCCGCATTCACCCCGGGGACGGAGCAGACCACGGCTTCTCGACACCGCCGGCCAAGATTTTTTGGGGGCGCCTCCCCGAACGGCCCCTCACTGGTCCGGGAACGCGAAGAACCCCCATCCGGAATCCGGATGGGGGTTCTTCACAATGATTGTTCGGCGGCGTCCTACTCTCCCACAGGGTCCCCCCTGCAGTAC
>NZ_JBEORY010000056.1:0-64207 GCF_040302665.1 Kitasatospora sp. NPDC097691 | reverse complement strand
GGTTTCCGGCGAAGTATCGCTCTCCTATGCGGAGTTGGATGCGCGTGCGGAGCGGTTGGCGGGGCTGTTGGTGGCCCGTGCCTCGATGCCGGGCGCCTGCGTCTTTCCACGGTCGTACGCGAGCACGGGCTTCGAACGCCCACCCGGGGTCCGGGCCGGCGGGCGGTGCCCGGTTTCGGACACTCTGACGGGATCCGTACGCGCATTCGAAAGAAGGCGCCGCCCTTCTGGCACAAGGCCCGGTATGGTCTGGGGTAACCGTGGACGCGGGGTATCGGAGTCCCCCTGCGCGAGGAGCCCCCAACGTGCTGATCACCCATGACACCGAGTGCGCGCTGAGCATCCTCGTGGAGTTGCTCAACACCGCACCCGAGGTGTGCGGCGCCGAGCGGCTGCCGGACGTCGCCGCGCTCGACGCCTTCGTGGTCGGCCAGGAGATCAGCGAGATCGACTCGCTGACCGAGGACGACCTGCGCCGGGTGCACGAGCTGCGCACCCGGCTGCGCGAGGTGTTCGGGACGGAGTCCACCGCGGAGGCCGCCGAACTGGTCAACGCGATCGTCGCGGCCGCCGGGACGACGCCCCGGCTGACCGACCACGACGGCCACGACTGGCACATCCACTACTTCGCGCCGCACGCCGCACTCGGCGACCACCTGGCGGCCGAGCTGGGCATGGCGCTGGCCTTCATCCTCATGGCCGGCGAGCGCGAGCGGCTGCGCCGGTGCGAGGCGCCGGACTGCGCGCGGGTCTTCGTGGACCTCTCCCGGAACCGCTCCCGGCGCTACTGCGACAGCCGCACCTGCGGCAACCGGCTGCACGTCGCCGCGTACCGGGCGCGGCAGCGCTCGGCGGAGGCCGTCCCCTCGTCCTGACCGGCGGGCCGGCGGGACTCCCCGCTCCTCGGGGCCGTGTTCCGCGGCGGCGTCGCGTTCGGACCCCGCGGTCAGATCCCGCGCTTGCGGAGGATCTCCTCGATGTCGGCGAAGTCGCCGAGACCGTCGTCACGCTTGCCCCCGGCCTGCTTCTTCGGCGCCTTGGGCGCCGGTGCCACCGCCGGGCGCTCGGACGCCGGTCCGGCGGCCGCGGGGCGCTCCGGCGGGGCCTCGACGGCGCCGCGGCGGCCCACCCAGCGGGTGGTGACCAGCAAGGCCGCGGAGACGGCGAGCAACACGATTCCGGTCCACACCCGGGGGTCGAGGACCAGCTTCGCCGCCCAGTCGGTGAACGCCCGGCCGATCGTGCTCGCCAGCGGGAAGAGGCCGGTCAGGTAGAGCCCGGCGGGCACCAGGGCGACCGCGAACCAGCGGGTCGCCGACAGGAAGCGCCGCTTGTAGGCCTGCAGGCCCGCGACGGCCACGCCGCCCGCCGTGAGCATGAAGCTGATCGCCGCGCTCAGCACGGGGCCACCCCTTCGCGTCCGATCGTCGTGGTCATCGGTGCCTCCCTGTCGGTCCGCCCTCGGGCGCACCGCCGGCCGGGGCGGGCGCCCACTAGTGGAACACTGAGGGAATGATCGATGGTTCCCTCCCCCGCCTTGAGTTCTGGTGCGACCTCCAGTGCCCGGACTGCCGTACCGCGCTGGACGACGTACGGGCGCTGCGCGCGCAGTACGGCGACGCGCTGCCCGTGGAGCTGCGGCACTTCCCGTTGGAGAAGCACAAGCACGCCTACGCGGCCGCCGAGGCGGCCGAGGAGGCGTTCGCCCAGGGGCTGGGCTGGCCGTTCGTGGAGGCGCTGCTGGCCCGGGTCGAGGAGCTGGACGCGCGGGGGCAGCAGGTGCTGCTGGACGTCGCCCGCGAGGTCGGGGCGGACGTCGAGGAGGTCGACACCGCGCTGGTCGACGGTCGGCACATGCTGATCGTCGACGCCGACCAGGCCGAGGGGAAGGCGATCGGGGTCACGGGCACGCCGACGTACGTGATCGGCGGCGAGCGCTTGGACGGCGGGCAGAGCCAGGACGGGCTGCGGGAGCGGATCGTGGCCGTCATCGAGGCGGCGCGCGCTTCCTGACGGCACGTCAGAGTGCTTTGCCGTAGAGGCGTTCGGTGATGCGGTAGCCGAGCGAGTGGTAGAGCTGGACCGCGACCTCGTTGTCGGCGAAGACGTTGAGTCCGAGGTTGCGCACCCCGGCGGCGAGGCACTCCCGCTCGGCGAGCAGCATCAGGGTTCGGCCGTGTCCCCGGCCCCGGTGGGCCGGGGACACCTCGACCACCATCACCCAGGCGAGCGGTTCGCCGTCCGGCAGGTCCCGCAGGTGGAGGGCCACCCAGATCGAGCCGTACGGCTCCGGGCCGCCGTCGGCCCCGTAGAGGCTGCGCAGGACGGCGCCCGGAGTCTCGACGCCCTGCGGGAGCAGGGTCGGCCGGCCGCCGCCGGACTTGGCGCGGGCCTGCTCCTCGGTGAGACCGGAGGCCACGAGTGCCAGGGCGAAGCGCTCCGCTCCCCCGTCGAGCCAGCCCGGGAGCGCTTCGGCCTCGATCGGGCGCACGGTCAGTCCGGCGGGCAGGGCGGGGGCGCCGGTGAGGTGCTTGGTCAGGGTCCGCATCCGCTCGGTGTAGCCGAGGGTGGCGGCGAGGGCCCGTGCGACGGGCGCCGGTTCGGGGATCCTGACGTCCACCCGGACGCAGTCCCAGTGGCGCAGCACCTCCTCGGCGGCCAGCGCGCCGAACGTGCCACGGCCCCGGCCGCGCCCTTCGGTGACCTCCAACTCCGATATCTCGCCCCAGAGTCGGCCGCCGTGCGCAGTGGCGGTGGTGCGCAGCGCGCCGACCGGGTGGCCGTTCGACAGGATCCGCCAGCGTCTGGTGCGGCCGCCGGCCGCGGTGGGTGTCTCCGGGCCCTCGGGGCGCAGCGTGGTGGTCATGTGGTGGTCCCTTCCCCTTGCTCGGAAGGTTATCCACGGGGGCCGGCCACGCGACCGGGTTCCGCGGCCCGGAGGCTGGATCAGGGGTCGAGGTCGTCGCCGCTGCGCTCGGCGAAGACGGACATGGCCTTGGTGGTGACGGGGCCGATGCCGGGCAGTTCGCGGTCGTCGACCCGGGTGACGGCCTGGACGTCGCGGGTGGTGGAGGTCAGGAAGACCTCCTCGGCGTCCTGGAGGGCGTCGAGCGGGAGGTCGGCCTCCTCCGCGCCGCACCAGTCGACGACGAGCTGTCGGGTGATGCCGGCCAGGCAGCCGGAGGCGAGGGCGGGCGTGAGCAGGCGGCCGCCGATGACGACGAAGACGTTGGAGCCGGTGCCCTCGCAGAGTCGACCGGCGGTGTTGGCGAAGAGGGCCTCGGAGGCGCCGGCGCGGTGGGCGGCGGCGAGGGCGACGACGTTCTCGGCGTACGAGGTGGTCTTGAGGCCGGCGACGGCGCTGTGCTCGTTGCGGCGCCAGGGGACGACGGCGACGGCGGTCTCGTCGGGACGGCGGTTGATGGCGCCGAGCGCGACGACGAGGGTGGGGCCGGTGGTGCCGCGTTCGGAGCCGAGCGGGGCCTGGCCTCCGGTGTAGGTCACGCGCAGGCGGCCGAGCGGTGCCGGGTTGGCGGCGAGCACCTGGGCACAGGCCTCGCGGACCAGGTCGTGGTCGGGGTCGGGCAGGCCGAGGCCGCGGGCGGAGCGGGTGAGCCGGTCGAGGTGACGGGTGACCGCGAAGGCCCTGCCGTCGACGGTCTTCATGGTCTCGAAGACACCGTCGCCGGTGGTGAGGCCGTGGTCGAGGACGGAGACGGCGGCGTCGGCGGAATCGACGAGGGTCCCGTTGACCCAGCTCGTGGTGCGGTTGTGCATCGAGGGCTGCTCCTCAGCGGTGGGCGGTGTGGCTCATGCCCCGGTCGGATCGGGTTCGCTGCCCGACGCTATCGCGACCAGGCGGGCTGCCTTGAGTTCGGTTTCCGCCCACTCGCGTTCGGGGTCGGAGCCCCAGGTGATGCCGGCGCCGGTGCCGAAGCGCAGGACGGGTGTGCCGGGGTCGGTCCGGTCGAGCCAGAAGGTGCGGATGCCGACGGCGAGTTCGGCCTCGCCGCGGTCGGCGTCGACCCAGCCGACGGCGCCGCAGTACGGGCCGCGGGGGGCGGTCTCCAGGGCGTCGATGATCCGCAGGGCGCTGGACTTGGGGGCGCCGGTGACGGAGCCGGGCGGGAAGGTCGCGGCGAGGAGTTCGGGCCAGCCGGCGTCCTCGCGCAGGGCGCCCTCGACGGTGGAGACCAGGTGGACCAGGCCGGGGTGCTTCTCGACGGCGCAGAGGTCCGGGACGGTGACGCTGCCGGTGTCGCAGACGCGGCCGAGGTCGTTGCGGACCAGGTCCACGATCATCACGTTCTCGGCGTGGTCCTTGTCGAGGAGGTCGTCCTCGGTGCGGCCGGTGCCCTTGATCGGGCCGGAGGAGACGGTGCGGCCGGTGCGGCGCAGGTAGAGCTCGGGGGAGGCGGTGGCGATCTCGACGCCGTGCTCGGGCAGCCGGATGGTGCCGGCGTAGGGGGCGGGGTTGCCGTGGGCGAGGAGCCCGGTGAGGGCGTCGATGTCGCTGAGGTCCGGGTCGGGCAGCGGAGCGGACATCACCCGGCAGAGGTTGGCCTGGTAGACCTCGCCGGCGGCTATGTACTCGCGGATGCGGCGCACGCCTGCGGTGTAGGTGGTGCGGTCCAGGGAGCTGTGCCAGCCGCCGGCGTCCGGGCCCCGCCAGCCGGCACCGGAGGGCGGGGCGGGGGCGGGGCGGACCTGGTCGAAGCGTGCGCAGGTGAGCCGTCCCTCGAAGTCGTAGGCGACGGCCCAGTAGCCGGCGGAGTCGAGGGCGGCCGGGTCCGAGGTGACGTCGCGCAGTCCGGTGGCCAGGCGGCCGCCGAAGCGGGCGAGCGGGGTGCTGGGGTCGGGGTGGCCGGACACGGTTCTCCTGCGCGGTGTGCTGGGCGGCGGTGTCTGAAGTGTAGGTCGGGGGGCGCGCGGCCGACCCTGGTGCGCCCCCTGCACGACGGGGCGCACGAGCCGGGGCTCGTACCCGCTTCCGAGCAGCTCCGGGCGTCGCACGGGTGTGCGTCGGGTGACCTGCGGATGATCGTCCGGGAGCGCCGCAGGTGGCGGCCGGTCACCGCCGGCGCGCGCTCACGGGACGGCGCTCGGCGGGCACGCCCTCGGCACGCTGCGAGAACGGATTTTTAGCTGGCCCGGGAATCCGCTAGAGTTCAACACGTCGCCAGGGAGCGCAGCCGGGAAGAACGGCGAAGGTCCTGGGAGACAGGCGGACGTGGCTCAGTTGGTAGAGCATCACCTTGCCAAGGTGAGGGTCGCGAGTTCGAATCTCGTCGTCCGCTCGTTGGAGAACAGTGTAAGATCGTTCTTCATGTGTTGCCTGGTGGAGTGGCCGAGAGGCGAGGCAACGGCCTGCAAAGCCGTGTACACGGGTTCAAATCCCGTCTCCACCTCCAAGAGGATCTCCCGGTTTACCGGGAGGCCTCCCCGCGCGATTAGCTCAGCGGGAGAGCACTACCTTGACACGGTAGGGGTCACTGGTTCAATCCCAGTATCGCGCACAGTAACGGGCCCTTCGAGGCCTGCTGCACCACTGCCTCACCAGGCGCGATTAGCTCAGCGGGAGAGCACTACCTTGACACGGTAGGGGTCACTGGTTCAATCCCAGTATCGCGCACGTCGGATCCTCCGGGGTCCGCTGCAGGACCGCCTCACCAGGCGCGATTAGCTCAGCGGGAGAGCACTACCTTGACACGGTAGGGGTCACTGGTTCAATCCCAGTATCGCGCACGTCGGGCCCTTCGGGGTTCGCTGCAGGACCGCCTCATCAGGCGCGATTAGCTCAGCGGGAGAGCACTACCTTGACACGGTAGGGGTCACTGGTTCAATCCCAGTATCGCGCACAGTAACGACCGGGGCCGTGATCCATGAGGATCGCGGCCCCGGTCTTTTGCGTTGCTCCGCTGCTCCCCCGCGGTGGCCGGACAGGAGTCTCCCGGCAGTGGCCGGACATGGGAAGAGCCGCGTACGGACGCCCTCACCGACGTCCGTACGCGGCATCTCCGCCTGCCGGGGCGCTCTGCGCACCGCTCTCGCCCGTCCGCGAGTCATCGCGGCCGCGGCCTCCCCGGCGGCACCGCTCCCCGTCCCCAGGGGACCGGTGCCCGTTCTGTGTCCGTCCCCTGGGGGACGGCGTCCTTCTCAGGTGCTCCTCGGTCCGCTGTGCTTCAGCGGCCGATCAGATCGGCGACGGCCTGGGCCTGGTTCGCCATCTGGTCCCACCCACCGAAGAGCAGTATCAGGAGCACGGCACACGGCAGGGCCATGGCCAGCGCCACCGCGGGGTGCCGGGTGGGCTGCTCGGCGGTGGACCGGGACTGGACGAAGGCCGGCTGACGGCGGCGGGGGTCTCCCGTGAGCTGCGGTGCCATGCCCTTACTCCTGATCCGGTCGAGTTGGCGCGGTGAACGGCTTACCTCGGGGGACGAGCTTCCCGTCCACCGCTGGACACAACGCTATTGGTCAGGGGGCCCTGCGGACGTCATGCCGTCGTACTGTTCCTCGGACGTCCCGGAGGATGACGCTCGGACTTGAGGCCTACTACCGCAGGGGGAGGGAAGGTTGACCCGACCCCCGGGGGAACCCTGAGGGGTAACCCCGAGAGGCGATCCGGCACCCCTGTGACCTGCAGGTCAATGCAAGATCAGACAATCGCACGGCGGCTTGAGGTGTTGCGTATCAGCACACCGCAGCAGGCAGTCCGTAAGCTGTGCCAGACAGGAACTGACGATGGCCCAACCGACGGGGCCTCACCCACAGGCTGACGGGGAACGGAACATGGCGATGATGCGGCTGAGGCGTGAGGACCCCCGCATCGTCGGGCCGTACCGCCTGCACCGGCGACTGGGCGCCGGCGGCATGGGCGTGGTCTACCTCGGCTCCGACCGCCGCGGGCAGCGCGTCGCGCTCAAGCTGATCCGCGCCGAGCTCGCCGAGGACCTGGAGTTCCGCACCCGCTTCGCCCGCGAGATCGCCGCCGCCTCCCGCATCCGGGGTGGCTGCACCGCCCGCGTGGTCGGCTCCGACATCGAAGCCGACCGGCCGTGGCTGGCCACCGCCTACGTGCCCGGGCCCTCGCTCTACAAGCGGGTCGGTGACGAGGGGCCGCTGAACTGGCCCGAGGCGGCCCGGATCGGGGCCGCGCTCGCCGACGGGCTGGTCAAGGTGCACGAGGCCGGGGTGGTCCACCGGGACCTCAAGCCCTCCAACATCCTGCTCTCGCCGCGGGGCCCGCGGATCATCGACTTCGGCATCGCGTGGTCGCGCGGCGCCAGCACGCTCACCCACGTCGGCACGGCGGTCGGCTCCCCCGGCTTCCTCGCGCCGGAGCAGGTCCGCGGAGCCGCCGTCACGCCGGCCACCGACGTCTTCGCCTTCGGGGCCACCCTCGCGTACGCCCTCACCGGGGACACCCCGTTCGGCTCGGGGGCCTCCTCCGAGGTGATGCTGTACCGGGTCGTCCACGAGGAGCCCGACCTGTCGGCCGTACCGCCGCAGCTCGCGCCGCTGATCCGGGCCTGCCTGGCCAAGGAGCCCGCCGAACGGCCCGGCGCGGCCGCGCTGCACGAGCGGCTCAGCGAGCTGGCCGCGCGCGGGACGGCGGCCGGGGCCGCCGGCGCCGCCCGCACGGCCCGGCCCGGGCGAGGGGCACCCTCGCCCGCCCCGCAGGACGGCGCCCGGCAGAGCGTCCCTGCGCCCGGGCGCTCGCCCGAACCGCCCGCCGCGGCCCGGGCCCGGGCGGCAGCGGGCCGTCCCGGCGCGCAGGTCTCCGGGGCCGCGGGGCGCCGCCCGCAGGGGGCCGCCGCACCACTCCCCCGGCCCGAGCCGACGCCCGTGACCCGTCCGCTGCGCCCGGACCGTCCGCAGACGCCGCCCCCGGCCCGTCCCGGCCCCCGCGACCGGGTCCGCCCCCGCGACCGCCAGCACACCCCCGCCCCCGGCGGACGGCCCGGCACGGCGCGGCAGCGGCTGCTGCGGCAGCGCCTGGTGGTCTTCGTCACGGTGACCATCGGGGTGGCGCTGGCCATCGCGGCCGCACAGGGGTGCGAGGACCGGGGCAACCAGGGGCTGAAGCCGCCGACCGGGGCGGTCGCGAGCGCCGGTGCCGGTGCCGGTGCGGGCGGCGGCGGTGGCGGTGGCGGTTTGCTGGCGGTGCCGGGGACATCGGTGGACGTCGTCCCGCAGGCCACGACCACACCACTCCCGGCGGCAGCGCGCGGCGGCACGGCGGACGGTGCCCTGACCGCCCCGCAGGGGCCGGTACCGGCGGTCGACTGGCCGAACCGCAGCTACCCCGACGGGGCGGGCGGACCGGCCATCGCCCTGAAGGACGGCCACTCGGCCGGGGCCGGGCCGCAGGTCGCGCTGACCACGGTGCTGCCGGCCCGGTACAAGGGCCTGCCGGCCGCGGTCGTGGTCCTGCGGCGAGCCGAGGGCTCGGCGCCGGTCGACCTCGTCCAGCTCTACACCTTCACCGGGGACAGCCCGGTCTCCGCCACCTCCCGCACCTCGGCGGCGGACCCCCAGGCGGCGGCCACCTGGCGGCTGGACGGCAGCACGGTCGTCCGCGAGGAACGCGTCGCCGCCACCGGCGCGGTCACCTCCACCCGCTACACCGTCCGCGCCGACGGCACCCTCGACGAGTCCTGGCCCGGCGCCCCCGGCGTCCCCGCCCAACCCCCCGCCGCCGCCCCGGCCCCACCCACGGCCGCCGCAACGGGCTGACCGGGGGCGGGGTGCAGCACGGGACGTCGGATCGGCCGACTTCCCGTGTCACGGCGGCACGCACGGCAGGGGCTGCGCGGGTTTCCGGCCGGTGAAGCTGCCCCGCGCCGCGCACGGTGAGCCGCTGAAGGGCGAGCCGGCTACGCGGAGCCGGGCCGGCCGACATCGAAGGCCATGCAGTACGGCACGGGAACGCGGTTCGCCCCGGTGTGAAGGCTGCCACCGGGGCCGCGGACGAGGGGCCGGCCGCACCACGATGCCGCCGGGTGCCCTGTGGACGCAGGAAGTCGAACCGGCCGACCTCCGGTGACATGGCGGCACCCGCGGCCTCCGGCGGCGGGGCGGGGTCAGGTGGTGGGGGTGGTGACGGCGTAGAAGGCCACGGCTGCGGCGGCGCCCACGTTGAGGGAGTCGATGCCGTGGGCCATGGGGATGCGGACCGGGTGGTCGGCGGCCGCGATGGCGTGGGGGGTGAGGCCGTCGCCCTCGGCGCCGAGCATGAGGGCGGCTTTGGGGAGGCGGTGCGGGGTGAGGCCGGCGAGGTCGACGGCGTTGTCCGCGGGGGTGAGGGCGAGGAGGGTGAAGCCGGCGGCGCGCACCGTGTCGAGGGCGGCCGGCCAGGGGTCGAGGCGGGCGTACGGGACCGCGAAGACGGCGCCCATGGAGACCTTGACGGCGCGCCGGTACAGCGGGTCGGCGCAGTCGGGCGAGAGCAGGACGGCGTCCATGCCGAGGGCGGCGGCGCTGCGGAAGATGGCGCCGAGGTTGGTGTGGTCGACCAGGCCCTCCAGGACGGCGACCCGGCGGGCTCCGGCGAGCAGGTCGGCCGCGTCCGGGAGGGGCTTGCGCTCCATCGAGGCGAGGGCGCCGCGGTGGACGTGGTAGCCGGTGACGGCTTCGGCGAGCGTGGGCTCGACCACGTGGACCGGGGCGTCGGCCTCGGCGATGACGTCGGCCATCACGTCCAGCCACTTGGCAGTGAGCAGCATCGACCGCATCCGGTAGCCGGCGGCGAGGGCCCGGCGGATGACCTTCTCCCCCTCCGCGATGAACAGGCCCTCGGCGGGTTCGCGGCGGCGGCGCAGTTCGACGTCGGTGAGGCCGGTGTAGTCGGCGAGTCGGGGGTCGGCCGGGTCGGTGATGGTGCTGGGTTCGGACACCCTGCGATCTTGCCAAGCCGGGGCGGGGAAGGCCAAACGGCCGATGGGACGGGGTGGTCCCCGGCTGGTCGGAGTGCAAATATGACCGTATGGCCCGATATCCGGGCCGATCCCGGGCTCCGTCGGCCTCTGGCGCCACTGGCTCCGCCGGCTCCTCCGGTGGGCGCCCACACGGTCGGCCACAGCTGCCGCGCGCGATGCGGGAATGGCCGGTGTGGCACCGGTCGCTGGCGGGACAGGTGTTCGCGCTGCAGATCCTGGTCGTGCTGCTGCTGGTGGCGGCGGCCGTGGTGGCACTGGTGGTGCAGTCGCACAAGGACGCCGACAACGAGGCGCGCAACCGCTCGGTGGCGGTCGCCCAGACCTTCGCGAACTCGCCGGGCATGGTCGAGGCGCTCCGCTCCCCCGATCCGACCGCGATCCTCCAGCCGAAGGCGCAGTCCGCACGGATCGGCTCCGGCGTGGACTTCATCGTCGTCCTGAACAACCAGGGCATCCGCTACACCCACCCGAACCCGGCCCGGATCGGCCAGAAGTTCGTCGGCACCTACGAGCCCGCCCTGCACGGCCAGGTGGTGACCGAGCACGTCACGGGCACGCTCGGCCCGCTGGTGCAGGCCGTCGTGCCGGTGTACGCGCCGGACGGCCAGGTGGTCGGGCTGGTCTCGGCGGGCGTCACGCTGGCGAACGTGAGCACGGCGAGCGAGCGTCAGCTGCCGGTGGTGCTGGGCGCGGCGGCCGGCGCGATCGGGCTGGCCACGCTCGGGACGGCGCTGATCAGCCGTCGGCTGCGGCGGCAGACGCGCGGGTTGGGCCCGATCGAGATGACCCGCATGTACGAGCACCACGCGGCCGTGCTGCACGCGGTGCGCGAGGGCGTCATGATCGTCGGTGGGGACGGGCGGCTGCTGCTCTGCAACGACGAGGCCCGCCGACTGCTGGACCTGCCGCCGGACGCCGAGGGCCGTCCGGTGACCGAGCTGGGCCTGGAGCAGGCGCCGCTGGCGCTGCTGACGGCCAACCGCCAGGTGACCGACCAGGTGGTGCTGGCCGGGGAGCGGCTGCTGGCGGTGAACGTCAGGCTGACCGACCAGGCCCCCGACGGGCCGCCCGGCTGCGTCGCCACGCTGCGCGACTCCACCGAGCTGCTGGCGCTGTCCGGCCGGGCCGAGCGCGCCCAGCGGCGGCTGCGGCTGCTGTACGACGCCGGGGTGACGGTGGGCAGCACGCTGGACGTGACGCGGACGGCGGAGGAGCTGGCGCAGGTCGCGGTGCCGCGGTTCGCGGACTTCGTCACGGTGGACCTCGCGGAGCAGGTCCTGGCCGGCGAGGAGCCGCCACCAGGCACCTCGCTGGGGCGGATGCGGCGGACGGCGGTGCAGGGCGTCCGGGACGACGCGCCGTTCTACCCGGTCGGCACGGTGCTGGACGTGGTGCCCGAGACCCCGCTCGCGGGGGTGCTGCACAGCGGGGAGCCCGCCCTGGAACCGGACCTGGCGGAGGCCCTGCGGTGGCGGGAGCAGGACCCGCAGCGGTCGGCGCAGCTGCTGGCGTACGGGGTGCACTCGCTGGTGCGGGTGCCGCTGCGGGCGCGCGGGGTGCCGCTGGGGGTGGCCCGGTTCTGGCGGGCGCAGCGGGAGGAGCCGTTCGAGACGGACGACCTGGCGCTGGCCGAGGAGCTGGTGTCGCACGCCGCGGTGTGCATCGACAACGCCCGGCGCTACACCCGGGAGCACGCGATGGCGGTGACGCTGCAGCACAGCCTGCTGCCGCGCAGCCTGCCGGCCCAGAACGCGCTGGAGGTGGCGCACCGCTACCTGCCGGCCCAGGCGGGGGTGGGCGGGGACTGGTTCGACGTGATCCCGCTGCCGGGCGCGCGGGTGGCCCTGGTGGTAGGGGACGTGGTGGGGCACGGGCTGCACGCGGCGGCCACGATGGGCCGGCTGCGCACCGCGATCCACAACTTCTCGACCCTGGACCTGCCGCCGGACGAGCTGCTGGGGCACCTGGACGAGCTGGTGAACCGGATCGACCAGGACGAGGCGGCGAGCGGGGAGCACGCGGGACTGACCGGGGCGACCTGTCTGTACGCGATCTACGACCCGGTGTCGCGGCGCTGCACGCTGGCGACCGCCGGGCACCCGCCGCCCGCCGTGGTGGACCCGCAGGGCCGGGTGGCGTTCCCGGAGCTGCCGACCGGGCCGCCGCTCGGGCTGGCGGTGCTGCCGTTCGAGACGGCCGAGCTGGAGCTGGCGGAGGGCAGCCGACTGGTGCTGTACACGGACGGGCTGATCGAGGACCGCGACCGGGACATCGACGAGGGGCTGGAGCTGTTGCGGACCGCGCTGAGCGGCCCGCTGCGCACGCCCGAGCAGACCTGCGCGGACGTGCTCGGGGCGATGCTGCCGTCGCACCCGCAGGACGACATCGCGCTGTTGGTGGCGCAGACCAGGGTGCTGGCGCCGGACCACGTGGCGGAGTGGGACGTGCCGTCCGACCCGGCCGCGGTGGGTGCCGTGCGGGGCGAGGTGGCCCGGCGACTGGAGGCCTGGGGGCTGGAGGATGCCGCGTTCGTCACCGAGCTGATCCTCAGCGAGCTGGTGACCAACGCGATCCGCTACGGCTCGGGGCCGATCCGGGTACGGCTGCTCCGGGACCGTGCGCTGATCTGCGAGGTGTCGGACGGCAGCAGCACCTCGCCGCACCTGCGGTACGCGGCGACCGAGGACGAGGGCGGGCGCGGGCTGTTCCTGGTCGCCCAGTTCGCGGACCGCTGGGGGACGCGCTACACGGCGACCGGGAAGGTCATCTGGACGGAGCAGCCGCTGGAGTAGGAAGTCGGCCGGGCCGACTTCCCACTCCGGGGGTGCCTACCGCTGGAAGGCGGCGGCCAGGACGTTGACGACGTCGCCGACGACGATCACCGCCGGGGGCTTGACGCCCTCGGCCTCGACCACGGCGGCGACGGTGCCCAGGGTGGCGTCGACCCGGCGCTGGGCGGCGGTGGTGCCCTCCTGGACGATCGCGACCGGGGTGTCCGCCGGCCGGCCGTACTCGACCAGCCGGGCGGCGATCGCGCCGATCTTGTCCACGGCCATCAGCAGCACCAGGGTGCCGCTCATCTTCGCGGCGGCCTCCCAGTTGGTGAGGGAGCGCTCGTCGTCCGGGCCGACGTGGCCGGAGATCACGGTGAACTCGTGGGTCATGCCGCGGTGGGTGACCGGGACGCCAGCCGAGGCGGGCACGCTGATCGAGCTGGAGATCCCGGGCACGACGGTGACCGGCAGGCCCGCCTCGGCGCAGGCCAGCAGCTCCTCGCCGCCGCGCCCGAAGACGTACGGGTCGCCGCCCTTGAGACGGACGACGAACTTGCCGGCCTTGGCGTGCTCGATCAGGGTGCGGTTGATCGCCTCCTGGGCCATGAACCGGCCGTACGGGATCTTGGAGGCGTCGATCACCTCGACGTGCTCGGGCAGCTCGGCGAGCAGCTCGCGCGGGGCGAGGCGGTCGGTGACCACCACGTCGGCATCGGCGAGCAGGCGGCGGCCGCGCACGGTGATCAGGTCCGGGTCCCCGGGGCCGCCGCCGACCAGGGCGACGCCGGCGCCGTGCGAGCGGTACTGGCGGGCAGCCAGCGAGCCGTCCCGCAGGCCGTCCACGATGGCGTCGCGCAGGGCGGCGGAGTGGCGCGGGTCGCCGGTGAGGACGGCCACGGTGGCGCCCGCGTCGCGGCCGCTGGCCGGGGTCCAGGCGGTGGCGGCGGAGGCGTCGTCGCTGCGGGAGCAGAACACCCGGCCGCGCTCGGCCTCGGCGCTGACCGCCGCGTTGACGGCCGGGTCGTCGGTGGCGACCAGGACGTACCAGGTGTCGGCCAGGTCGCCGTCACGGTACGGGCGGGCGTGCCAGGTGAGCTCGCCGGCGTCGGCCATCGCCTGGACGGCCGGGGTGGTGGCCGGGGATATCAGGTGCAGCTCGGCCCCGGCCGCGATCAGGGCGGGCAGCCGGCGCTGGGCGACCTGGCCGCCGCCGACCACGACGACGCGGCGGCCGGCCAGCAGCAGGCCGACCGGGTAGGGAGTACGGCCCTCGGTGCTCGGGTGCGGGGTGGGCGCGGTCATCGGCGCTGCTCCTGATCGGGGTGAGGGGTGAGGTGTGGGGACGGTACGGCGAGACGCCGCTCCGCGGCCCGGCGCGCCCTCGGGCCGGTCCGCGGAGCGGTGACGAGGTGTGCGTCAGGCCTTCTCGGTGACCCCGGCGGAGTCGAAGGTGGCTACATCGTGCATCGCCCGGGCCGCGCTCTGCACCAGCGGAAGGGCCAGCAGGGCGCCGGTGCCCTCGCCGAGCCGCAGGTCCAGGTCGATCAGCGGACGCAGGCCGAGCTTCGCCAGCGCGGCCTGGTGGCCGGGCTCGGCGGAGCGGTGCCCGGCGATGCAGGCGGCCAGCACCTCGGGGGCGATCGCCTTGGCGGCCAGGGCGGCCGAACCGGCGATGACACCGTCCAGCACCACCGGGGTGCGCAGCGAGGCGGCGCCCAGCAGGAAGCCGGCGATGGCCGCGTGCTCCAGGCCGCCGACCGCGGCGAGGACGCCGATCGGGTCGCTCGGGTCGGGCTGGTGGAGGGCCAGCGCGGCGCGGATGACCTCGATCTTGCGGGCGTGGGTCTCGTCGTCGATGCCGGTGCCGCGGCCGGTGACCTCGGCCGGGTCGAGACCGGTGAACACCGAGATCAGGGCGGCCGAGGCGGTGGTGTTGGCGATGCCCATGTCACCGGTGACCAGCGCCTTGTTGCCCGCCGCGATCAGGTCGCGGGCGGTCTCGATGCCGACCTCGACGGCCTGGAGGACCTCCTCGCGGGTCATCGCCGGGCCCTGGGTCATGTCGGCGGTGCCGGGGCGGACCTTGCGCGGCAGCAGGCCGGTGGCGCGGCCCTGCTGGACGGCCTCCGGCAGCTCGGCGGCCACGCCGACGTCGACCACGCAGACCTCGGTGCCGATCTGCTTCGCGAAGGAGTTGATCACCGCTCCCCCGGCCAGGAAGTTGCCGACCATCTGGGCGGTCACCTCCTGCGGCCAGGGGCTGACTCCCTGGGCGTGCACGCCGTGGTCGCCCGCGAAGATCGCCACGCAGGCGGGCTCCGGGATCGGCGGCGGGCACTTGCGGGACAGGCCGCACAGCTGGGCGGAGATGATCTCCAGCATGCCGAGCGAACCGGCCGGCTTGGTCATCCGCTTCTGGCGGTCCCAGGCCTCGCCGAGCGCCTTGGCGTCCAGCGGGCGGATGCCGCGCAGGGTCTCGGCGAGCAGGCTCTGCGGCTCCTCGCCGGGCAGCGCGCGGTTGCCGTACTGCTCCTCGTGGACGACCCAGGACAGCGGGCGCTTCTTGGCCCAGCCCTGCTGCTCCAGCTCGGGCTCGCCCGGGAAGGAGTCGACGAAGCCGACGCACAGGTAGGCGACGACCTCCAGGTGCTCGGGCAGGCCGAGCTCGCGGACCAGCTCCTCGTCGTCGAAGAAGCTCACCCAGCCGACGCCCAGGCCCTCGGCGCGGGCGGCCAGCCAGAGGTTCTCGACGGCCAGGGCGGCCGAGTACGGGGCCATCTGGGGCTGGGTGTGCCGGCCGAGGGTGTGCCGGCCGCCGCGGGTGCGGTCGGCGGTCACCACGATGTTGACCGGGGTTTCGAGGATGGCCTCGATCTTGATTTCCTTGAACTGCTTGGCCCGGCCCTTGGGCAGCGAGTCCGCGTACGCCTCGCGCTGGCGCTCGGCCAGGGCGTGCATCCGCTTGCGGGTCTTGCGCGAGCGGATCACCACGAAGTCCCAGGGCTGCGAGTAGCCGACGCTGGGCGCGGTGTGCGCGGCCTCCAGGACGCGGATCAGCACCTCGTGCGGGATCGGGTCCGGGCGGAAGCCGTTGCGGATGTCGCGGCGCTCGCGGATCACCTGGTGGACGGCGTCGCGACCGGCCTCGTCGTACCCCGGGGCGGCCGGGCCGCGCGGCTCGGCGGGCTCCTCGGGCTGCTGCTCCTCGGCGGCCGGCTGGTCGGCGGCGGGGGCCTCGGGGGCCTGCTCGGCTCCGACCGGCTGGTCGGCGGCGGGCTGCTCGGCCTCGGGGGCCTCGGGGGCCTGCTCGGCGGCGACGGGCTGTTCGACCTGCTCGACCTGCTCGACCTGCTCGGCGGGCTGGTCGGCCTGCGGCTCCTCGGCAACGGCGGCCTCGGCGGCCTGCTCGGCGGTCTCGGCGACGGCTGCGTCGGCGGGGGCCTCGGCCGGGACCTGGGCCTGGGCCTGCTCGGCGACCGGCTCGGCGGCGGCCTCCGGCGCGACCGCAGGGGCCTCGGCACCGTTCTCGGCCGGCGCGACGACGGCCTCGGCGACCTCGGCGACCTCGGCGAGATCGGCGACCTCGGCGACGGACTGCTGCTCCGGCTCCTGCGCGGCGGCTTCGACGGGCTGCGCCGCCTCGGCCGCGGCGGCCGGCTCGGCGACGGTCTCGACCGCGGTGTCGCCCGTGGTCCCGGCGACCGGCTCGGTGACACCCTCGGCGGGAGCCTCGGCCGGCGACTGGGCCTGCTCGGCGACCGGCTCGGCAGGGGCATCCGCCGGGGTCTCGGCCGGCGCGGCCTCCTGCTGCTGCGGCTGCTCGGCCTCGACGGCGGGCTCGTTGACGGCCTCGCTGCCGGGCTCGCTGACGGCCTGCCCGGACGGCATCTCACCGGTGCCCGCGGCGGTCTCGGCGACCGGCTCGACGACGGCCTCCGGCGCGACCGCAGGGGCCTCGGCGGCCTCCGCGCTCTGGGCGGGCTCGGCGGCGGGAGCGGCCTGGACGGCCTCGCCGCCTTCGACGGCCTGCGGCGCGTCGGCGGCCACTATGGGCGCGGACGGCTGCGGAGCCGCCTCCTCGACCGCCGGGGCCTGGGTGGCCTCGACCTTGGGCAGGCCGTGCGGGGTGGGCGCGGCGAGGAAGGCGGAGATCCGGCGCGGCTGACCGGCCGGGGCGGCGGCCTCGGCCTCGGCCTGCTCGACGGCGCCCTCGACCGCGACGGTCTCGACGGCGACGGACCCGGCGGCGGCCGGGTCGACCATGACCGACTCGACGGCGACCGACTCCACGGCGACGGACTCGACCGCGACCGGAGCGGCGGTGGCCTGGGCCTGCTCGGCGACCGGCTCGACCACGACGGCCTGCGGCGCGACGGCCACGGCCTCCGCGGCGGCCTGCGCGGCCTGGGCACCCTGGAAGGCCTGGGCGGCCTCCGGCGTCTCGATGACCTCGATCACCTCGATCGCCCCGACCGTCTCGACGGCGAGCACGCCCTCGACCGGCTGCGAGGCATGCGGCACCTGCAGCGGCTGCTGGAGGTCCGGGGCGAGCGGCGGCTGCTGACCGTCCGCCACCGGAGCACCCGCGACCAGCGGGACGATCGGCGGCACCGGTGCTGCCGGAGCGGCGTGCGGCGCGGCGGCCGGAGCCTGGAAGGCGGCCTCGGCCATCGGCGGCCGGCCGACGACCGGGATGCCGTGCGCGGGCGTGCCGCCCTGCGACGGGCCGCGGTCGGCCAGCGAGCGGACCGGGACCTGGCCGGTCATCAGCGACGGGTCCGGGATCGGCGGGCCGGCGTGCAGCGGGCGACGCGGCGGCTGAGCCTGCGTCATCGGCTGCTGCGCCTGCTGCTGCAACTGGACGGGCTGCTGCTGGACCTGCTCGGCGCCGAGCGCCGGCGGGTCCACCGGCGGCCAGGACGGCTCGACCGGGGTGCCGTCCTGCTGCTGCGCGAGCGGCAGTTGCTCGGCGGGGACGGCGGCCATCGGCTCGCCCCAGGAACCCTGCGGGCCGGGCATCAGCAGCACGTCGTCATCGTCGTCCAAGCCGTCCGGCGAGTCGGGCTGGTCGAGGAAGTGGAAGGCCGGACGCGGGGCGCCCTGGTCGACGCCCATGCCCCATCCCTCGCCGGGGTGACCGCCCGGCGGCACGCCGGGGACGGCGTAACCGGGCTGGCCCTGCGGCGGGATGGTGCCCATGCCCGGCGGCATCGCGCCGGGCATGCCACCGACTGGGGCCGCCGGGTTCGGGATCATTCCGCCGTCCGTCGCGACGCCCTGCAGAGGTGCAACGCCCGCGACGCCCTCCGGTCCGCCGAGCGGGTCAGGCCCGGCGTGCAGGTGCTCCGGCAGTCCCTCGCCCGGGACGTGGCCGCCATCGGTCATTGTCAAAGCTCCTTCCAGGCCGCTGCCGCGCCCTTGGCGACACGATCACCGATCGCAGCGCCCATCCGCACGGGCCGGGCCTGCACCGACCCGCCCCTCAACCACACGCGGCCGCCGCGCCGTGGCGCTGCGGCCCAAGTCCATCCGGCGCGCTGCGGCGCCCCGGCCCGGTGCACCGCCCGCACGGGGCGGCGCATCGTCTGAAACAACGACAACCCGGAGCAACCGGCACGACCGCACCGGACCCTACGGCATTCTCCAGGTCCGGCACGAGGCTCGTCGAATTGCCCACACTCCGAGCGGAACCGGCTTGCACCACGTCAAAAAGGTGACAAACCGACCGAATCGGGTGGGTCGCCGATCACTGCAGCCGCCCAGGACGTCACACTACCGGCCCGGCGCGGTCACCTCTCGAATCGGTGTCCGGATGCGACCTGGATCACCGTCCGTGCTATGCGCGGGCGACCGCCCGCGCGACCGTCGCGCCCCGGCGCACGCCCGAGGCCTTCACACGATCTGCTCACCCCAGAGCACCAGTGCGCCGGTTCCGCCCGCCCCCAGTTCCAGCCCGCCGCCCTCGCCCGCGGACCTCAGCGGGGTCGACTGGAGCAGCACGCCGTCCGCCCGGTAGCCGGCCGCGCCGATCGCCCGGCTGATCTCCTCCACCTCGGCGAAGGTGCGGGCCAGTGCGACGAAGCGGGCCGGCTTGCGGGCCAGCACCGCGCGCACCACCTCCGGTCCACCGGACTCCACCACCGCCGCGTCCGGTTCCGGCAGGCCGCCCAGCACTTCGGGGCCGCTGCCGTACACGGCCTCCACCTCGACGCCGTACCGGCGGGCGTTGACGGCCAGCCGGGCGCAGGCCGAGCGGGAGCCCTCGACCGCGACCACGGCGGCGCCGAACCGGGCCGCCTCCACCGCGAGGGCGCCGTTCCCCGCGCCGACCGACCAGACCAGGTCCCCGGGACGTGCACCCAGACGGGCCAGCACCAGGGCGCGCACGTGGGCAGGGAGCTCCTCCGACGCGCCCGTTTCACCACCCGTGCGCCCGGCGCCCGCGTAGGCATCACCGGGGAGCGCCCAGCCGCGCTCCGCGCCGGGGTAGCCGACCGGGCGCCCGGCCAGCCAGCCTGCCGCCTGGTCCACCGCCGCCGCCTGGGCGCCGCCGATCACCAGCACCACGTTGGGGTCGCGCCAGACGTGGTCGGCGATCCGGTCGGAGGTGAGGACGGTGACGTCCTCGTCCGGGGTGCCGAGGGCCTCGCAGACCACGAAGGTCCGGTGCACCCCGCGCAGCATCAGGGCGAGTTCGGCGGGGCCGGCGCCCGGGGCGGTGAGCACCGCGACCTTGGGGTGGGCCCGGCAGATGTTGGCCGCGCGGCGCAGCCGACCGCCGTGCGCACTGACCACCTGGGCGTCCTCCCAGGGCATGCCGGCCCGGGCGAAGGCGGTGGCGACGGAGGAGACGGCGGGCAGGACCTCCAGTTCGAGGCCGTACTCGGGACGGCGCAAGGTGCGCACCACGCCGAAGAAGCCCGGGTCGCCCTCGGCGACCACGACGGCGGCGCCGCGGTGTTCGGCGATCCGGCGGGCAGCCTGCCGGATGTCGCCGAGGGTGATCCGCTCGGCGGCGTCCGGCACCGGGAGGGCGCCCAGTTGGTAGGGGGCTCCGGCCACCAGGGTCGCCGCGGCCAGGGCCGCGCCGGCGGCCTCGGTCAGCGGCGTGCCGTCCCACCCGATGACCGTGATCCGGTCAGCCATCTGCGGCCGTTCTCCCTCGACTCGGTGCGCCACTCGGTGCGCCGTGGTGTGCCGTGGTGCGGCGTGCTGCGGCGCCGGTCAGAGGCTACCGGGTGTGATCCCCCGGAGGCGGACATCTCGTACACATGTCCGTGGCGAGCGGGTGACCGGCGGCTGTCGGGATGTGCGGATCCGACCGCGCGGGCCCGACCCCGAAGGTCCGACCGCGCTGGTCCGACCGCCCCGGACGGCGCGGGTTCAGTCGCGCAGCACGTAGCGGTGGTCGCCGTGCCAGCCGTCCCGGTGCAGCTCGGGCGACTCCAGGTCCTCCGGGAGCAGGCTCCAGAGGATGAGGTCGCTGCGGCTCTCTTCCACGACCTCGCCGGACTCGCCGCGCACTATCCAGGCGCTGCGCAGCACGCCCTCGCTGATGCCGCCGATCTTCTGGGCGACCTGCTGGGCGGCGGTGTTCCCGGCGGCGGTGCGCATCTCCAGACGCAGGAAGCCGCGGTCCTCGAACAGCCACTGGGCGACCCCGAGGACGGCCTCCGGGGCGTAGCCCTCGCCGCGCGCCCAGGAGGCGGTGACGTAGGAGATCTCGGTGCTGCGCAGCCGCCAGTCGGTGTTGCGCAGTTCGACCAGGCCGACCAGGCGCTGGGTCAGGTGTTCCGTGACGGCGAAGACGATGCCGCGCCCGGCGGCCCGGTGGGCGGGGGCGAGGCTGCGGGTGAGCTCGGCGGCGTACGCCTCGGTGAACGGGTGCGGGAGGTCGGTCCAGGCCAGGACGAGGTCGTCAGCCATCATCGTGGCCAGGCCGGGGGCGTCGTCCTCCGCAAGGGGACGCAGCAGCAGCCGTTCGGTGCTGATGGCGGTCTCGGGGAAGCTCGCTGCCATGCCGTCTCTCCTCGCCGGGTCGTGAACACAACACCGTACGCCTCCGTCGCACTCCGGGTACCACGCGGTGCGCCGCGCGCACGACGGTACGTCAGAACGCCGTCGCCCGAAGGTGTCCCTGGTGCATACTGCCCGACCGGGCCCCCGCCGAGGTGCGGCGGGGGCCCGGTCGGGCGTCGGGGGCGTACGGCGGTGCGACGGATCAGAACGCCGGGACGACCGAGCCCTGGAAGGTGTCGTCGATGTACTTCTTGACCTCGTCGGAGTGCAGCAGCTCGGCGAGCTTCTTGACCCGCGGGTCGTTCTCCTTGCCCTTCTTGACGGCGAGGATGTTGGCGTACGGGTTGCCCTCGGCCTTCTCCAGCACCAGTGCGTCGGTGGCGGGCTTCAGGCCGGAGTCCAGCGCGTAGTTGCCGTTGATGACGGCGGCGTCGACGTCGGCGATGGAGCGGGGCAGCTGGGCCGCCTCCAGCTCCTTCCACTTGAGGTTCTTCGGGTTGCCGGTCACGTCGGCCGGGGTGGCGGCGGTGCCGGCGCCGTCCTTGAGGGTGACCAGCTTGTTGTCGGCGAGCAGCTTGAGCGCGCGGCCCTCGTTGGTGGCGTCGTTGGGCAGGCCGATGGTGGCACCGTCCGGGAGGTCGGTGATCGACTTGACCTTCTTGGAGTAGACGCCGAGCGGCTCCAGGTGCACGGTCCCGACCGAGACGATGTCGGTGCCACGCTTCTTGTTGAAGTCCTCCAGGTACGGGACGTGCTGGAAGTAGTTGGCGTCGGCCGAACCGTCCTGCACCGCCGTGTTGGGGGTCACGTAGTCGGTGACCTCCTTGATGTCCAGCTTGAGGCCGGCCTTCTCCGCAAGGTTGTCCTTGACGAACTTGAGGATCTGCCCGTGCGGGGTGGGGCTGGCCACGACCTTGAGCGGCGCGTTCGGGTCCGAGGAGGACGAGCCCGAGCTGCTGCAGGCGGCCACCGAGAGGGCGAGACCGGCGGTGGCGAGGACACTGGTGAACTTCACAACGTTGCGCACGAAAAGTGCCTTTCTGCGTGATGCGGGGGAGCCGCGTCCGGGGATCGGACGTGGGAGGTCTAGGAGGCGACGAGGTCCTCGTCGGCGGTGGCGACGCCACGGGAGCGGAGCAGGCGGGTCCGGCCTCCGCCGTGGCCGCGGTTGGCCAGCCGGCGCACGAGGTAGTCGCCGGCCAGCTGGACGACGGTGACGATGACCGCGATCTCGGCGACGATGATCCACATGAACGCGGTCTCGAAGCGCAGGTAGCCGTACCGGTAGGCGAGGTCGCCGAGGCCGCCGCCGCCGACGGTGCCGGCCATCGCGGAGTAGCCGATCAGCGCGATGATCGTGGTGGTGACGGAGGCGACGATGCCGGGGAGCGCCTCGGGGACGAACGTCTTGCGCACGAGCGTCCAGGTGCCTCCGCCCATCGCCTGCACGGCCTCGACCAGGCCGCGGTCGACCTCGCGGACGTTGGTCTCGACCAGCCGGGCGAAGAAGGGGATCGCGCCGACGGTCAGCGGCACGGTGGCCGCCTGCCAGCCGAGCGAGTTGCCGGTCAGCCACCGGGTGAAGGAGATCAGCGCGATCATCAGGATGATGAACGGCAGTGAGCGCGCGAGGTTCACGATCGCGCCGAGCACCTTGTTCACCGGCTGGTTCTGGAGCGCTCCGCCCTTGGAGGTGAGCACCAGCAGGACGCCGAGCGGCAGGCCGAGCAGCACGGTGCAGGCCGTGGACACGCCGACCATCTGGAAGGTCTCCACCGTGGCGGGCCGCATCAGGGCCCACATCTCGTCCCAGGTCATGCCACCGCTCCGTCCACCGCGCCGAGTACGTCCACCTGCAGGCCCTGCTCGCGCAGGTAGCCGATCGGCACCACGTTGTCCTGGTGCCCGCCGGGCAGCTCGACCCGCATCCGCCCGACCATCCGGCCGGCGATGGTCTCCACGGCGGCGCCGAGGATGTTGATGTCGATCTGGTAGGTGCGGGCCAGCTGGGAGACGAACGGCTGGGCCGAGGTGTCGCCCTGGAAGGTGATCTCCAGCACGGTGGAGCCGGGGTGGCCGGTGCCGAACTCGCTGAGCGGGAACAGCTCGCGGGCCAGCTCGGAGCCGGGCTCGGCCAGCAGGTCGGTGAGCTCGCCGGACTCGACCACCTTGCCGCCGCGCATCAGGGCGGCGGAGTCGCAGACGGACTTGATGACGTCCATCTCGTGGGTGATCAGCAGGACGGTGAGGCCGAGCTGCTGGTTGAGCTCGCGCAGCAGGTTGAGGATCGAGCGGGTGGTCTCCGGGTCGAGCGCCGAGGTGGCCTCGTCGGAGAGCAGCACCTTGGGGTCGCCGGCCAGGGCGCGGGCGATGCCGACGCGCTGCTTCTGGCCGCCGGACAGCTGGTTGGGGTAGCTGCGGGCCTTGTCGCCGAGGCCGACCAGGTCGAGCAGCTCGGCGGCCTTGCGGCGGCGCTGGGTGCGGTCCAGGCCGATGATCTCCAGCGGGAGTTCGACGTTCTGTTGCACCGTCCGCGAGGAGAGCAGGTTGAAGTGCTGGAAGACCATGCCGATCCGGCGGCGCGCCTCGCGCAGCTCCCGTCCCGCCCGGTTCTCGCCGCCGGACAGCGCGGTGAGTTCGACCCCGTCCACGGTGACGGTGCCGGAGGTCGGGCGCTCCAGCATGTTCACGCAGCGGATGAGGGTGGACTTGCCGGCACCGCTGGTGCCGACGACGCCGTAGACCTCGCCCGGGCGGACGTGCAGGTCGACACCGGCGAGGGCGGTCACCTCGCGGCCTCGGGAGCGGTAGACCTTCGTGAGGTCCGTGGTGGTGATCACAGCTGCTTCCGTGGGTCGGGGGCGGGCGGCGCGGGTCGACCGCCCGACCGGTTCCGGTCGGCGGTTTCCTACGGCGCTTCGCCAGGGGGATCCGGACCTGCCGCCCCTTGATCGTGGCCGCCGGGCGGCCGGGCCACGCGACGGCGTGGCCCTTACGAGTAAGCGGCGCCCGCGGGTGGGCGGGCACGGCAAGGGGAGGGGTCCGGGAGGATGGGCGCGCTCGCACGGGGGGGAGCGGCGCCGGAGTCTCGCTTCGGGGCGCGAGGGGGTGGCACCCGCACGGGGGTGCCGGGGGCGGTGGCCCTCAGCAGTGACACATTCGACGGCACATGGCACGCTCACCTGCCGGCAGCGTGCCGGTGGGGGTGCAGTTCGTCGTCGCAGTCATGTAAGCCAGTAAAACAGATGGTTCGGGGTACGCCCAATCATTTCGCGGCGCTGTCCGCAATGCGGACACATACCGCTGTGACCAGGGAAGACATGGCTCGGCGCCGCCACCGAACCGTCCGGATGGTGGCGGCGCCGAGCCGGGGGTGCGGGGCGGCGGGCTCAGGCCGTCGCGGCGAGCGGGGTGTCGACGGCCTTCTCCAGGTGGACGAAACTCAGCCGGCTGTTGACCTGCTCGACCCGGGTCTGGCGGTAGCCCTGGCGGGCGTACAGGCGCAGGTTGCCGAGGCTGCGGTGGCCGGTGAACAGGCGGTAGGCGGACACCTGGCCGTCCTCGGCGAGCCGGCGCTCCAGCGCGTCCAGCAGGCGGCCGCCGAGGCCGTGGCGCTGCATCCGCGGGTGGACGACCAGACGCCCTATCCGGCCGACGCCGTCGGCGTCGATGCGGCCGCGGACGGTGCCGACCACCTCGTCGCCCAGCCGGGCGACCAGGAAGTGCTGCTCGGTCAGTTCGGCGCGCAGGCTCTCCAGGCTCTGTGTCAGGGGCTCGATCGCCCAGTCGCCGTACAGCTCGGCCTCGGGCTGGTAGCCGAGGTACTGGAGCTTGAGGATCTGCTCCGCGTCCTCGGCCGCCGCGGCCGAGATGATCACGCTCATGCCCATGTGGAGGGGCCTCCCCAGTCGTCGTGCCCGGCGCGCAGAGGGTGGCGCGCTCACGCTCAGTATCCGAGTGATCGCGGCACCGTCAAGAGCTGCGTTCGCCAGCGCTCTACCCGGGTGTCAGCTTCCCTCAACCTTCGCGGGGTCTGACGTGGCGAGGGTCACGCCCCGACGCGCAGGGCGGCGCGGGTGCCCGCAGGCGCCCCGGGCGCCTCACGGGTACCGCTCCGCACGGAGCAACGTGCGCAGGCAGGCGAGGCAGCGGGAGCGCGTGGGCCCGATGGAGCCGCGGGGCATGCCGAGGCGCTCGGAGAGCTCGCGGTAGGTGGGCGGCGGGTCCTCGGCGAGGGCGGCGATCAGTTGCGGACAGCGACCGGGCAGGGCGGCCACGGTCTCGCGGACCACGCGGCGGCGGCGTTCGGCGAGGTAGACGTCCTCGGCGGAGGGGACGGGGGGAAGGGTGGTGCACACACCGTGCATGACGCCCGGGGGCGGGGCCGGTTACGCCCGGGCCGTGGCACGGACGCCGGAGGGGCGCGCCGGTCGGACCGCCGCGCCCCTCCTCCCTGCCGGCCTCCGGTCAGCCCCGGACCCACTCCTGCTGCCGCGCCAGATCCGCCTTCACCTCGGCGAGCTGGACCGCGACCGCGGAGGGGGCGGTGCCGCCGCGCCCGTTGCGGGAGGCGATGGCGCCGTGCACGCTGAGCACCGAACGGACCTCCGGCGTCAGGTGCCCGGAGATCGCGGCGAACTGCTCGTCCGTCAGGTCGGACAGCTCGATGCCCTCGGCCTCGCAGACCTTGACGCAGGCGCCGGCCACCTCGTGCGCGACCCGGAACGGCACGCCCTGCTTGACCAGCCACTCGGCGATGTCGGTGGCGAGCGAGAAGCCGGCCGGGGCGAGCTCCTCCAGCCGCTCCCGGTGCACGGTGAGGGTGGCCATCATCCCGGTGAACGCGGGCAGCAGCACCTCCAGCGTGTCGCAGGAGTCGAAGACCGGCTCCTTGTCCTCCTGGAGGTCCCGGTTGTAGGCGAGCGGCAGCGCCTTGAGGGTGGCCAGCAGGCCGGTCAGGTTGCCGATCAGGCGGCCGGACTTGCCACGGGCGAGCTCGGCGATGTCCGGGTTCTTCTTCTGCGGCATGATCGAGGAGCCGGTGGAGAAGGCGTCGTGCAGCGTGATGAAGCCGAACTCCTTGGTGTTCCAGATGATCACCTCCTCCGCGATCCGGGAGAGGTTGATCCCGATCATCGCGGTCACGAAGGCGAACTCGGCGACGAAGTCGCGCGAGGCCGTGCCGTCGATGGAGTTGCCGACCGAGCCGCCCTCGAAGCCGAGGTCGGCGGCGACGGCCTGCGGGTCGAGGCCGAGCGAGGAGCCGGCCAGCGCCCCGGAGCCGTACGGCGAGACGGCGGTGCGGGCGTCCCACTGGCGCAGCCGCTCGGCGTCCCGGCCGAGGGCCTGCACGTGCGCGAGGACGTGGTGGGCGAAGAGCACGGGCTGGGCGTGCTGGAGGTGGGTGCGGCCCGGCATGGCGGTGTCCGGGTGCGCCTCGGCGAGGCCGACCAGGGCCTGCTGGAGGTCGAGCAGCAGGCCGCCGATGGTCTTCGCGTGGTCCCGCAGGTACATCCGGAACAGGGTGGCGATCTGGTCGTTGCGCGAGCGCCCGGCCCGCAGCTTGCCGCCGAGCTCGGCGCCGAGGCGCTCCAGCAGGCCGCGCTCCAGGGCGGTGTGGACGTCCTCGTCGGCGACGGTGCCCGTGAAGGTGCCCGCCTCGACGTCGGCGAGCAGCCGGTCGAGGCCGGCCAGCATGGCGGCCAGCTCGTCGTCGGACAGCAGCCCGGCCTTGTGCAGGACCCGGGCGTGGGCCTTGGAGCCGGCGATGTCGTACGGCGCGAGCCGCCAGTCGAAGTGGACCGAGGCGGACAGCTTGGCCAGCGCCTCGGACGGGCCGTCGGCGAAGCGCGCGCCCCAGAGGCGGACGTCGGAGGACTGCTGGGCGGTCATCGCGTGGCTCCTTCATGCATGTACAGTGGACGGCATAAGTATGCACGACGGCGTATGAAACACAAAACCCCGGCCGAGCGGGATCCGTCGGCCGGGGTCGTGGGTCTCGGGCGCTACTGCGCCTTCGCCTGGGCGAGTTGCATGAGGTGGTCGGCGAGCGCCTGGCCGCCGGCCGGGTCGCGGCTGATCAGCAGGACGGTGTCGTCGCCGGCGATGGTGCCGATGATCTCGAACACCTCGGCCTGGTCGATCGCCGAGGCGAGGAACTGGGCGGCGCCCGGCGGGGTGCGCAGCACGACCAGGTTGCCGGAGGCCGTCGCCGAGACCATGAGCTCGCCGGCCAGCCGGGCCATCCGGCCCTCGCTGGCCGACTCCCCCATCGGTGCGCGCGGCGTGCGGTCGCCGCCCTCGGCCGGGACGGCGTAGATCAGTGCGCCGTCCCGGTTGCGGATCTTGACCGCGCCCAGCTCGTCCAGGTCCCGGGAGAGGGTGGCCTGGGTGACCACGAGTCCGTCGTCGGCGAGCAGCTTGGCGAGCTGGCTCTGCGAACGCACGGGCTGGCGGGTGAGCAGGTCCACGATCCGCCGGTGGCGCGCGGTGCGGGTCTGCGGGACCTGCGGCGTCGGGCCGGCGGCGGAGGGGCCGGAGTGGGAAGCGGTCATGTGATTATTCTCCCGGACGACGGTCAGCTCGCATCGGCCGGGGCGTTCTCGCGCACCGTCCGGAGGATGCCCGGCAGGGCCGCGAGGAAGGCGTCCGCCTCCTGCTCGGTCAGGACGAGCGGCGGAGCCAGTCGGACGGCGTCCGGAACGGCCGCGTTGACGAGGAAGCCGGCCTCCTGCGCCACGGCCTGGATCCGGGCCGAGACCGGCGCGGTGAGCACGATGCCGAGCAGCAGTCCGGCCCCGCGCACGTGCGAGACCAGCGGGTCGCCGATCGCCTCGATGCCGTGCCGCAGCCGCTCGCCGAGCTTGCGGACGTGCTCCAGCAGACCCTCGGACTCGATGGTGTCCAGCACCGCGAGCCCGGCCGCGGCGGCCACCGGGTTGCCGCCGAAGGTGGTGCCGTGCTGGCCCGGGGTGAGCAGCTCCGCGGCCTGCCCGAAGGCGATGACGGCGCCCATCGGGAGCCCGCCGCCGAGTGCCTTGGCCAGGGTGACGACGTCCGGCTCGACGCCCTCGAAGGCCTGGTGGGCGTACCAGTGGCCGGTACGGCCGACGCCGGTCTGGATCTCGTCCAGGACGAGCAGGGTGCCGGTGGCCCGGGTGATCTCGCGGGCCGCCTTCAGGTAGCCGTCCGGGAGCGGGACGGCGCCGTTCTCGCCCTGGATCGGCTCCAGGAAGACCGCGGCGGTGTCCGTGGTGACGGCCTCGCGCAGTGCCTCGACGTCGCCGAACGGGACGTGGGTGACGTCGCCGGGCAGCGGGCGGAACGGGTCCTGCTTGGCGGGCTGGCCGGTGAGCGCGAGGGCGCCCATCGTCCGGCCGTGGAAGGCGCCCTGGAGGGCGACCAGGTGGGTGCGGCCGGTGCGCCGGCTGATCTTGAAGGCGGCCTCGTTGGCCTCGGCGCCGGAGTTGCAGAAGAACACCCGCCCGCCCGGCCGGCCGTCCAGCTCCAGCAGCCGCTCGGCGAGGGCGATGGTGGGCTCGGCCATGAAGAGGTTGGAGACGTGGCCGAGGGTGGCGATCTGCTTGCCGACCGCCTCGACGACGGCCGGGTGGGCGGTGCCGAGCGCGTTGACGGCGATGCCGCCGAGCAGGTCGGTGTACTCCTTGCCGTCGGCGTCCCAGAGCTTGCTGCCCTCGCCGCGCACCAGCGGGATCCGCGGGGTGCCGTAGTTGTCGGTGAAGCTGTGCTGCCACCGCTCGGTGAGCTGCTCGTTGTGCGTCATGCCAGTCCCCCGGTCACGGTCGGTTCGTCGTCCGGCACGACCATCGTGCCGATGCCCTCGTCGGTGAAGATCTCCAGCAGCAGGCTGTGCGGCACTCGGCCGTCCAGGACGCGGGCGGTGCCCACGCCGGAACGGACGGCGCGCAGGCAGCCCTCCATCTTGGGGAGCATGCCGCTGGCCAGGCCGGGCAGCAGTTCGTCCAGCTCGCTCGCGTTGAGCTGGCTGATCACGTCGTCGGAGTTCGGCCAGTCCTTGTAGAGGCCCTCGACGTCGGTGAGGACGACGAGCATCTCGGCGCCGAGCGCGACCGCGAGGGCGGCGGCGGCGGTGTCGGCGTTGATGTTGTAGACGTGGCCGTCGGCGCCCCGCGCGATCGAGGAGATGACCGGGATCCGGCCGTCGGCGATCAGCGCCTTCACCGCGCCGGCCTCGATGTTGACGATGTCGCCGACCAGGCCGATGTCCACCTGCTCGCCGTCGACCACGGCGTAGCGCTTGACCGCTGTCATGGTGTGCGCGTCCTCGCCGGTCATGCCGACGGCGAACGGGCCGTGCTCGTTGAGCAGGCCGACCAGCTCGCGCTGCACCTGGCCGGCCAGCACCATCCGGACCACGTCCATGGTCTCGGGGGTGGTGACCCGCAGGCCGTTGGTGAAGCTGGACTCCAGGCCGAGCTTGTCCAGCTGGGCACTGATCTGCGGGCCGCCGCCGTGCACCACGACGGGGTGGAGTCCGGCGTAGCGCAGGAACACGACGTCCTGGGCGAACGCGGCCTTCAGCTCGTCGTCCACCATGGCGTTGCCGCCGAACTTGATCACGACGGTCTTGCCGTGGAAGCGCTCCAGCCACGGCAGCGCCTCGATCAGCGTCATGGCCTTGGGCAACGCGGTGTTGTTGCGGGCCTGTTCGCCCTTGGGTGCGATCTGCACGGGATTCCCTCGTCGATGGGGGTCCCCCCGGCCGGAGGCTGGGGAAGGATGTCGCGGACCGCTGCTGCCGCGGTTCGGTGGTGCCGCGGGTCAGGATGTCGCGGACGAAGTGACGTGGATCAGGTCGAGTAGGCGCTGTTCTCGTGAACGTAGTCAGCGGTCAGGTCGTTGGTCCACAGCGAGGCGCTCGCCGTACCGGCGTTGAGGTTCGCGGTGATGACGACGTCGCGGCCCGTCATGTCCACCAGGTCGCGGTCCTCGCCGACGCCGCCGGCCTTGCAGACCCAGACACCGTTGATGGCGACGTCCAGCTCGTTCGGGTCGAAGGCGGCGGAGGTGGTGCCGATGGCGGCCAGCACCCGGCCCCAGTTGGGGTCCTCGCCGTGGATGGCGCACTTGAGCAGGTTGTTGCGGCCGATCGTCCGGGCGACCTCGACCGCCTCGTCCTCGGTGGCGGCGCCGGTGACGTCGATCCGGATGTCCTTGCTCGCGCCCTCGGCGTCGCCGATCAGCCGGCGGGCCAGGTCGGCGCTGACCGTGCGGACGGCCTCGGCGAACTCGGCCTGGTCCGGGGTGACGCCGCTGGCGCCGGAGGCGAGCAGCAGCACGGTGTCGTTGGTCGACATGCAGCCGTCGGAGTCGATCCGGTCGAAGGTGGTGCGGGTGGCGCCGCGCAGGGCGGCGTCCAGGTCGGCGCTGTCGACGGCGGCGTCGGTGGTGAGCACGACCAGCATGGTGGCGAGGCTCGGTGCGAGCATGCCCGCGCCCTTGGCCATGCCGCCGACCGTCCAGCCGGCCGGGCTGGTGAACTGGGCGGTCTTGTGCACGGTGTCGGTGGTCTTGATGGCGATCGCGGCGGCCTCGCCCCCGGTCTCGCTGAGCTCGCCGACGGCCTGGCCGACGCCGGGCAGCAGGATGTCCATCGGCAGCCGGACCCCGATCAGGCCGGTGGAGGCGACGGCGACCTCGCCCGCGTTGAGCTTCAGCTCCTCGGCGACCTTCTCCGCGGTGGCGTGGGTGTCCTGGAAGCCGAGCGGGCCGGTACAGGCGTTGGCACCACCGGAGTTGAGGATGACCGCGGACACCAGTCCGCCCTTGAGGACCTGCTCGGACCAGAGCACCGGCGCGGCCTTGACCCGGTTCGCGGTGAAGACACCGGCCGCGGCGAGCGACGGGCCGTCGTTGACCACCAGGGCGAGGTCGGGGGCGCCGGAGGCCTTGAGGCCGGCCGTCACCCCGGCGGCGCGGAAGCCCTTGGCGGCTGTCACGCCCACGTTGGTGGCAGTGCTCACGGTGCGACTCCGTTCACGGGAAGGCCCAGCTCCTCGGGAAGGCCGAGGGCGATGTTCATGCTCTGCACCGCGCCGCCGGCGGTGCCCTTGACCAGGTTGTCGATCGCGCTGATCGCGATGATCCGCCCGGCGGTGGCGTCCAGGGCGACCTGGACCAGGGCGGTGTTGGCGCCGTAGACGCTGCTGGTCTGCGGCCACTGCCCCTCGGGCAGCAGGTGGACGAAGGCCTCGTCCGCGAACGCCTCGGTGTAGGCGGCGCGCAGGCTCTCGGCGGTCACGCCGGGCTTCGCCTTGGCGGAGCAGGTGGCGAGGATGCCGCGCGGCATCGGGACGAGGGTGGGGGTGAAGGAGACCGTGACCGGCTCGCCCGCGAGCGGGGTGAGGTTCTGGGCCATCTCGGGGGTGTGCCGGTGCACGCCGCCGACGCCGTACGGGCTGACGCTGCCCATCACCTCGCTGCCCAGCAGGTGCGGCTTGGCGGCCTTGCCCGCACCGGAGGTGCCGGAGGCGGCGACCACCACGGCCTCCGGCTCGGCGAGCCCGGCCGCGTACGCGGGGAACAGCGCGAGCGAGACGGCCGTCGGGTAGCAGCCGGGCACGGCGATCCGGTTGCTGCCCTTCAACGCGGCGCGGTGGCCGGGGAGTTCGGGCAGGCCGTAGGGCCAGGTGCCGGCGTGCGCGGAGCCGTAGAACTGCTCCCAGTCGGCGGCGGCCTTGAGCCGGAAGTCGGCGCCGCAGTCCACCACCAGGACGTTCTGGCCGAGGGCCTCGGCGACGGCGGCGGACTGGCCGTGGGGCAGCGCCAGGAACACCACGTCGTGATCGGCCAGCACCTCGGGGGTGGTGGGTTCGAGGACGCGGTCGGCGAGCGGGATCAGGTGCGGCTGCAGCGCGCCCAGCCTGGTGCCCGCGTTCGAGCCGCCGGTCAGCGCCCCGATCTCCACCTCCGGGTGGCCGAGCAGCAGACGCAGTACCTCGCCGCCCGCGTACCCGCTCGCGCCGGCGACGGCGACTCGCAATGCCATGGCGTTCCTCCTTAGTCGTGGCATGAATATACGCGCGACGGAAAATTCATGCAAGGAGTATGCGCCGGAGCCCCGCCCGGGCACGGCCGGGGCGGAGCGGGCGGGACGGGTGGGACGGGGCGGGGCGGGCGGAGCGGGCGGGTCAGCGCTTGACGGCGCGCAGCACCACGAACTTGGGGTTGCCGGCCACGAGTCGGCAGTTGCCGAAGAGGCGGCGCAGCTTGACGTGGTAGCCGAGGTGGCGGTTGCCGACCACCCAGAGTTCGCCGCCGGGCCGCAGCGCCCGCTTGGCGCCGGTGAACATCCGCCACGCGGTGGCGTCGGTGGTGGCCTGGTGGGAGTGGAACGGCGGGTTGTTGAGCACCAGGTCCACCGAGCCGGGGGCGACCGCGTCCGTCGCGAGCGCGTCGGCGGTGAGGAACTCGGCCGGGGCGTCCGGGCCCAGGTTGGCGCGGAAGGTCTCCTCGGCGGAGGCCACCGCCTGGTGCGACTCGTCCACGAAGAGCAGCTCCGCGCCCGGCCCGGCGAGCGCCGCGGCCGTACCGACCACGCCGTTGCCGCAGCCGAGGTCCACCACCCGGGCGCCCGGCGCGGGGGTGGGCAGGTGGGCGAGGAAGAAGCGGGTGCCGATGTCGAGGCGCTCGGCGCAGAAGGTGCCGGCGTGGTTGACCACCGTACGGCCGGCGGCGGGGCCGATGTCCGACGGCAGCGCGTAGCGGTGCGGCCACGGGCTGGGGCCGGGGTCGAGCGCCGGGTCCGGGGTGGAGAAGATCAGCCGGGCCTTGCGGACGGCGAGCGAGGTGCGGGTCGGGCCGAGGATCCGCTCGAAGAGCTGGAGCGTGGAGGTGTGGATCTCGGTGACCATGCCGGTGCCGATCACCACGGTGCCGGGGTGGATCGCGGGGGCGAGCCGGTGCAGCTGGTCCTCCAGCAGGGCCAGGCTCTTGGGGACGCGCACCAGCAACACGTCGATCCGCTCCGGCGGGGTGTCCCGGGTGCTGAGCAGCCGGTCCCGGTCGACGGCGGCACCGGCCCGGGCCAGGTTGGCGAGGGTGGCCTGTCGGCCGAGGTGGGACTCGGAGATCTGGACCGGCCGGAATCCGGCGAGCGCGGTGGTCAGCGCACCCCAGCGGTCGCCGAGGACGGCGATCCGGCGGTCGGCCAGCTCGGTCGCGGCGCCGGCCGCGCTCGCCGCCTCGCCCGCGAGGTGGCGCAGCAGGTACTCGTCGGCGGCGTCCCAGGCCCGGAGCCGCTCGCGCGAGTCCTCGGGGAAGCGGGTGAGGTCGAAGGTGCCCCACGGGGTGGCCAGCGAGCTGGCCTGCGGGGTCGCGGCGGGCGTGGTCTGGGGATTCATCGTGTTCTCAGGCTATCGGACGGGCAGCGGGGAACAGTTTTGGATGACGGCCGCCGGACGGATACTGGAAGAGCCCGACCGAGAGGGGTGAGGGCGATGGACTGGAAGCTCGAAGTCGTGGTGGTCCCGGTGTCCGACGTGGACCGCGCGAAGCTCTTCTACGAGGAGCAGGCCGGCTTCACGGTGGACCACGACACCCGTCTGCGGGACGGGGTCCGGGTGGTCCAGCTGACTCCCCCGGGCTCGCCCTGCTCGATCGTGGTGGGCAAGGGGGTGATCGACTCACCGCCCGGGTCCGTCAAGGGCCTCCAGCTGGTGGTGGCGGACATCGAGAAGGCGCACGCCGAACTGCGGGCGCGGGGCGTGGAGGTGAGCCCGGTCCAGCACTTCGTGGCGGGGGCCCGGGTGAACGGCCACGGCGAGGCGTGGAACAACTTCGTGTTCTTCAACGACCCGGACGGGAACGGCTGGGCGGTCCAGGAGGCGCCGCGCGCGGCGTAGGCCCGCGGACGCGGCGCGGACGGCGGTGCGGGCACTGCTGCGGCGCGGCTGCGCGGAGTCCCGTGAGCGCGCGCCCCGGCCGTGCGGGCCCGGCACGACCCGACCGCTTGGGTAGGCTCCGAGGATGGCTGAACACGAGGGAAGCGTGCGGGTGGACAGCTGGATCTGGTCGGTCCGGCTGGTCAAGACGCGGGCGCTGGCGGCGGCCGCCTGCCGGGCCGGGCACGTCCGGGTGAACGGGGAGCGGGCCAAGCCGGCCCAGGCGCTGAAGCCCGGCGACGAGGTCCGGGTCCGCGAGGAGAACCACGAGCGGGTCGTGGTGGTGCGGAAGCTGATCCGCAAGCGGGTCGGCGCCGAGGCGGCGGCGGAGTGCCTGGTCGACAACAGCCCGCCGCGGCCGCCGCGCGAGTTCGTCGCGGCGGCCGGGCAGCGGGACCGCGGGGCCGGACGCCCGACCAAGCGGGAGCGCCGCGAGCTGGACGAGCTGCGCGGGCACTGAGCCCGGGGCTCCTGGGCCCTACGCGGACACGGCGGCCGCGGCGGAGGTGTCGGTGAGCACCTTGCCGAGGAAGGCGTCGAGGTTGCCCACCGTCCGGGCGATCTGCTCCTCCAGCGGCAGCGACTCGTCGGGCCTGGTGACCAGGGTGGACTTCTTCAGCCCGCGCACGTACAGCGAGCAGGCGAGGTCGGCGCAGATGTACGTCCCGACCGTGTTGCCCTCGCGCCCGGCCGCGCCGGCCCGGCGGGCGGCGAGCAGCGCGACGCCGGTGCCGGCATGCGTGGTGATGCACAGCGAGCAGACGTTGCTCTTGGTCAGGCTGCGCCGGACCGTCGGCACCCGCAGCGTCACGCCGACGAGCTCGCCGCCGTGCCGGGCCACCAGGTAGGCGCGGTCGGGCGCGCCCTGGTCCCGCCAGCCGAGGAAGTCCAGGTTCTCCCAGGGCAGTTCGGCCAGGCCCCGGGGCAGGTTGAGCCGACGGGCCTCGCCCTTGGAGCAGTTGACGAAGGACGCGCGGATCTCGTTCTCGCTCAGGGGTTCCATGCCCGGAAGCTAACACTGCTCCGCAGGCCCTGTCGCGTCAATTTCTCCCGGTTCGTACGGGGTTGCTCGGTCCGGACGGGGTGCTCGGCCCGACTGGGTGCTCGACCCGGACCGGGTGTTCGGCCTGGACGGCGAGCCGCCGCGGGGCGTCCTCGCCGATCCGGGTGAGCAGGTCGTCCAGCGCGAGGAAGGCCTCCCAGCGTTCCCGGCCGCCGGCGGCGGCGAGCCGGTCGACCACCCGGTCCTCCAGGTCCGGGACGCGCTTGTTCTTCCAGGCCTTGTCGGCCAGGCTGACCAGCAGTTCCTCGACGGTGACGCCGGGCTCGCCCCAACTCGCGTGGCTGCGGGCGAAGCGGGCGAGCCGCTCGGGGACGCCGCGGGCGAGCAGCAGCGCGTGGCCGACGGCCTCGTGCGCGGAGCCGGGCGCGGAGAGTTCGGAGGGCCTGTCGTCAGACTCCCGTCGTCCGCCCGGAGGGCGGGCGGGGCGGCGTTGGGGTGCGTGCATCGCAAGGCGGAGGAGGGAGTCCATGCGGAGCATCGGCGACCGACGACAACGCCGCGAGGTGCGTGCCCCAGCGTCGCCCCGCAGGCGGGAGTCTGACGACAGACCCTACGGGTGGACGGTCTTCCCGATGTCATGGGTGGCGGCGCCGTAGCGCACGGCCTCGCGGTCGAACTCCAGGCCCTCGCGGGCGCAGAACTCGGCGATCTCCTCGGCGACCTCGTGCACCAGCGCGAGGTGGGCGACCAGTCGGGGCGGCGCCGCGAGGGCCCGCAGCAGGTCGACGACGTCGGCGGGCAACGGCGGCAGGGTGGTGGTCACGCCGCAGGCTACCGGGGCGGGTGAGGCGTTGTCAGTGCGGGTGCGTAGGCTGCGGTGACCCGGTCCCGGCGCAGGAGGGAGGCGCCGGGACCGGGCTCGGTCCGTACCGGTCTCGGGCCGGCGGTTACGGCTTGAAGGCGACGCCCGCGTACGCGGAGACGTCCTGCCAGCCCTCGGGCAGTTCCGTGGTGGGCACGTGCCCGGCGGTGGGGCGCCAGAGCGGGAGCTGGACGAGCCCGGGGCCGACGAACTCGAAGTCGCCGAAGAAGGGTTCGACACCGGCCCGGGGGCGCAGGACGAGCGGGGCGCTGGCGCTCTTGTAGATGCGGGCGCCCTCGGCGGCGCTCTCGCGGGAGGCGAAGTCGGGGCTGCCGTGCGAGAGGATCAGGGCGCTGCCGGGCGCGAGCGCGTCGCGCAGGGTGCGCACGATCTGCTGAGCACCGTCCTCGTCGCGGATGAAGTGCAGGACGGCGACCAGCATCAGCGCGACCGGCCGGGAGAGGTCGACGGCGGCGGCCAGCCCGGGGTGGGCGAGGATCGCGGCCGGGTCGCGCAGGTCGGCCTCGATCACCGAGGTGTGCCCGGCGGGGTGGCTCGCCAGCAGGGCGCGGGCGTGGGTGGCGACGATCGGGTCGTTGTCCACGTACACCACGCGGGCGTCCGGGGCGACCCGCTGGGCGACCTCGCTGGTGGAGCCGACGGCCGGGATGCCGGTGCCGATGTCGACGAACTGGCGGATGCCCCGGTCGGCCGCGAACTGCACGGCGCGGCCGAGGAACTGCCGGTTGGTGCGGGCCAGCAGCGGCAGCGCCGGGTAGGCGGCTATCGCGGCCTGGGCGGCCTTGCGGTCGGCTTCGAAGTTGTCCTTGCCGCCGAGGTAGTAGTCGTACATCCGGGCCGTGTGCGGGATGCCGGTGTCCAGCTCGCCCGGCGGCTGCCAGTCGTCCGCCCTGGCCCAGTCCCAGTCGGTGCCGCTCGCCTGGCCGGTGGCCGTGGTGTCGTCGTGCATCCTGTTCCGCCCCCAATGCGCAATGCCGGAATTGTGCGACCGCCCGTCAACACGCGGTGCGCGGTGATCGTATCCAACGACACACCGTGGAAACAGCGGGAGTTCAGGTTTACGCAACGCCCGTAGACAGAATGTGTGCACGTCAAGGACGCTACGGACCGGTCATACCGGATCGCCCGCCCCGGCCGTGCTCTCTATGCTGGCTGCCGATGACTGCCGACCGCCGCACCGTACTGCGCACCGCCGCCAAGCTGGCCGCCCTCTCCGCCACCGGTGGCCTCCTCACCGCCTGCGGCACCGACGTCCCCCGCCGGGCCGATCCCGGGGCGTTGGCCGCACACCCGGGCACCGTCGACCCGCAGCACGTCACCGACCCGGCCTGGAACGGCGGGGAGGGCCCGGCCTCCCCCGCCCCGACCGCCCCGACTGAGCCCCAGCCCACCGCCGAGGCCACCCCGGCCGCCGCCCAGGCCTCCGCCCCGCCGACCCCGCCCCCGCTGCCGCCGCTCGCGCCCGGCACCCCGGTCGAGGTCGTGTACGGGCCGCGCACCGGCAAGAACGTGGCGCTCACCTTCCACGGCAGCGGGGACCCGAAGCTGGCCACCGCGCTGCTGGAGATCGCCGAGCAGCGCGGCGCCAAGCTGACCGTGATGGTCGTCGGCAGCTGGCTCGACCAGCAGCCGCAGATGGCCCGGCGGATCCTGGACGGCGGCCACGAGCTGGGCAACCACACCCAGAACCACCTCAACATCTCCGCCATGACGCCCGACCAGGCACGCGCCGAGATCGCCCAGTGCGCCGACCGGCTGCAGCGGCTCACCGGCTCGATCGGCCGCTGGTTCCGCCCGTCCGCCGCGCAGTACGCCACCCCGATGGTGCGCGAGCAGGCCAAGGCCGTCGGCTACGAGCACGTGCTGTCCTTCGACGTCGACCCGCGCGACTACAACGACCCCTCGGCCGCCGAACTGCAGCGCCGGGTGCTGAACTCGGTGCGCGGCGGCTCCGTGGTCGCGCTGCACATGGGCCACCAGTGCACGGTGGACGCGCTGCCGGCCATCCTGGACGGCCTCGCCAAGGCCGGGCTCAAGCCGGTCACCGCCAGCCAGCTCTGCGCGTGAGGGCTCGGGGGCCGGTCAGACCATCGGGTCGTCGTCCTTGTACGGGCGCAGCCGCAGCGTGCGGGCGTCCGCGGCGCGGATCGCGTCGGCCCGGCCGACCAGCTCCTCCAGGTCGTCCCGTCCGGCGTGGATGAACCGCCCGTGCAGCCCGTCGAAGCGGCCGCGGGCGGCGTCCACGGTGACCGCCACCATGTACGGGATGGAGCTCCAGGTCTTCATGTCCTTGAACATCGGCATCCCGGCGGTCATGTCGGTGGCCACCGCGCCCGGGCTGATGTCCAGCACGACGACGTCGTGCTCCGCGAGCGAGTCCGCCATGTTGTCGGAGAGCTGGAGCAGCGCGCCCTTGGACGTCGCGTACGCCGTGTAGTTGCCGTCCGGGCGCAGCGCGAAGCCGGAGTTGAGGTTGACCACCCGGCCGCTGCGCCGGGCGACCATGCCGGGCAGCACGCAGCGCAGCAGGTTGTAGGGGCCGCGCAGGTTGGTCTCGATCACCTGCCACCACTGGTTGGCGTCGGTCTCCCAGATCGGCACCTCGGCGCGGTCGACCTGGCCGGCGTTGTTGACCAGCAGGTCGATCGGCCCGAGGTCGCGCTCGACCAGCCGGACGGCCTCGCGCACCGATCCGGGGCGGGTGACGTCGGCGGTGACGGCGACACCCCGGGAGCCGTGCTTGACGCACTCCTTGAGGGTGTCGGTCAGCGTCTCGTGGGTGCGGCCGACCAGGCCGACGGCCATCCCCTCGGCGGCCAGGCCGATGGCGATCTCCCGGCCGATGCCCCGGCCGGCGCCGGTCACCAGGGCGACCTGTCCTTCGAGCGATCCCGTCGACACCGTGTGCTCCCTTCCCGTCCCCGACCCTGTCCGCTGCCCGCTGTCCGTCCCCGGCCCCCGTCTGCGGCATTCTGTCGGCCGCGGGGCGGCGACGGCCCCGGGCGCACGGGCCGGGACCGCCGCCTCACCCGTTCGGAGGACCCACCGGCGGTGGCACTCCGCCGGGGAGGGGGTGACCTACTGGCCGGTACGGAGTAGTAACGTCGTCGGGGCGGTGACCGGTGCACCCATTCCGGTACACCGACCCGCTGACCAGCAGCTCGCTGGGCCACCAGTCGCTGGGCGACCCCCAGCACCACCGAAGGGCAACTGAGTGAGTGACATCGCGCGCGTCGGAGTAGTCGGCTGCGGTCTGATGGGGTCGGGCATCGCCGAGGTCTTCGCCCGGGCCGGGCTGGACGTCCTGGTGTCGGAGGCCACCGGTGAGGCGCTGGAGCTCGGCCGTACGCGGCTGACCAACTCCCTGGACACGGCGGTCAAGCGCGGCAAGCTGACCCCCGAGCAGCGGGACGAGGCGATGGCCCGGCTGTCCTTCACCGTCGACCTGGCCGACTTCGCCGACCGCGACCTGGTGGTCGAGGCCGTCGCCGAGCGCGAGGACATCAAGGTCCGGATCTTCCAGACCCTGGACCAGGTCATCAAGCGCCGGGACGCGATCCTCGCCTCCAACACCTCCTCGATCCCGATCGTGAAGCTGGCCGCCGCCACCTCCCGCCCGGAGCAGGTGATCGGCCTGCACTTCTTCAACCCGGCGCCGGTGCAGAAGCTGGTCGAGGTCATCCCGACCCTGACCACCTCGGCGGCCACCACCGAGCGGGTCGAGGCCTTCGCCTCCCAGGTGCTCGCCAAGGAGCCGATCCGCGCCCGCGACCGGGCCGGTTTCGTGGTCAACGCGCTGCTGGTGCCGTACCTGCTGTCCGCGGTGCGGATGTTCGAGTCGGGCGTGGCCACCGCCTCCGACATCGACAAGGGCATGGAGGCCGGCTGCGCCCACCCGATGGGCCCGCTGCGCCTGTGCGACCTGATCGGCCTGGACACCATCGTCTCGATCGCCGAGTCGATGTACGACGAGTACAAGGAGCCGCTGTACGCCGCTCCCCCGCTGCTCTCCCGGATGGTCGACGCGGGCCTGCTCGGCCGCAAGTCCGGCCGCGGCTTCTACGACTACACCGCGAGCGCCTGACCGAGCCGGCCCCACCCGTTGTACGGCCGGGCAGGGAGTGCCGGGGGCGACGCGGCCGGCTCCCCGCCCCGCGGGGCGGGGAGCCGGTCCTCCGCTACTTGACGCCGGCCGCCGCGCAGGCGTCCGCGTACTGCGGCGTGCAGATGTCGGCGGCCTTGTAGAGGCCGCCGCCGACCACCGTGACCTGCACCTTCGCCTTTGTCACCACGATCGGGGTGAGCAGCAGGGACGGGATGTGCAGCCCGCCGCTGTCGGTGACCGCGGTCGCCGTCGAGCTGATGTCCAGGCCCTCGACCAGCTCGACGGCGATGCTGCCGGCCGCGTCCGCCTCGGGCTTGTACGGCTTGTAGATGGTGTAGGTCTGCTCGCCGGTGAGGACCCGGCGCACCGCGTCCATGGACGCGTCCTGACCGCCCACGGGCACGTTCTTGATGCCCGCCGCCTTCAGCGACTCGATGACGGCCGCGGCCATGCCGTCGTTGGCCGCGTAGACGGCCTGGATGCCGTCCTTGCCCAGGCTTTGGATGGCCTCGTTCATCTTCGCCGTGGCCACCTCCGGCTTCCACTCGCCGGACTGCTCGTAGGCGATCTTCTTGACCTTGCCGTCCAGAGCGCGGTGCGCGCCCGCCTTGAACTGCGCCGCGTTGGGGTCGGAGTCGGCGCCGTTGATCATCACGACATTGGCCGAGGCGGCCTTCGGGCCGAGCGCGTCCAACAGGGTCTGGCCCTGGAGTTCACCGGTGCGTCCGTTGTCGAAGGACACGTAGGCGGCGACCTTGCCGGCGGCCAGCCGGTCGTAGGCGACGACCTTCACGCCCTTGGCAGCGGCGGCCTCGACCCACGGGGCGGTGCCATTGGCGTTGACCGGGTCGAGCAGGATGACCTTGACGCCCTGGGCCAGCATGTCGTCGAACTGGCGCTTCTGGGTGCTCTCGTTCCCGTTCGCGTTGGCGTAGCTGATCGTGCACCTCGGGCAGAGGCTGGTGACCGTCTGCTGGATCAGCGGCCTGTCGAAGGCCTCGTAGCGGGTGGAGGAGGTGTTCTCCGGTAGAAGCAGACCGATGCTCCGTTCACTCCCGCCGGCCGCCGGCTGCTGCGGTGCGACGGTCTGGCCGCAGGCCGCGAGGGTGAGCGTGAGCAACACGGCGGTCGTTCCCGCGGCCGCGAGACGCATGGGTCTGTTCATGATCGGTGGTGCCTCCTGTACGCGCCGCGGCGTCGCGGCAGGGAAGGGAGTCAAGCGCCACCGGGCCGATGCGTCAATAAGTGAAGGAGTCTTCGTTATTTCTCCTGTCCGATTCGTTATGGAGCGAATGATCCGTGCGCATCGCCGCAGGAAGGCCGCCGGACGGCTCCGGAGTGGAGTCGACTCCTGAAGGAAGCGCGGAACGAAAACCGACGGCGGGCGGCCCCGGGGAAAGGGGTCGCCCGCCGTCGGGACGGTGACGGCTCAACTGTTGATGGTGTAGCTGTCGCCGTAGACCTTCCACTTCAGCGGCGGGTTGAGGTCGAAGTTCTTGGCGTTGAGGAAGACCATCTGCTCGGTGTCCACCCGGCTGGTGTCGGAGTGGGCCTCCTCCTTCTTCATGACCACCTTGCGGGCGTCCAGGAAGGCCTTGAGGTAGGTGGCCTCGTCGCCGCCCTGGGCGGGAGTCTTGGCCTTCTTCAGGGCGGCGGCGCGGATGCCGCCGAAGCTGTCCGAGCTGTTGCCCGGCCCGTGCATGACGATGGCGTCGTAGTAGGCGAACTGGCCGAGCGCACCCAGACCGTCCTTCTTCGCCTGGCTGACGGCGGGGTTGAAGTACACCCGGTCGCGCTCGTCGTTCTGGGCCTGCTGGAAGACGGTGTCCTTGGCGGCGGCGGCCCAGTCGCGCTCGAACGCGGAGCCGAGGCCGGCGTGCGAGTCGGTGCCGTTGACCTTCTTCAGCGCGGGCAGGTACTTCGCCAGGACGTTGCCGGGCTTGAGGTCGGTGTAGTGCTGGACCAGCTCCAGCATGTCACCGGTGCCGGAACAGAAGCCGATGATGCCGGCGGTGTAGCCCCGGCCGTCCTTGATGTCCTCGATGTACTTGTACTGGGCCTTCCAGTCCAGCGACGAGTTCTCCGCGCTGGACACCAGCTGCATGGCGATGTCCTTCTTGTGCGGGTCGTCCAGCCCGACGCCCTTGAGCTGGACGGCCGGGGCCGGGGCGGCCTGGGCCGCCGAGGTGGCCGCGACGGTGAGGGGCGCGGCCACCAGGGCGGCGGCAAGGGCGATGCGGAGGGCGCGACGGGGCTGAGGGCGCATGGGACGCTCCGATTCCTCGATGGGTTAGGAAACTTTCCTAACGAGAAGGAAACGCCGTCCGCCCGCACTCCCGCAAGGGTTTTGACGGAAACTCTTCAAGTGATCAAGGGACCCGCCGGTCAGACCGCCCTGCGCCGGACCCACCAGACCGCCGCCGCGCCCAGGACGACGGCGAGCGCGGTCGTCCAGCCGAACTCGATGAACTGGAAGGGCCAGTAGCGACTTTCCGGCTGGTAGGACTCGTGCAGCGAGTAGCCGCCCTCGCCCAGCAGCTTCTGGGCTCCGTAGTAGTCACCGCCCAGGTCGTACAGTCGGCCGAGGCCGAGCGTGTTCCCCGCCGGGTCGGTGACCCAGAGGCCGCCCTCCCAGCGGTGGTCGAGCGAGGTCTGGGCGAGCGTGTGCACCGTGTCCTGGAGCGGAGCGCGGTAGTGGAACCGCAGCGACTCGGCCACCAGGGTGGTCGCGACCGAGGCCACCACCCCGATCCCCACCGCCACCACCGTCCGCCGCAGCACGGCCCCGGCGAGCGCGGACAGCGCGAAGACCAGCAGCACCCGGCCGACCAGCGCGGGCGGGGCGCTGGTGAACACCAGCGGAGCGAACCGGCCCCCGCCGGCCGCCAGCGGAGTGATCCACCAGTTGAGCACCGCCGCCGTCAGGACCGTCACCACGGCCAGCACGCCGCCGACGACGACCAGCCCGCCGACCGTCCACCGGGTGCGGCCGGCCCCCTGCGTCCAGGCGAAGCGCACGGTGCCGTGCTCGAACTCCCGGGCGAGCAGCGGAGCCCCGACGAACGCCCCGAGGGCGCCGCCCAGGAAGTAGACCACGTTCCCGCCGACCGCCAGTTCGGCGCCGTACTCGCGCAGGAACTCCTTCCACCGCTCGTTGCAGGTCCGCAGTGCCATGTCGCACCCGGCCGCACCGGAGCGGTCGAGCCCGGCATGGACGTAGTACCCGGTGACGGCCAGCACGAGGAGCAGCCCGGCGAGGACGCCCAGGAGGGTCCGCAGCGCCGGTCGGTGGCGCAGCCCGGCCGCCCGCAGGACGGCGGAGCGGGGCGGGGCGAGGGTCAGGGAGCTCACGACAGCAGGACCTTCTCGTTCGGACGGACGGCCCCGCGCGGGCCGGGCAGTGCGGAGGCGGTCGGCTCCCGCAGGTAGGCGAGCACCAACTCCTCCAGGCCGACGCGCTGTTGGCGCCAGCCGGCGGAGACGGGGGCGTCCACGCCGCCGGTGCGGACCAGCAGGTGGGACTGCGCGTCGGCCCGGCGGTCGCGGACCACCGGCAGCTGCTCGGCGATCCGGTCCGCCTCGGCGGTCGGGCCGGTGAGCATCCGGTGGCCGCCCAGGAGGTCGTCGACCTCTCCCGCCACCTGGACCCGGCCGCCGCCGAGCACCACCAGGTAGTCGCAGCTCTGCTGCAGCTCGCTGACGGCGTGCGAGGAGAACATCACCGAGAGGCCGTCCTCGGCCACCGCGGTCAGCAGCACGGCCATGAAGTCGTGCCGGGCGAGCGGGTCGAGCGCGGCCAACGGCTCGTCCAGGAGCAGCAGTTCGGGGCGCTTGGCGAGTGCCAGGGCGAGCGAGACCTGGGCCTGCTGGCCACCGGAGAGGCGTCCGTACTTGCGCTCCAGCGGGATGCCGAGGCCCTCCAGGTGGGCGCGCGCCCGGGCGTCGTCCCAGCGGCGGTTGAGGTGGCGGCCCATCGCGAGCAGGTCCCGTACGGGCAGGCCCGGGTAGAGCGCGGCGTTCTGGGCGACGAAGCCGATCCGGTCCAAGGCCCGCGGCGAGCCGGGGAGTTGGTCACCGAGGACGGTCATGACGCCCTCGCTCGGCAGGGTCAGGCCGGCGGCAAGCCCGAGCAGCGTGGTCTTGCCGGCGCCGTTCGGGCCGACCAGGGCCACCACGTGCCCGGCGGGGACGGCGAGATGGCAGTCCCGCAGGGCCCAGGAGCGGCGGTAGCGCTTGCCGATCCCGCCGCAGTCGATCACGTTGTCCGTCGCCATCACGCCACCACCCCGTCGCGCCCCTCACGCAGGTCGCGCAGCGCGTCCTCGAACACCGCGACCATCCCCTCCTCGTCCAGCCCGGCGGCTCCCGCCGCGCGCATCCAGTCCAGCAACCCCCGCCGCAGCGCGGCCCGTTCGCGCAGCGGCACCACCCCGGCGGGCAGCCCCCGCACGAAGGTGCCCTGACCCCGACGGCCGGCCGCGAGGCCGCGGTGCTCCAGCTCGCGGTACGCCTTGAGCACGGTGTTCGGGTTGATCGCCAGCCCGGCCACCACCTCGCGCACCCGGGGAAGCCGGTCCCCCTCGGTCAACCAGCCCATCCGCAGCGCCTGTTCGACCTGTTGCACCAACTGCAGGTAGGTCGGGACACCGGAGGCCGGGTCCAGGCGGAACTCGATGGGCGAGGGCCGGTCGTCACCTTTATCTACTTCCATAGGTAAAGAGATAAGCGATGGACTGATGCCACGTCAAGCCCGGGCGCGGGTCGAATCCGGGCAGCACGAAGGGCCCCGCCCCCGGACCGGGTGGTCCGGGGGCGGGGCCCCTGCTCTGGGCGCTACCGCATCAGGCGCCGCGCAGCACCGCTCCGGTACGGGCGACGGCCTCGGCGACGGCCGCCTCGCGGGCGGCGGTGGCCTCGTCGGCGGTCAGGGTGCGGTCGACGGCACGGAAGCGCAGCGCGTACGCCAGCGACTTCTTGCCCTCGCCCACCTGCTCGCCGGTGAACACGTCGAACAGCCGGATGGCCTCCAGCAGTTCGCCGGCGCCGGTACGCAGCGCGGACTCGACGTCGGCGGCCGGAACCGCGGTGTCGACGATCAGCGCGACGTCCTGGGTGGCCACCGGGAAGCCGGAGACCGTCGGGCCGTTGACCCGCCGGGCACCGTCGGCGGTGAGCAGGTCGACGTCGATCTCCATCGCGGCGGTACGGGCCGGCAGGCCGAGCGCCTTGACCACCCGCGGGTGCAGCTCACCGGCGTGGCCGACCACCCGGTCGGTGCCGGTGACGACCAGCTCGGCGCAGCGGCCCGGGTGCCAGGGCGCCAGCTGGCCCTGGCGGACGGTCAGCTCGACGCCGGCCGCGCGGGCCACCGTGCGGGCCGCCTCGACGGCGTCCGCCCAGAAGGCCTGCGAGCCCTTGCCCCACCAGCCCGACGGCAGCCGCTCGCCCGCGAGGGCGACGGCGATCCGGCGCGGCTGGTCCGGCAGCGCGGCGTCCAGCTCGGCCAGCTCCTCGGTGCTGGGCCGGTGGTCGACGGCCGGGCGCGGGGCCACGGACAGCTCGTCCTTGGGAAGGAAGACGGTGCCGGCCTCGAAGATCGCCAGGTCGGTGTTGCCGCGGCCGATGTTGCGACGCAGCGCACCGAGCAGGCCCGGCAGCAGCGTGGTGCGCAGCGCCGGCTCCTCGTCGTTGAGCGGGTTGACCAGCTTGACCGTACGGCGGCGGCGGTCGTCCGACTCCAGGCCGAGCGCGTCCCAGGCCGCCTCGCCGAGGAACGGGTAGTTGTTGACCTCGACGTAGCCGGCCCCGGCCAGCGCGACGCCGATCCGGCGGCTGACCCGCTGGGCCTCGGTCAGGCCCTTGCCCGGCGGCACGTCGGGCATCCGGGCGGGGACGTTGTCGTAGCCCTCCAGCCGGATGACCTCCTCGGCGAGGTCGTACGGGTCGGTGAGGTCGGGGCGCCAGGTCGGCGGGGTGACCTCAAGGACGTCGGCGCCGGAGACCGAGCAGCCGACCTCCTGCAGGCGCCGGGTGACGGTCTCGCGGCCGTACTCCGTGCCGGCCACCCGGTCGGGCAGGTCGGCGGCGATGGTGATGGTGCGCACCGGGTGCGGGGCGGCGATGTCGGTGACCCCGGCCTCGGCGGTGCCGCCGGCGATCAGGACCAGCAGGTCGACGGCGCGCTGCGCGGCGGCACGGGCGGCCTCCGGGTCGACGCCGCGCTCGAAGCGCTTGGACGCCTCGGAGGGCAGCTTGTGCCGCTTGGCGGTGCGGGCGATGGCGACCGGGTCGAAGTGCGCCGCCTCGATGATCACCTCGGTGGTGCCCGGGCCGGCGGCCGGGTCGAGGATCTCGGTGGAGGCGCCGCCCATGACACCGGCCAGCCCGATCGGGCCGCTGTTGTCGCAGATCAGCAGGTCCTCGCCGGCGAGCTTGCGCTCGACGCCGTCGAGGGTGGTGAGGCTCTCGCCCTGCTCCGCCCGGCGGACCGTGATCGGGCCGTTCACGCGCTGCTTGTCGTAGGCGTGCAGCGGCTGGCCGACTTCGAGCATCACGTAGTTGGTGATGTCGACGGTCAGCGAGATCGGGCGGATGCCCGACTTCTGCAGGCGGCGCTGCAGCCAGATCGGGGACTTGGCGTTCGGGTCGACGCCGACGACCGTGCGGGCCACGAAACGGTCGCAGCCGGCCGGGTCGTTGACCTTGACCAGGTAGCCGAAGGAGTTGGCCGGCGGCACGTCGAGCAGCGCCGGGTCGGCCAGCGGCAGCCCGTACGCGGCGGCGGCCTCGCGGGCCACGCCGCGCATGGACAGGCAGTAGCCGCGGTCCGGGGTGACGGCGATGTCGAGCACCTCGTCGACGAGCTGGAGCAGCTCGATGGCGTCGGTGCCGGGCTCGTACTCCGGCGGGAGCACGATGATGCCGTGGTGGTCGTCGCCCATGCCCAGCTCGCGGGCGGAGCAGATCATGCCGGCCGAGGTCTGGCCGTAGGTCTTGCGGGCCGCGATCGGGAAGGGGCCGGGCAGCACGGCGCCGGGGAGCACGACCACGACCTTGTCGCCGACGGCGAAGTTGGTCGCGCCGCAGACGATCTCCTGGGGCTCGCCGGTGCCGTTGGCGTCGCCGACGTTGACGAAGCAGTGCCGGATCGGCTTCTTGAAGCCGGCCAGCTCCTCGATGGAGAGCACCTCGCCGACCACCAGCGGACCCTTGAGGTCGGCGCCGATCTGCTCGACGGTCTCGACCTCCAGGCCGGCCCGGACCAGACGCTCCGCGACGTCACGGCCGGTCGCGCCGGTCGGCAGGTCGACGTACTCGCGCAGCCAGGAAAGCGGGACGCGCATCAGATCTCCATCCCGAACGGGAGGGTGAAGCGCACGTCACCCTCGACCATGTCGCGCATGTCGGCGACGTTGTGACGATTCATCAGGATCCGCTCCAGGCCCAGGCCGAAGGCGAACCCGCTGTAGCGGTTGGGGTCGACACCGCAGGCGACCAGCACCCGCGGGTTGACCACGCCGCAGCCGCCGAGCTCGATCCAGCCCTCGGAGGAGCAGGTGCGGCACGGGCGGTCCGGGTTGCCGACGCTCGCACCCAGGCACACGAAGCACTGCAGGTCGACCTCGGCCGACGGCTCGGTGAACGGGAAGTACGAGGGCCGCCAGCGCAGCTCCAGGTGGTCGCCGATCAGCTTCTCGACCAGGACCTCGATGGTGCCCTTGAGGTCGGCGAAGGTGATGCCCTCGTCCACCGCGAGGCCCTCGACCTGGCGGAAGACCGGCGTGTGGGTGGCGTCCAGCTCGTCCGTCCGGTAGACCCGGCCGGGGCAGACCACGTAGATGGGGGGCTCGCGGTCGAGCATGGTGCGGGCCTGGACCGGGGAGGTCTGGGTGCGCAGCACCACGCCGGAGTCGGCGGAGCCGTCCGGGGCCCGGACGAAGAAGGTGTCCTGCATCGAGCGAGCCGGGTGGTCCGGGCCCAGGTTGAGGGCGTCGAAGTTGAGCCACTCGGCCTCGACCTCGGGGCCCTCGGCGACCTGGTAGCCCATCGCGACGAAGGTGTCCTCGATGCGCTCGGCCATGGTGGTCAGCGGGTGCCGGGCGCCGCGCGGGGCGCGGTCGTACGGCAGCGTGACGTCCACCGCCTCCTCGACCAGCACGCGGGCGTCGCGCTCCGCCTCCAGCTCGGCCTGCCGCTTGGCGAGGGCCTGGTTGACGGCGCCGCGGGCCTGGCCGATCAGCTTGCCGGCGGCGGCCTTGGCGTGCGGGGGCAGGGCGCCGATCTCGCGGTTGGCGAGCGAGAGCGGGGACCGGTCGCCGGTGTGGGCGACCTTGGCCTGCTTCAGCTCGTCCAGGGTGCTGGCGGCGGCGAAGGCGGCGACGGCCTCGTCCCGCGCCTGCTCCACCACCTCGGGCTTGAGGGCCTCGACCTCGACCGGGTCGTACGACTTGTTGGGTGCCGACATCTCTATCTTTCCCGTGCTCCTGCTCGTCCGTGCTCAGGTGTGTGGGTTCGCCTTCGCGCCACGCCCGGCGGGGCCGGGGCACGGGCAGCCGGTTTCCGTTCGCCGGAGGCTCACGGGAGTGGGTGTCCGCGGCTCAGCCGCGCAGGGCGTTGCTCGACGCCAAAGGTCGAGTGTAGTCGCAGCGCGTAGCGCCGCTGCCGCGATGCCCGTCCGGCGGGACTCCGGCGCTCGTTCAGAGCATGAAGTCGGGCACACCGGCGGGCAGGATAAATCGGAACCGGGCGCCGCCGCCGGGCGCGCGGTCGACGCGGATCGAGCCGCCGTGGGCCTCCACGATGCCCTTGACGATATAGAGGCCCAGGCCCGTGCCGCCGCGCTTGGAGCCGCGCCAGAAGCGGGTGAAGACGCGCGGCATCGACTCCTCGGGGATGCCGCTGCCTTCGTCGCTCACGGTGACCGCTGTGCCTTCCACGATGCGGGGCGGGGTGCCGGAGCGCTCCCAGACGGGTGCCTCGACGACCTCCTTGGCCGGTGCCACCTCGATCGTGACAGTTCCCTCGCCGTGCCGCACGGCATTTTCCAGCAGGTTGGCGAGCACCTGGTCGACCTTGTCCGGGTCGGCCCACAGGACGGTCAGCGGCTCGCTGACCCGGACGTCGAAGCGCTCCTCGGGGATGCCGGTGGCGACCTTGCGCTCGACGTGCCGGCGCACCGCCGCGACCAGGTCGACCACCTGCTTGCGCAGCTCCAGCCGCCCGGCGTCGATCCGGGAGATGTCCAGCAGCTCCGCGATCAGCCGGGTGACCCGGTCGGCGTCGGCGTCCACCGTCTCCAGCATCAGCCGCTTCTGCCCGTCGGTGAACCGCTCCCACTTGGCCAGCAGCGTCGCCGTGAAGCCCTTGACGCTGGTCAGCGGGGAGCGCAGCTCGTGCGCGACGGTGGCGATCAGCTCGGCGTGGCTGCGCTCGGTCCGGCGCCGGGCCTCGGTGCCGCGCAGGGCGATCACCAGGCGCTCCAGCGGCCCGCACGGCACCGCGCGGACGTACCGGGCGGAGACCAGCACCTCGTGGCCGCCGGGCAGCAGCAGGTTGCGCTCCGGCTGGCGGGTGCGGATGGCCAGGCCGCCGTACGGGTCGGTCAGCTGCCACCAGCGGCGGCCGTCCAGGTCCTCCAGCGGGAGGACGTCCTCCAGCCCGAAGCCGAGCGCGGCCTCCGGGAGCACGCCGGTGAGCCGGGCCGCGGCCCGGTTGAAGCAGACCACCCGGCCCAGCGCGTCGGCGACCACCAGGCCGTCCGGCAGGTCGTCCGGGTCGAGCTCTGGCCCGTTGCCGACCATGGGTTGCCTCCCCGATTACCCACCGTGCCTATGCCCCCACCGAGGCAGACCCTAGCGCCTCGCAGGCCCCCGCAGTAGGGCTTGCGGGGCGGATCGCCCGGGCCCGGCGGGATCCGCCCGGCGAGCCGCGGGTACCACGGGGCGATCCGGTGCGCCCCGGGTGCGTCAGGCGTTCGAACGGCAGCCGCCGGGCGAACGCTGCGCCCGGGCCGACGCGTACAGGCAGACGGCCGCGGCGGTGGCCAGGTTGAGGCTCTCGGCGTGACCGTGGATCGGGACGCGCACGACCTCGTCGGTGAGCGCGCGGGTCTCCTCCGGGAGCCCCCACGCCTCGTTGCCGAACACCCACGCGCCGGGCGCGCCCAGAGTGCCCTCGTCCAGCTCCTGGTCCAGGTCGCGCTCCCCCGCGCCGTCCGCGGCGAGCACCCGGATCCCGGCCTCGCGCAGCTTCCCGACAGCCTCCTCGACCGGCACGCCGACGGCCACCGGCAGGTGGAAGAGGCTGCCCACGGAGGCGCGGACGGCCTTCGGGTTGTACAGGTCCACCGAGGCGTCGGTGAGCACCACGGCGTCCGCGCCGGCCGCGTCGGCGGTGCGCAGCACCGTGCCGGCGTTCCCGGGGTCGCGCACGTGCGCGAGGATCGCGACGAGCTTCGGGCGGGCCTTGAGCACGTCGTCGAACGGGGTGTCGATGAAGCGGCAGAGCGCCACGATGCCCTGCGGGGTCACGGTGTCGCAGATGTCGGCGATCACCTCGTCGGTGGCGGTCAGCACGGGCAGCCCCTCGGCCAGGGTGGCCTCGACGATGCCGGCGTGCCGCTCGGCCGCCTCCGGGGTCACGTAGACCTCGACCACGGCGTGCTCGCCCGTGCCCGGCAGCCTGCCGAAGGCGACGGCCTCCCGGACGGCCTGCGGGCCCTCGGCCAGGAAGCGGCGCTCCTTGGTGCGCTGGTTGCGCTTGGCCAGCCGGCGGGCGGCGACGACGCGCGGCGAGCGCAGGGAGGTCAGCAGGGGGGTGTCGGTGCTCGGCATGGTCTCGATCTCTGGAGGCGCAGGCGGACGGCGGTCGCTGAGGGGCGGAAATGCAGAACCGGACCCGCAGGCGAGCCTGCGGGTCCGGTCAGAGCTCAACCGATCTCGGAAGATCAGGCGGCGTCGGCGGCGGCCTTCGGGGCGTTCACGTCGGCCGGGAGCGCCTTCTGGGCGACCTCGACCAGGGAGGCGAACGCACCCGGGTCGTTGACGGCCAGGTCGGCCAGCATCTTGCGGTCGATCTCGACGCTGGCGGCCTTCAGGCCCTGCACGAAGCGGTTGTAGGTGATGCCGTTGGCACGGGCCGCAGCGTTGATGCGCTGGATCCACAGCTGACGGAAGTCGCCCTTGCGCTTCTTGCGGTCGTTGAAGTTGTAGACCAGCGAGTGGGTGACCTGCTCCTTGGCCTTGCGGTACAGGCGCGAACGCTGGCCCCGGTAGCCGCTGGCGCGCTCCAGGATGACCCGGCGCTTCTTGTGGGCGTTGACTGCCCGCTTGACGCGTGCCACTTCATTACTCCTTGGGTTGGACCACGGACTACTTCACGTGGTCCGTCATTCGAATGGGTCGGGAAGGATCAGCTGCCCCGCTCACGGCTCGCGCCGGGCGGGAGGGCGATCACTTGCCGAGAAGCTTCTTGATCTTCTTGGCGTCAGCGGGGGCCAGCTCGATCGTCCCGGCCAGCTTGCGGGTCAGCGTCGAGGGCTTGTGCTCCAGGAGGTGGCGGCGGCCGGCGCGCTCGCGCAGCACCTTGCCAGAGCCACTGATCTTGAAGCGCTTGCTGGCGCCACTGTGCGTCTTCTGCTTCGGCATTTCGCCGTATCTCCTCGTCGGTCCCGTTCACGCCCGCGCAGCGTCTGCCACACGGGCGTGAACTGGATGGATCTGCGGTGACCGGGCGGGCTGCCCGGTCACCCTAGGGGGCCGGTCTCCCGGACTGCCCTGGGCCGGTGAAGGCTCAGGCGCCCTGGGACGCGGCCGGCTGCTCGACCGGAGCGTCGGCCTCGACGGCCGGCGCCTCGGCCGGGGCGTCCTGCGCCTCGGTCACGGCGTCGTCGGCCATCGCGTCCTCGGCCACCGCGTCGTCGGCCATCTCGTCGTCGACCTCGGGGGCGGCGTCGGAGCCGGGGGTGCGGCCCTGACGCTCGGCCTTGCGGGCGTCCGCGAGGGCGCGGGCCTCGGCCATCGCCTCGGTCTTCTTCTTGTGCGGGCCAAGAACCATGATCATGTTACGGCCGTCCTGCTTGGGCGAGGACTCGACGAAGCCCAGGTCCTGGACGTCGTCGGCGAGCCGCTGCAGCAGGCGGAAGCCCAGCTCGGGGCGGGACTGCTCACGACCACGGAACATGATCGTGATCTTGACCTTGTCGCCCTGCTTGAGGAACCGGACGACGTGACCCTTCTTGGTGTCATAGTCGTGCGGGTCGATCTTCGGCCGGAGCTTCATCTCCTTGATGACCGTGTGCGCCTGGTTCTTGCGCGCCTCACGAGCCTTCATGGCCGACTCGTACTTGAACTTTCCGTAGTCCATGAGCTTGCACACCGGCGGCCGGGCGGTCGCCGCGACCTCGACCAGGTCGAGGTCGTACTCCTGCGCGAGCTCCAGCGCCTTGGCAAGCGGCACGATGCCGACCTGCTCGCCGCTGGGACCGACGAGTCGCACCTCCGGAACGCGGATCCGGTCGTTGATGCGGGGCTCGGTGCTGATGGGGCCTCCTCGGTTGCACCTTCTGCGATGCGGCCGTCGGACGGCGGTCGCACGTAGTGGACTCGACCACTGGGCGGGGCTTCATTCGTGCTGCGCTGCCCGGCACCTTCCGGCACCGCCGCACCCGCGACACGAAAAAAGCCCCGCTCGGTACAAGCGGGGCTCCACACAACCGGGGGCTGCGCCCGGTGAGGGGCGCTGCGGCGACTCGGCGCCAGGCGCCCGTCGCGGACCGGGACCCGTCGACCGCGAGGCCGATCAGGTGGGAGACTTTCGCGGTTGCCCTCTCGGGCCTCCTCAGTGGAGCCTCCACTTGCTGGCCAGGCGCCCATACGGGATCCCGGCCGGTCAGTCTCGAAGCATACAGGGCCGGGAGGTCCGACGCCATTCCGCCCCGGCGCACTGCCTTCCCGGCGCGCCACGGAGCCCTTGTACGCTCCACGTGTACCCACACGGCACGACGGAACGAGCCCCCCTTGAGCAGCGAGCCCACCCAGACCCCCGGCACGGACGACGACGCGATCGGCTTCGACGACCTCACCCGCGACATCGCCGAGGTCCCGGCCGTCGAGGTGATCACCACCGTCGCCGTGCACCTGATGAGCGCGGCCGCCGTCAAGTGCGGTCTCGCCGAGGGCGGCGAGAAGGACAAGGACCTGGACGAGGCCCGCAAGCTGATCACCGCGCTGGCCGGGCTGGTCACCGCCGGCGCGCCGGAGATCAGCAACTTCCACGCCGCCCCGCTGCGCGACGGCCTGCGCTCGCTGCAGCTCGCCTTCCGCGAGGCCTCCATCGTCCCCGACGCGCCGGGCGCGGGCCCGGGCGAGAAGTTCACCGGGCCGGTCTACTCCTGAGACGGTTCGAAAGGGCCTCCACCTACCAGAGCCGGTAGGTGGAGGCCCTTCGTCGTTCCTTACCGCTTGTGGAGCGGCTCACCCGGCAGTTCCGCGCTCGCCGGCAGCACCGCGAGCTCCAGCCCCCGGTCCAGCCGCACCCGCAGCACCGGGTCGGCGGCCACCCCCTGGCCGAGCCGCTGCACGGCCTCCACCAGCCCCGACTGGTCCAGCGCCGGGTCGAACACCACCGCGATCACCCCGTCCGAGTCCCCGGAGGCCGCCAGCAGCCCGCTGACCACGTGCGGCTCGGCCGCCAGCAGCGCCCGGACCGCCTCGCGCACCTCCGGGTCCAGCGCCGGCGGCACGAACGGACGGTTCTCCGCGAGCGCCCGCAGCCGTGCGCCGCTCAGCTGGAATGCCACCGGGCCGGCCGGGTCGATCAGCAGGGTGTCGGCGCGCTCCGAGAAGGCCACCATCGCGGCCTGCGGGGCGGCCGTCGGCGCCGGGCGGGCGTCGGCGCGCCAGCGGGCGAGCGACTCCAGCGACGTGAAGGCGGGCAGCGCGCGGCGCCCGTCCGGCGCCTCCAGCACCGGGACGGCCATGTCGCTGGTCTTCTCGTGCTTGTGCCCGTGCTCGTCCACCTCGACCTCGCCGAGGATCGCCACGATCGGGACCATCAGCCGGGTGGGGGTCAGCGCCGCCAGCACCTCGGGCTCGGCCGCGCGGTCCTGCGACCAGCGGGCGAGGGCCTCGACGAGCGCCGGGTCGGCGGTGCCGTCGTCGTCGCCGAAGCCGGGGTCCGGGATGTTCTTGCCGACGAACGCCGGGTTGGAGAAGTCTTTGCGGTCCACCCGACCGACCCTATGCCACCGCACCCGACCGGCCCGATTTCCCCGCACGCGCCCCCTACCCACCGGTAGCCCGCTGTGGCACCCTGCGCCCATGGTGATCCTCGACGCACCCGCGCCCGCCCCGGTCTCCGACCGCCTCCGGTACGACCGCGCCACCGCCCACCTGGACGGGCCGGTGGCCGTCGTGGACCTCGCCGCCTTCGACGCCAACGCCGCCGACCTGGTGCGCCGGGCGGGCGGCAAGCCGATCCGGGTCGCCAGCAAGTCGGTGCGCTGCCGGGCGCTGCTGGAGCGGGTACTGGCCATGGACGGCTTCGCCGGGGTCATGAGCTTCACCCTGGACGAGTCGCTCTGGCTGGCCCGCGGCGGCGTCCGGGACGTCCTGCTCGCCTACCCCTCCGCCGACCGGGACGGGTTCGCCGAACTCACCGCCGACCCGGAGACCGCCCGGCAGATCACCGTCGTCCTGGACGACCCGGACCAGCTGGACCTGATCGACAAGGCCCGCACGGGCGACGCCGAGGTGCGGGTCTGCCTGGAGCTGGACACAGCCCTGCACCTGCTCGGCGGCCGGGTCCGGGTGGGCGCCCGGCGCTCGCCGCTGCGCACCCCCGAGGACCTCGGCGCCTTCGCCGAACTCGTCCAGCACCGCCGGGGCTTCCGGGTGGTCGGCCTGATGGCGTACGAGGGACACGTCGCCGGAGTGGGCGACCGGGTGCCCGGACGGCCGGTGCGCTCGCGGCTGATCCGGCTGATGCAGACCAAGGCCCGGGCCGAACTGGCCGAGCGGCGCGCGGCGGTGGTCCGCCGGCTGCGGCAGGTGGCCGAGCTGGAGTTCGTCAACGGCGGCGGCACCGGCAGCGTGGAGTCCACGGTGGCCGAGCGCGCCGTCACCGAGGTGGCGGCCGGCTCCGGGCTGTACCAGCCGCAGCTGTTCGACAACTACCGCTCGTTCCGGGGCCGTCCGGCAGCCCTGTTCGGCCAGCCGGTGGTGCGCCGCCCCGGCCTCGGCGTGGTGACGGTGCTCGGCGGCGGCTACCCGGCCTCCGGCGCGGCCGGCCCGGACCGCTCGCCGGTGCCGTACCTCCCGCCGGGCCTGCGCTACGACCCGATGGAGGGCGCAGGCGAGGTCCAGACCCCGCTGCTCGGCTCGGCCGCCGACGACCTGCTGATCGGCGACCGGGTCTGGTTCCGGCACGCCAAGGCGGGCGAGCTGTGCGAGCGCTTCGCGGAACTGCACCTGATCGAGGGCGAGAGCGTCGTCCGGACCGTCCCGACGTACCGGGGTGAGGGAAAGACGTTCCTCTGACGTTTCGTCCGCCTCTGCCCTACCGTGGTGCCGACAGCAGCAAGGGAACACGGAGGGGCGCATGGACGGCGAGCTCGTGCAGGAGATGGTGAGGTCCGGGGCGACCTCGGTGGCCGGGCTGATGGCCACGGCCGCATGGAACCAGGCCAGTTCGCGGATCGCCCGGCTGTTCGGGCGCGGTGAGCGGGACGCGGAGGCGAGCACCGAGCTGGAGGTGATCCGCGCCGAGGTGCTGGAGGCCGGCGGCGACGAGGAGATCCTGGCCGACCAGACCGCGGCCCTTCGCAACCGGCTGCGCGCCCTGTTCCGGGACAACCCGCAGGCGGCCGACGAACTCTTCGACATCCTCGCCGAGTTCGCTCCCGAGCAGTTCAGCAGGGACCCCGGCGGGACGTACATCATCAATGTGATCAGCGGGAGCTCGACCGTCACCGGCGACCTCGTGATCCAGGCCGGCACGGTCAACAAGGTCCACCGCCACTGACCTTTCCCCAGCCTTAACCAGGCCCGATGGAAGAGCTAACTCTGGCTTTCCATCGGGCCTTTGTGCTGCTCGGGGGCCTACAGTCCGTCAACAAGTGGTCCACGCGCGGCTATTGCGCTCTGGTCCAGACCAATTCTACGCTCGGGCCGGGGGCCGGGATCCGGGCCGACCGGCCCCCGAACGGGCAGGCGTGTCCGCTCTCCCCCACAACTCGCCCGGAACGACGGTCAAGGAGTCCCCACCCCATGTCCATCAAGCGAAGTGCCCTGTCCGTCGGCGTGGTCGGCGCCGCGGTCCTCGCGGTGGCCGCAACCACCGCCGGCACCGCCGTCGCCCACGGCACGATGACCAACCCCGTCAGCCGGGTCGCCGCCTGCTACGCGGAGGGCCCGGAGCACCCGGTGTCCCAGGTCTGCAAGGACCTCGTGGCCGCGAGCGGCACCCAGCCGCTGTACGACTGGAACGAGGTCAACATCGCCAACGCCGCCGGCAACCACCAGGCGCTGATCCCGGACGGCAAGCTCTGCTCGGCCAACCGCGACAAGTACCAGGCGCTGGACTGGCCGCGCACCGACTGGCCGGCCACCCCGGTCAAGGCGGGCGCGTTCACCTTCCAGTTCCGCACCACCGCGCCGCACGTCGGCACCCAGACCGTCTACATCACCAAGCCGAGCTACGACCCCACCAAGCCGCTGAAGTGGTCGGACCTCGACCCGGCCCCGGTGGCCCAGGTGCAGGTCACCCGGACCGCCACCGACGGGTACTACACCTACTCCGGCACCCTGCCGCAGCGCACCGGCCGCCAGCTGCTCTACATGGTCTGGCAGCGCAGCGACAGCCCGGAGGCGTTCTACAGCTGCTCCGACGTCGACTTCGGCTCGACCGCCGCCGCTGCCGCCCCGGCGCTCGCCGCGCAGGCCCCGGCCGCGCCCAGCGACGCCCAGATCGCGGCCGACGCGCCCAGGTCCACGGTCGCCCACCACGGCCACGGCGGGGACCCGAACGCCCCGGCCGGCCAGATCGTCCCGACCACCTCCGCCGCCGTGGCCGGCACCTCGGCCACCGGCCCGCTGCTGCTCGCCGGTGCCGCCGCGATCGGCGTCGGCTGGGCCGGCATGGTGCTCCGGCGCCGTCGTGTCGAGGCTGTTCGACGCGACTCCTGACGCCGGACGCGGGCACCGGGCCGGTCAGACCCCCGTCCGGCCCGGTTCCCGTGACTCCAGGACCCCCAGGACGCCGGAACGGCGGGGCCCCGGAACAAGGACATCGGAACGGCGGCGGCCCACCCGGGGGTTCCCTCCCGGGTGGGCCGCCGCCGTGTGAGGAGCGCGGGGCTCAGGTCGTGGTGCCCCCGGTGCCACCGGCGCCGCCGCCCGCGCCGCCGGGGCCGGAGCCCGGGCCCGAGCCGGGCAGCCCGGGGATGCTCGGCAGCTTGCCCTTGTAGTCCTTGATGCCCTTGACGATGGTGTCCATCACGGCGACGTCCGGCGCCTTGTCGGCAATGTCGAAGCCGAAGTGCACCGAGACCAGCGCCTTGCCGTCGGCGGACGGGAAGACCACGGTCTGCACGTAGCCGTTGTTGCCCTTGGCGGCGTCCACCTTCCAGCGGACCAGGTAGCCGTCCCGGCCGTTGACCTTGACCGCCTCGGACTTGAGCTCCTGGTGGCCGGTGATGTCGCCGTACGAGTCCTTGGCCGCCTTCTCGATGTCGGTCTTGGCCGCCGCCTGGGCGTCGGTCCCCGCACCGTCGATCCGTCCGGTGTTCGCCCCGCCGAGGGTGCACTCGTTGCCGCTGCCGTCGGGGCAGTCGTACGAACCGACGGTGATCATGGCGTAGCCGTTGCCGGTGGTTTCGGCCTGCCAGCCGTTCGGGACGGGCAGGGTGAGCCTGTTCACCATGTCGATCGACGTGTCGGCGCCGGGCCGGACACGGCCGTTGCCGTTGCCCTGACCGTTGCCGTTGCCCTGACCGTTGCCGTTGCCGTTGCCCTGGCCGTTGCCCTGGCCGTCCTGGCTGCCGCCGTCGCCGGAGCCCGGGTATCCACCCCAGGGGCCGAAGTTGCCGCGCGGGGTGTGCTGGGCGGTCGGCTTGGGCTTGTCCCCGTGGCCGTCCATCGCGAGGTAGGTGATCCCCGAACCCGCACCCAGGCCGAGCAGCGCGGCGACGGTGGTCGCCACGACCAGCTTGGACGGCTTGCGCCGGGTCTTGCGCGGCGGCACGGGCGCGCCGAAGGGGGTACCGAAGGGCGGCGGCTCCGGGTAGCGGACGCTCGGGCCGCTCTCCAGGACCTCGCCCTCCAGCACGGTGGGCTGCTCGGCCGTCCCCGGCTCCGACCCCGACCCCGGCGCCCACCCCGGGTCGCCGGCCGCCGCCGAGGCCTCCGGAGCGTCCGAGGCCTCCGGAGCGTCCGGGGCGTCCGGGGCCGGAGCACCGGCCGCTGCACCGGCCGCCTCCGGGGCGTCCGAGGATGCGGGCCGGGTGGCGCCCGTCCAGCCCTTGCCGTCCCACCACCGCTGCGTCGCCGGGTCGCCGGTGGTGGCCTTCGGGTCCGGGTACCACCCGGCGGGAATCTGCTCACTCACAGCAGAGAATCTAAAGGCAGCCGGATAAACGCGAAATCAGCGCGGCACGGAATTCCCGCGGTTTTCGATGAGATTACGGTGAGAAGGAGTGGCGGTCCCCCGCGGCGGTGCTCACAGCGGGGTGACGTACGCCCCGGAGATGCCGCCGTCCACCAGGAACTCGCTCGCCGTGACGAACGAGGAGTCGTCGCTGGCCAGGAAGGCCACCGCGGCCGCGATCTCCTCCGCCCTGGCGAACCGGCCGAGCGGGATGTGCACCAGTCGGCGGGCGGCCCGCTGCGGGTCCTCGGCGAACAGCTCGCGCAGCAGCGGGGTGTCCACCGGCCCCGGGGAGAGCGCGTTGACCCGGATCCCCTCGCGGGCGAACTGCACGCCCAGCTCGCGGGACATCGCGAGCACCCCGCCCTTGGAGGCGGTGTAGGAGATCTGCGAGGTGGCCGCGCCCATCCGGGCCACGAAGCTGGCGGTGTTGATGATCGAGCCGCGCCCGTGCCGGCGCATGTAGGGCAGCGCGGCCTTGCAGCACAGGTAGACCGAGGTCAGGTTGACCTCCTGGACCTTGCGCCAGGCGTCGAGGCCGGTGGTCAGGATCGAGTCGTCCTCCGGCGGCGAGATGCCGGCGTTGTTGAACGCCACGTCCACGCTGCCGTAGGTCTCGTACGCCTCGTCGAACAGTGCCTCGACCATGTACGGATCGGTGACGTCGGTGTGCACGAACAGCCCGCCGACCTCCTTGGCGGTGGCCCGCCCGGTCTCCTCGTCGAGGTCGGCGCAGACCACCTTCGCCCCCTCCGAGGCGAGTCGGCGGGCGGCGGCCAGGCCGATGCCGCTGCCCGCTCCGGTGACCACGGCGGTGCGGCCGACCAGCCGGCGGCAGACCACCTCCTCCTGCGCGGCGTGCTTCTGGCTCATCGGGCTGTCACTCCTCGCTCTGGCTGAAGACGTTCTCGGTCTCGGTGAAGCGGCGCGGCGCGTCCGGCCTCATGCCACGCATCCACCCGTCATCCGTCACATCCGTCGGTCATGCGTCACATCCGTTCGAAGGATCGGTAGCGCTCCCAGTCCGTGACGGCGCCGTCGTAGGCGGCCTGCTCGACCCGGGCCATGTTCAGGTAGTGGTCGACCACGTCGTCGCCGAAGGCCTCCCGGGCCAGTTCGCTCTGCGCCCACAACTCGGCGGCCTCGCGCAGCGATCCGGGCACCCGCGCGTACTCCTCCACCGCGTAGGCGTTGCCCAGGCAGGGGGTCGGCAGTTCCAGCTTGCGCTGCAGCCCGTACAGACCGGCCGCGATCATCCCGGCCACGGCGAGGTACGGGTTGACGTCGCCGCCGGGCACCCGGTTCTCCATCCGCAGGCCGGGGCCGTGGCCGACCACCCGGTAGGCGCAGGTGCGGTTGTCCCGGCCCCAGGCGACGGCGGTCGGGGCGAAGGAGCCGGGGCGGTAGCGCTTGTAGGAGTTGATGTTCGGGGCGTAGAGCACGCTGAACTCGCGCAGCGCCTTCAGCTGGCCGGCCAGGAAGTGCCGCATGGTGTCGGTCATCCGGCCGTCCCGGTCGGCGAAGGCCGGGGCGCCGACGGCGTCGCGCAGCGAGAGGTGGATGTGGCAGCTGTTGCCCTCGCGCTCGTCGTACTTGGCCATGAAGGTGAGCGCGCAGCCGAGTTGGGCGGCGATCTCCTTGGCCCCGGTCTTGTAGACGCTGTGCTGGTCGCAGGTGGTGAGGGCGTCGGCGTAGCGGAAGGCGATCTCGTGCTGGCCGAGGTTGCACTCGCCCTTGGCGGACTCCACGACCAGGCCGGCGCCGGCCATCTCGTTGCGGATCCGGGAGAGCAGCGGCTCGACCCGGGCGGTGCCCAGCATCGAGTAGTCCACGTTGTAGAGGTTCGCCGGGGTCAGGCCGCGGTAGCCGCCGAGCCAGGCCTGCTCGTAGGTGTCGCGGAAGACCAGGAACTCCAGTTCGGTGCCGATGTCGGCGGCCAGGCCGTACTCGGCGAGCCGGGCGATCTGGCGGCGCAGCAGCTGGCGCGGGGCGGCGTCCACCGGGTGGCCGCCGTGCCGGGCGAGGTCGGCGGTGACCTGGGCGGTGCCGGGCTGCCAGGGGGTCAGCCGCAGGGTGCCGAGGTCGGGGCGCATCGCGAAGTCGCCGTAGCCGGTGGCCCAGGAGGAGAACGCGTAGCCGTCCACGGTGTTCAGGTCGACGTCGACGGCCAGCAGGTAGTCGCAGGCCTCGGCGCCGTGCTCGGCGACCTCGTCGAGGAAGAACCGGGCGGCGAAGCGCTTGCCCTGCAGCCGGCCCTGCATGTCGGTGAAGGCGAGCGCGACCGTGTGCACCTCGCCGGCGTCCACCAGGGTGCGCAGCTCGTCCAGGGTCAGCGGCGGCCGGGGCGGCACGCCCGCGGCGGTGGTCCCGGACGTGGTGCGCTCCGGCGCGGCGTTCCCGGGGGTGGCGTTCCCGGGTGCGGTGGTTCCGGGTGCGGTGGTTCCGGGTGCGGTGGTTCCGGGTGCGGTGGTTCCGGGTGCGGTGGTTCCGGGGGTGGCGTTCTCGGGGGCGGCGTTCCCGGACATGGCGGAGCCCTCCTTCCTCGACGTCCTCGAATGACTCGATCACTCTTCGAGATCAAGCGGTCACAGCGAACCGTACGGCCTGCGACTCTCGGGGCGGAAGAGGGCGGACTGGTGTGGCGCGCCGATATGCGTGGTTGACGGTGGATCAGGTGGTTCGGGAGGAGAATGCGCGCCATGAATCGCAGGCCTTTGATCGGTGTCAGCACCTATCTGGTGGACGCGAGCTGGAGCGACTGGCGGGGCCGCCGGGTCGCCCTCGTGCCCGAGCGGTACACCGCGTACGTCCGGGACTCCGGCGGGATCGCCGTCCTGCTGCCGCCGGACGCCCCGGAACGGGCGCCGGAGGTGCTGGCCCGGCTGGACGCGCTGGTCATCGCGGGCGGGCCGGACATCGACCCGGCGTACTACGGGGAGCCGGCCCATCCGGCGACCGAGGTGGACTCGCCGGAGCGCGACGCCTGGGAGGTCGCGCTGCTGCGGGCGGCACTGGCGGCGGGGATGCCGCTGCTGGGGGTCTGCCGCGGGATGCAGGTCCTGAACGTGGTGTGCGGGGGGACGCTGGTGCAGCACCTGCCGGACGTGGTGCCGGTGGACGTGCACGGCGGGTCGCCGGGACGGTACGGCACGCACCTGGTGCGGCCGGTGCCGGGCACGCTGCTGGGCGGGCTGCTGCCGGAGTGCGAGGTGGAGGTGCCGACCTTCCACCACCAGGCCGTCGACCGGGTGGGCACGGGCCTGCGGGTGAGCGCCCACGCGCCGGACGGCACGGTCGAGGCGGTGGAGGGGCCGGGGTTCACGCTCGGGGTGCAGTGGCATCCGGAGCAGGGGGACGACCTGCGGCTGATGCGGGCGCTGGTACGGGCGGCCACCGCCGCCACCCTGGACGCCTCGGCCCTGGACGCCGCCTTGGACGCCGCCGTCCCGGATGCCGCGGCCGCGGGCGCCGCGGCCCTGGACCCGGTCGCGCTGGGGTAGCTCAACTGGGCGCGGGCGCAGGCGACATCGGCTGGTCGAAGGGGTGCGGAGTGCACCGGGTTCGGCCACCCGAACGGCAACGACAACGGTCACCAGTACAGCCTTTGGATCTTTGTCGATTCTGCGGTTCACTTCGGGTGCGGGGCGGTCGCGCCGCGCCCCCGTTCGCCTCGGTGCGCCCAGAGAGGACTTCCATGGCCAGGCACGAGCATTCGCACGATGATCATGCGCATGACCACGCACAGTCGAACGGGCACGGGCACGGCGCCGGACATTCGCACGGCGGGCACGGGGGTCACGGCGGGCACTCGCACGACATCGCCGCCGACGCGGACCGCCGCTGGCTGCTCAGCGCGCTCGCCCTGATCGTCGTCTTCATGGCCGGCGAGGTCGTGGTCGGCTTCGCCGCCCAGTCCCTCGCGCTGATCTCGGACGCGGCGCACATGCTCACCGACGCCGCCTCGATCGTGCTCGCCCTGGTCGCGATGCGGCTCGCCGCCCGCCCGGCCCGCGGCGGCTACACCTACGGCCTCAAGCGCGCCGAGATCCTCTCCGCGCAGGCCAACGGCGTCACCCTGCTGGTGCTGTCGGCCTGGCTGGGCTACGAGGCCGTCACCAGGCTGATCACGCCGCCCGACGTCACCGGCTCGCTGGTGCTGATCACCGCGCTGATCGGGATCGTGGTCAACATCGCGGCCGCCTGGTGCATGTCCAAGGCCAACCGCAGCTCGCTGAACGTCGAGGGCGCCTTCCAGCACGTCCTCACCGACCTGTACGCGTTCATCGCCACCGCCGTCGCCGGTCTGATCGTCCTGACCACCGGCTTCGCCCAGGCCGACGCCATCGCCTCGCTGATCGTCGTCGCACTGATGCTCAAGGCCGGCATCGGGCTCGTCCGGGACTCCGGGCGGATCTTCCTGGAGGCCGCCCCGGCCGGGATCGACCCCGACGCGGTGGCCGACCGGATGGTCACCGAACCGCTGGTCGAGGAGATCCACGACCTGCACATCTGGGAGATCACCTCCAACCAGCCGGCGCTGTCCGCGCACATCCTGGTCACCCCCGGCGGCGACTGCCACGCCGTCCGGCGCCGCCTCCAGCGCCGGCTCGCCGAGGAGTACGGCATCACCCACAGCACCCTCCAGGTCGACCACGTCGGCGAGGACGAGGCGGGCGCGCTGCTGCAGATCGCCGCCCCCGGCGACACGGCCGCCGAACACTGCGCCGACGCCCACGGGCCGGTCCACCGCGCCGGGCCCCACGAGCACTGAGAACCGGGACTCCGTCAGCGCGGTGCGGCATGATCTGTGACGTGACCGCACCGCGACTGATGCTGCTCGACTCCGCCAGCCTGTACTTCCGGGCCTACTTCGGCGTACCGGACACCCTGCGCTCGCCGCAGGGCGAGCCGGTCAACGCCGTCCGCGGCCTGCTGGACTTCATCGCCCGGCTGGTCCACGACCACCGCCCCGACCGGCTGGTGGCCTGTATGGACGCCGACTGGCGCCCGCAGTGGCGGGTGGACCTCGTCCCCTCGTACAAGACCCACCGGGTCGCCGAGGCCGCCGTGGACGGCGAGGAGGAGGTGCCCGACACGCTCGCCCCGCAGGTCCCGGTGATCGAGCAGGTGCTGGACGCGCTCGGCATCGCCCGGGTCGGCTCCCCCGGCTTCGAGGCGGACGACGTCATCGGCACCCTCACCGCCCGCGCCGAGGGCCCGGTGCAGATCGTCACCGGCGACCGCGACCTCTTCCAGCTGGTGGACGACGCCCGGGGGATCACGGTGCTCTACCCGGTCAAGGGCATGGGCAACCTGCAGGTCACCGACGACGCGCTGCTGCTGGAGAAGTACGGCGTGCGCGGTGCCCAGTACGCCGACATGGCCGCCCTGCGCGGTGACCCGTCGGACGGCCTGCCCGGGGTCAAGGGCATCGGCGAGAAGACCGCCGCCCAGCTGATCAACGAGTACGGCGACCTCCCGGCCATCCGCGCCGCCGCACTGGACGTGGGCTCCAGGCTCACCCCGGCCCGCCGCCGCAACATCGTCGAGGGCTCCGCCTACCTCGACGTCGCCCCGAAGGTCGTCCGCGTCGCCGCCGACGCCCCCCTCCCCGCCTTCGACCCGGCCCTCCCCCGCGAGCCCCTCGACCCGATGACCCTCGAGGAGCTCTCCGGCCGCTGGGGCCTCGGCACCTCCCTCGACCGCCTCCTTGAGGCCCTGGCCGCCCGCTGACCCCGCCCGCCGAAGGCCGGGAGGGGGCGGCCCTGATCGAATCGGGGAAGTCTGTGGCCGCAGGCCGGGTCCCTCGGTGGCGTCGTCGCCCCAGGCCGCGATGCCCACCCGGTTACGGGCACCGAGCTTGCGCTGGATGCTGGCGAGGTGGTTCTTCACCGTCCCCGGCGAGATGAACAGCCCC
>NZ_JBEORY010000055.1:0-65083 GCF_040302665.1 Kitasatospora sp. NPDC097691 | reverse complement strand
GACCGCAACCGGACCCCGCGCGGCCGCCCCGTTCGGCGGCTCCTCAGCGCAGTGCTGTCTCCAGGGGGACCGGCCGGAACATCTCCGCCTCCTCCTCCGGCCTCAGTGCCGTCGGGCCGTAGATCCAGTCGACGAACGAGTAGTCGTAGGTGTCGCGGGCATGCAGGAGAGCGTTGCGCTGGAGCCTCCGAAGGCCTTCGAGGTGCCACAACTCGCCCCATGACCGGGCTGTGTCGACGACCCTGCGGCAGTGTTCGGGCCGTACCGCCTCGTAAGCGGCGAGTGCCGTGCTCCAGTCGACGCCCGAGCCGCTTTCGGTCCGTTGCGCGCGCTGGGCGGCGACGTGTTCTCCGAGGACCCAGCCGTCCTCGATCGCCATGATCGCGCCCTGTGCCATGTACTGCAACGGTGGGTGCGCCGCGTCGCCGAGCAGGGCGATCCGGCCGCTCACCCAGGTCGTGATCGGGTCGCGGTCGTACATCCGCCACCACCGGTCGCGCCACATCAGTGCCAGCCCCTGTTGGACCTGGTCGCAGGTTGTGGCGAACGCCGCGTCCAACTCGTCCGGGGTGCCCCAGTCCTCCTCTCCCGCCAGCGCCTTCGGTGATTCGAACACGGCGACCTGGTTGAACATGGTGCCGCCCCTCAGCGGGTACTGCACGAAGTGGCAGTGCGGCCCGACGTACACCACGACGTCCTTGTCGTGGATGTCGCGGGTGGCGACCTCCTCGAACGGTACGGCGGCGCGGTAGGCCACGTAGGCCGAGCTGACCGGCTGGTCCCGGACCAGCAACTCGCGGGCGACCGAGTGCAGGCCGTCTGCGGCGATCACCAGTTCCGCCTCGTCGGCGCGGCCGTCGGCGAAGCGGACCCGGGCGCCGGCGGCGGTGTTCTCGTACGACGTGCAGTGGGAGTCGGTGACGAGCTCCACGCCCGCCCGCTCACAGGCGCGGAGCAGGACGGTGTGCAGGTCACTGCGGTGGATCACCAGGTACGGGTAGCCGTAGCGGCGCTCCAGGTCGCGTAGGTCGAGGCGGGTCAGTTCGCCGGCGTCCACGGCGTCCTTCATGATGATGTTCTCGGGCAGCACGCCCAGGGACACCGCCTCGGCCAGGAGGCCGTAGTGGTCGAGGATGCGGGTGCAGTTCGGTGCGAGCTGGAGTCCCGCGCCGACCTCGCCGAAGGTGGGAGCCTGCTCGTACACCCTGACCCGCAGGTCCTGGCGGGTCAGGGCAAGCGCCGCGGCGAGGCCGCCGATGCCGCCCCCGACGACGATCACGTCGGCGCGGGTGGGGGGATGGTTGTGCATGGATTCGGTCCTTGTCGTCACAGCCAGGCGGGCAGGGTCGGTGGGAGGCCACCGTCGGCGGCGGTCACTCCGGTCGCGGGGCGTCCGGCCAGGTAGGCGGTCACCGCGGCCTGCGGTCCCCTGAGGTCGGGCACGGTGTCGTGGCCCCGTTTGGCGCGGATGTCCTCCTCCAGCGCCCGCAGGAAGTCGTCGGGGAGGTCGGCGAAGGAGACCCCGGTGGCGAGGTCCACGGCGTGCACCATCACCTCCCGGGCGCGCAGGTACGGGGTCTCGCTCGCCGGCACCGTGCGGCCCTGCGCGGTGACCACCGGGGCCCGCCAGGCCTCCTCGGGCAGGGCCGACATCGCGGCGGCCAGGTTCGCGGCCGACTCGGTGAACCATCGGGTCAGCTCGTCCGCGCCCAGCCCGGCTCCCCTCTCGATCCCGGCGGCGCGTTCCCACGGGGTGCCGTACATCGGGGTCCGCTCACCGGTGCGGGCCCAGTGGACGAGGTTGGCGATCGCCTCGGCGTTCGCCGCCAGGTGCGCGACGAGGTGTTTGCGGGTCCAGCCCGGCAGGGCCGATGCGGCGGCGTACTCGTCCTCGGAGAGTCCGGCGATCGCCGAGGCGCACAGTGCGGTCCCCGTCTCGACCCAGCCGAGTGCGGTGGTGAGGTCGTGTTCCATCAGGCGCCTTCGGGGACGACGGGGTTCTCCAGCCGGCCGATCGACTCGATCTCGGTGACGACCAGCTCACCACCCTCCAGGTAGACCTGGGGCTTGCGGGCGTGGCCGACGCCGCCGGGGGTGCCGGTCGCGATGATGTCGCCCGGGTTGAGCCGCACCATCGTCGAGACGTAGCGGACCAGGTCGACCGGGTCGAAGAGCAGGTCGCCGGTGTTGTCGGACTGCACCACCCGGCCGTCGACCTCGCAGCGGATGTCGAGGGCCGGCCGCGGACCGGTCTCGTCCGTGGTGACGAGGAACGGGCCGACGGGGGTGCTGGAGTCCCAGTTCTTGCCCTGCAGCCATTCCCGGGTCCGGAACTGCCAGTCACGGCAGGTGATGTCGTTGAGCACGGTGAATCCCGCGATCGCGGCTACCGCCTCGTCCTCACCCGCCCGGCGCACCTGCCGGCCGATGACGAGGGCGAGCTCGGCCTCCCAGTCGAACTGCCCGGTCTCCACCGGGCGCCGGATGGCGTCGTGGGCGCCGATGAGGGTGTCGGCGTACTTGGCGAAGAGGGTCGGGTGTTCCGGGAGGTCCCGGCCCATCTCCTTGATGTGGTTGCGGTAGTTCAGCCCGACGCAGACGACCTTGCCGGGTCGCGGAACGACCGGGGCGAAGTCGGCCCCGGTGAGCGGGTGCTGCGGGCCGTCGGCCGTCGCGGCGGCCGCGAGGCCGCCGGGAGCGGCCAGGACCGCGCCGACGCTGGGCCGGCCGACCTCCACGAGCCGGTCGCCCTCGACGCGGACGGCGGCAGTGCGCCGGTCGCCCAGGCGGATGGTGGCGAGCTTCATCGGTTGCCCCTCTCGGTGTGGCTGCGGAACAGGTTGAGCTTGGTGAGGATCGGGGCGTCGCTGAACTGGAACAGGTCGAGCGCGCCCGAGTCGGAGTCGGAGGCCGAGGCCTCCGAACGGATCGACAGCGGCTGCCAGGACGGGACTACGAAGAGGTCGCCGCGGGTCACCGTCCAGGAGTGGTCGCCGACCGTGACCGTCCCTGCGCCGTCGAAGACCTGGTAGACCGAGGAGCCGGTTTCCCGGTGCGGCGCGGTCTCCGTGCCGGCCGTGATCCGGTGGAACTGCGCCCGGATCGTGGGGAGCACGTCGTCGGCGCTGGTCGGGTTGGTGTAGCGGACCAGGGCGTGGCCGGGCTCGACCGTGCCCGGGTGGCCCTCGCGCTCCAGCGTCAGCTGGCCGGTGAGTGCGGCGTCGGTGTCGGCCCACCGGTAGCACAGCAGCGGAGTGCCCTCGCGGTGCCCGAACCGGGAGACCGGTACAAGGCCGGGGTACCCCCACAAGCGCTGTGACCGGGAACGGGCGGGGGTGGTGTGCTCCTCCTCGCTGAGGGTGTCCCGGCCGAAGTCGAAGAACTGCGCCTCGATGCCGTACTGGAACGGGATGTCGAGCCCGTCGAGCCAGGCCATCGGCGCGTTCGCCGAGTTGTGGTGGGCGTGCCAGTGCATGCCGGGCTGGGGCAAGAAGTCGCCCCGGCCCATCGGTACGGGGTCGCGCTCCACCACGGTCCACACGCCCTCACCCTCGACGACGAAGCGGAACGCGTTCTGGGTGTGCCGGTGCTCGGGGGCGTCCTCGCCCGGCATCAGGTACTGGATCGCGGCCCACAGGGTCGGGGTCGCGTAGGGCCGGCCGCCCAGGCCCGGGTTGGCGAGTGCGATCGCGCGGCGCTCCCCGCCGCGGCCGACCGGGACCAACTCCCCGGATCGCGCTGCGAGTTCGGAAAGTTCACGCCACTTCCATCGGTGCGACTGCGCGCTGGAGCGCGGGTGCTGCGGCATCAGGTCGCCGATCTCGGTCCACAACGGGACGAGCAGCGCGTCGTCGAAACCGCGGTAGAGGTTCAGGAGCTCGGGGGTGACCGGAGGCTGGTCAGGGCGGTCCTCGGCTGCGGGACCGGGCGGGGCCGTAAGGGCGTTCACTTCGGACATGGCCCGACTATCGGCCGCGGGGGCGACTGCAGAACAGAGGATTCTGCACTGCGGAACAGCATGTGTGACGATCTGGGCATGGTGAAGTCGATGAAGACCCCGCCCACCTACGCGCCCAACAGCGTCGACCATGCCCTGCGGCTCGCCCAGATCCTCCAGCTCGACGGTTCGGTCACCGTGTCGGAGGCGGCCGCGCGGCTGGGCGTCGCCCGCTCCACGGCCCACCGCCTGCTGACCGCACTGGTCTACCGCGACTTCGCGGTGCAGAACGAGGACCGGACCTATCGGGTGGGCCCCGTCCTCGCCCTCGCCGAGCATGCCCGCTCCGACCTCGGCGCGCTGCGCGCGGCGGCCCTCGGACCGATGCGCGCCCTGGTCGACCGGATCGACGAGACGGCGAACCTCAGCGTCCGCACCGGCCGCAACATCCGGTTCATCGCCTCGACGGAGTGCGCCCAGGCCCTGCGGGTGGGCAGCCGCGAGGGCATGGTCTTCCCGGCCCACCAGGCCACCGGCGGCCTGATCGAGCTCGCCGCTCTCCCGGACGAGGAGGTCGAGGCCCTGTACGCCGACGGCCGGCGCGACCCGGGCGAGGAGATGCCGGACATGGCCCACCTGCGCCGGGAGCTCCGGGTGGTACGGCGCAGCGGGGTCGCGCTCAACCTGGAGCGCACCGAGCGGGGCGTGGTGGCGGTCGGGTGCGCGGTGAAGGACCGCGCCGGCAGGACCACCGCGGCCCTGTCGGTCTCGATGCCCAGCATCCGCTACTCGCCCGGGACGCTCAAGCCGCTCACCGCCGCGCTCACGGTCACGGTCGAGGCGATCACGCGCGCGCTCTGAGTGGGCGAACGTAAGGTGCGAATCGCTCCGAAGATGTTGGCTCGGTGGATTCCGTCTGGTTTAGCAATTCGGAGAAATGTTCCCGCTAATGCAGAGCTTCCAGGCATTTCGGGCCGTGCACCTTGGTAATGAATGCGATAAAAACAGGTCAAAACACTCATCGCAAGCCATCCCTAAACGCCCACTGAGACGCCTTGGTCAACGCGAGAGGTCGCGCCGGGCCAGTGTGCTGGCGAGCCCGGCCGCCGCTGCCCGTACCGGCGTCGTGTACCGGTCGGGCCGGAACCTTCCCACCGGCCCGGCCACGCTGATCGCGGCGACCGGCTCGTCGTGCCCAAGCACCGGCGCGGCGACGCACAGAAGCCCCAGCGCCGACTCTTCGAGCTCGAAGGCGATGCCGGTCTCGGTGATCCGTTGCAGCTGGCGGCGCAGGGCGCCCGGTGTCACGACGGTGTGGGGTGTGCGCCGCTCCAGCGGCCCGGTGAGCACCTCGCGCCGCAGGGCGTCATCGGCGTGTGCGAGCAGCGCCTTTCCGATGGCGGTGCAGTGCAGCGGCATCCGTCCACCGGTGCGCGAGGGGGCTTTGGCCTGCCGGTGGCCCCCGATCTTGGCGACGTAGACGACGTCGTGGCCCTCGCGCACGCCGAGGTGGACGGTCTCGTGAGTGCGTTCGTAGAGGTCCTGGAGGAAGGGCATCGCCACCTCCAGCAGGCTGCGCTCCGGCGACGCGAGCATCCCGAGCTCGAAGAGGCCGCCGCTGGGGCGGTAGCCGCCGTCGACGCGGTCGAGCAGGCGATTGGCGACCAGGGCCCCGGCCAGTCGGTGCAGGGTCGCCTTGTGGAGGCCGGTGCGCCGTACCAGCTCGGCGAGGGAGACAGCCTGGTCATCGGGCCGGAACGCCCGCAGGATCGTCACCGCCTTGCCCAGCACCGTGTCGAGACCAGAGGTGTCCGCCATGGGCGCAGCGTATCGCTGAGCGAGACAAAGTGCTGGTTCGGTACGAGCCCCGGCCGCAGAGTGGGGCCGTGACCGACAACAACAGGCTCGCCACCGCGAGCAACGACGACATCGCCGCAGCGGTCGCGCGGCTCGCCGAGGCGTCCGCCTCCGGCGTGCCCTGCGCACCGGTGCGGGACCTGATCGGACGGAACGACCTGGCCGCGGCGTACGCCGTGCAGGCCGCGCTGACACAGCGCCGCCTCGCGGCCGGCGCCCGGATCACCGGCCGCAAGATCGGCCTGACCTCGCCGGCGGTGCAGCGACAGCTCGGCGTCGACCAGCCCGACTTCGGCGTCCTCTTCGACGACATGGCCTACACGGACGGCGACGCGCTCCCGGCCGGACGGATCCTCCAGCCCCGGGTCGAGGCGGAGATCGCGTTCCTGCTCCGTACCGATCTGGCCGACGGCCCGCTCGACACCGCGCAGGTCCGGGACGCGATCGAGTACGGCGTGGCCGCCCTGGAGATCTGCGGCAGCCGGATCGCGTGGTGGGACATCAGCCTCGGTGACACGGTGGCCGACAACGCGTCCGCCGGCGCCTACGTGCTCGGGACGCAAGCCCACACTCTCGGCCAGGTCGAACCGGTGGACGTCACCATGACGATGAGCATCGACGGGGAGGAGGTCTCCACCGGAACCGGCGCGGATTGCCTCGGCGATCCGGTCGAGGCCGTCGTGTGGCTGGCCCGCACGGCCCGCGACCTCGGCGAGCCCCTGCGTGCGGGGCAGGTCGTCCTGTCCGGCGCGCTCGGTCCGATGCGGCCGGTGTCCCCCGGCAGCACCGTCACCGCCACCCTGTCCGGCCTCGGCGCCGTGACGGTCGGCTTCAGCGAGGGAGCGGCAGCATGAGCAGGACGAAGGTCGCGGTCATCGGGTCCGGCAACATCGGCACCGACCTGATGATCAAAGTACTCAGAGGGGCGCCGCACCTCGAAATGGGCGCCATGGTCGGTATCGACCCCGCCTCCGACGGCCTCGCCCGCGCCGCGCGGCTCGGAGTCCGGACCACCCACGAAGGCGTCGACGGGCTGATCGCGATGCCGGACTTCAACGAGATCCGGATCGTCTTCGACGCGACCTCGGCAAAGGCGCACGAGGCGAACGCCGGCAAGCTGGCCCCGCTCGGGAAGCGGCTGATCGACCTCACCCCGGCGGCCGTCGGGCCCTACGTCGTCCCCGCCGTCAACCTCGACCAGCACCTGCACGCCGCCAACGTCAACATGGTCACCTGCGGCGGCCAGGCCACCATCCCGATCGTCGCGGCGATCAGCCGCGTCGTGCCGGTGGAGTATGCGGAGATCGTCGCGTCGATCGCGTCGAAGTCGGCCGGCCCGGGCACCCGCGCCAACATCGACGAGTTCACCGAGACGACCTCGTCCGCCATCGAACGGGTCGGCGGGGCCCGCCGCGGCAAGGCGGTCATCATCCTCAACCCCGCCGAGCCGCCGCTGATGATGCGCGACACGGTCTTCTGCCTCATCGCGGCCCCGGACCCGGCCACCCACGAGGAGATCCGGCGCTCGGTCGGGGAAATGGTCTCCGACGTCGCCGCCTACGTCCCCGGCTACCGGCTCAAGCAACAGGTGCAGATCACCGCGATCCCTGCGGACCAGCCGGTCGCGACGCTCCTCACGGAAGGCGCCCCCCGGCCCACCCACCAGGTGTCCGTCTTCCTGGAGGTCGAGGGCGCCGCACACTACCTGCCGGCCTACGCCGGCAACCTCGACATCATGACCTCCGCCGCCATCCAGGTCGCGGAGCGCATCGCAGCCGGGAAGGCGAACCAGTAATGGGAACCCCGATCTTCGTCCAGGACGTCACCCTGCGCGACGGCATGCACGCCGTCCGCCACCGGATCACGCCGCAGGACGTCAAGCGCATCGTCACCGCACTCGACCGGGCCGGCGTCGACGCGATCGAGGTGGCGCACGGCGACGGCCTCGCCGGAGGGTCGCTCAACTACGGCCCAGGGTCGCACACCGACTGGGAGTGGATCGAGGCGGCGGCCTCGGTACTGGAGAACGCCCGCCTCACCACGCTGCTACTGCCAGGCGTCGGCACCCTCCACGAACTGAAGCGCGCCCACCAACTCGGAGTCCGCTCCGTGCGCGTCGCCACGCACTGCACCGAGGCCGACATCTCCGCGCAACACATCTCCGCGGCGCGGGAACTCGGCATGGACGTGTCCGGGTTCCTGATGCTCTCCCACATGGCCGCGCCCGAGGAACTCGCCCGGCAGGCAAAGCTGATGGAGTCCTACGGCGCGCACTGCGTCTACGTCACCGACTCCGGTGGCCGGCTCACGATGCGGGACGTGGCCGCGCGGGTGCGGGCCTACCGCGAAGTCCTCGACGCCGGGACGGAGATCGGCATCCACGCCCACGAGAACCTCTCGCTCTCGGTCGCGAACTCCGTCGTCGCGGTCGAGAACGGTGTCCGCCGCGTCGACGCCTCGCTGGCCGGCCACGGCGCGGGCGCGGGCAACTGCCCGCTGGAGGCGTTCATCGCGGTCGCGGACCTCTCGGACTTCGAGCACGGCTGCGACCTGTTCCACCTCCAGGACGCCGCCGACGACCTCGTCCGCCCGCTCCAGGACCGCCCGGTGCGCGTCGACCGGGAAACCCTCACCTTGGGCTACGCGGGCGTCTACTCCTCCTTCCTCCGCCACGCGGAGGCCGCCGCCGCGCGCTACGGCGTCGATGTCCGCGACATCCTCATGGAGTGCGGACGCCGCCGCCTGGTGGGCGGGCAGGAGGACATGATCGTCGACATCGCGCTCACGCTGGCCGCCGAGCAGGACACGCGGGCAGCCTGAACGTTCCACACCGGTGCTCCCCTCTCAACGGCGGGCGGTCGACGCCTCGCGAGCGCCTCCTGGCGCAGCCGTACCCAGATGGGCGAGGGCGTCCGCGACCGTGTTCGCGATGCCCTCGCCCCCGGCGATGTCCCTGCCCGACGCGCCGGGCTAGAAGAACTCGTCGAGCAACCGGTAGAAGGCCAACGTGTCCTCGTCCACACCGGGGCCGCCGTACCGCGCGAGGAAGCGCTGGGCGTGCTCGGGACCGAACCAGGGGTCCTCCTCGATCTCCAGCTCGCGGGTGGCCAGGGCGAGGTCGGCGTGGCGGTCGGCGAGGCCGAGGCGGCCCACGTCGATGACTCCGGTGACCTCGCACGTCCGGGGATCCAGCAGGACGTTGTTCGGGCAGAGGTCCCCGTGGCAGACGACGATGTCCTCCGTCTCCGGCCGGGTGCGGTCGAGTTCGGCCAGGAGCTGTGCGCCGGACCAGCCCCGGCGTGCCTCGTCCAGATCCTCGAGGTCCACCAGCCCCACGCGCACGTTGTGGCGGGCCTCGTCCACCGCCACGGACAGGGAACGGTCGAAGGGACATTCCGCGACGGGCAGACTGTGCAGGGCACGGGCGATGTGAGCCATCGCCTCCGCGACGGCGAGCCGCTGGTGCTCCGGCCACTCCTCGGCGGCCGAGACGCCCGGTACGGCCTCGGTCACGATCCAGACGGAGGTGTCGTCGCCCCCGCGCTCGACGACACGGGGAACCGGGATGCCGTGCCGGGCCAGCCATTCGAGCCGATCGGCCTCGCCGACCAGATCGAAGGCCGAGCCGCCCGGAGCGCGCGGGGCGATCTTCGCGTAGAGCTCGGACTGCGGCCCGTTGAGGCGGTAGACGAAGGCGCCCGAGTCCCCTTCGGTGACGGGGCTCCACTCATGGTGCGGGTATGTCCGGCGCAGTGAGCTCTTCATGAGGTGCATGGTCCCCCGACATTCAGTCTGATCCAATGGGATTACGGAGCTGAAGGCCCTCCCGCGATCGCGGCGGGCCACGGGGCCACACGGGGCCCGCGCTGCGGACCGGAACGCACGCACTTCGCCCGCTTCCCCAACACGATTCGGGAGTAACCGTCATAGCCCGGCACCCCACCAGCACGCCGGGGACGCCGAGTTCACCCACCCGCTCGACCGCGTCCACCGACCCGGGCGTCAGGGTTCGAGCACGATCCCGGCTTCCCGTGCAAGGCTGAGGGCGAGCTCCATCGCCCCGGGGCCTTGCACACTCGCGCCTTTAAGGCTCGCCGCACCACCGACATCCAGCAGTGTGCACCCCTCGAACCGGACGTTCCGCATGTCCGCGTGGGCAAACTGGGCGCCTTCGAGATCGCAGTCCTCGAACCGCACGTCCCGCAGCTCGGCTCGCTGGAAGTCGGCCTGTCGCAGATTGCAGCCCCTGAAGACCACCTTCTTGAACTTCGAGTACCGGAACAGCGCCGAGTCGCTGCGGCAGTTGTCGAAGGTGACGTCCCGGAAGAAGCCGTTGCTCCATGACATCCCGGTGAACCTGCTGGACCTGGCCGTGCTCCTCAAGAGCGAGACGTCCTGAGTACGAACGCTCGCGAAGTCGGTGGTCTCGAACTCGACGTCCGACAGGACACACCGGCGAAGATCCGAACCGGTAAACCGTGTACCGGTGAACCGGCAATGTTCGATCTCGACCGCCTCTGCAGCTCGCCCGGTGAAGTCCACTGTCGAATACTCGACTCCCTTGATCATCGCGTCGTCCTCAAGATCGTGCTGAGGCATCGCAGCGGATCGCAGGGAGGTAAGCAGTCGCGGGGGCTGAGGAACCCAACGGGCCGAGGTCCGGGCCTTTGTCACACTAGCCATCCGATCAGGCGTGATCTGCACCAAGTGGTAATGCAACCTACTGGGAAGAGGGAGGCCGGAGATACCACAAGGCGGTCCCGCCGCCCTGGACATCCACCTGAACTCCCCGGGATCCGCGCGCGGCTGGAGCGGCATCCGCGCTTCCACCTCCGGCGCTGTCCCTCGCACGCAGCACGCGAGTCCGCCCGTCCCGGCCCCTCCGTGACAGCCGGACGAAGAGATTCCCTTCGCCGCTTGCAGGGCCCCGGTCAGCACGGCGAGCGCGCTGCGCGCGAGCGGGGCGTCGACCTCAGACTGCTGCGCGATGCGATCGCCGCAGCGCCGCCGCCAGCGCGCTGCGGTGGCGGCGGCGTCGACGAACCGGACGCGGCCGGGGCCGGGGCCGGGCGACTTCAGTCGAGGCCGACCATCACGTGCTTGACACGGGTGTAGGCGTCGAGCGCGTACGTCGACAGGTCCTTGCCGTAGCCGGACTGCTTGAAGCCGCCGTGCGGCATCTCCGTGGCGTACACCCCGTGGCAGTTGAGCCAGACCGTGCCCGCGTCGATGCGGCCGGCCAGGCGAGCGCCGGCCGCTCCGTTGCGCGTCCACACCGAGGCCGCCAGGCCGTAGGGGACGTCGTTGGCGAGCCGGACGGCGTCGTCCTCGTCCGTGAAGGGCTGGACGGTGAGCACCGGGCCGAACACCTCCTCCTGCACGATCGCGTCGTCCTGCCTCACCCCGGCCACCACGGTGGGCTGGAAGAAGAAGCCCGGCCCGTCCGCCGGGCCGCCGCCCGCGACGACCGTGGCGTGCGAGGGCAGACCGGTCAGGTACGCGTTCACGCGGTCGAGGTGGGCGCGGCTGTTGAGCGGGCCGATCTCGGCCTTGGCCGCCCGGTCGGCGAGCAGCAGGACCATCCGGTCGTACGCCTCCTCGGCGACGAGCACCCGGCAGGCCGCGGTGCAGTCCTGGCCGGCGTTGTAGAACGCGGCCTCGGCGATGACGTCGGCCGCCCGTGCCAGGTCGGCGTCGGCGAGCACGACGGCGGGCGCGTCGCCGCCCAGCTCCAGATGGAGCCGCTTGACGCCGGCGGCGGCCGTGACCTCCAGGCCGGCCCTGGTGCTTCCGGTGAGCGAGACCAGGGCGGGTACGGGGTGGGCGACCAGTGCCCGGCCCGTGTCGCGGTCTCCGCAGACCACGGTGACGACGCCCGGCGGCAGTACCTCGGCGCAGATCTCGCCGAGGATGCGGGCCGTCATCGGGGTCGTCTCGGCGGGCTTGAGGACGACGGTGTTGCCCGTCGCCAGCGCCGGGGCGAGCTTGTCCACCGCCGAGGCCAGCGGGTGGTTCCACGGAGCGATCAGCACGCAGACGCCCACCGGCTCCCGGAGCAGCGACGAGCTGTGCCCCTCGACGTACTCCCCCGCCACGGGCCCGTGGGCCCCGCGCGCGGCACCGGCCATGAACCGGAAGGTGTCGATCGCGGTCGAGATCTCGTCCTCGAACACCTCGGTGAAGTCCTTGCCCGTGTTGCGGCACTCGGCCTCGGCGAGTTCCATCGCCCGCTCGCCGATCGCGTCAGCGAGGGCGAGCAGGGCGTCCTGCCGTCGGGCCGGGGTGAGGCGCCGCCAACCGTCGAAGGCCTCCGCGGCGGTGCGGACCGCGATGTCCACCTCCTCGGCCGTGGCGACAGGTACGCGGTCGTAGACCTCGCCGGTGCGCGGGTCGGTGATGTCGGTGCAGAACCGGGTGGTGCCGATGTGGGTCACAGCTTCTCCAGGAGGAAGGCGGCGATCCGCTCGCCGACGACGGTGGTCGGCAGGGCGGGGGTCGCGCGGGGGACATCGGGGAAGATCGAGGCGTCCGCGAGGTACAGGCCGTCGAGACCGTGCACCTTGCCGGTGTGGTCGACGACCGCGCCCGGGTCGCCGTCCGGGCCCATCCGGCAGCTGCCGGCGGGGTGCCAGTAGTGCTGGTGGTGGGCCTCGATCCAGGCGGGCAGCTCCTCGTCGGGGGTGAGCAACGGGGTGCCCAGGTAGTGGGAGAGGTCCAGCTGCTGCACCCATCGCATGCCGTGGGCGAGCGCCGCGAGGTCGTCCGGGTGGCTCAGGTACGCGTGGTCGACGGCGGCCAGGGCGTCCGGGTCGGCCGAGCGCAGCCGCACGGTGCCCCGGGAGCGGGGGTTCAGCAGGCCCACTGGGAGGAAGCAGCGCCAGCCCGTGGGAAGCGTGTCATCGCGTTCGACCCACGGGTAGACGTGCAGGTCGTAGGGTGCGGGTCCGGCGTACGGCGAGCGGAGCTTGGCGATCGCCTGCTCGTCCGGCAGCATCCTGGCGCGGGCGAACTCGGTCAGGTCTGCGGCAAGTTGCCCGGTGGCGGCGAACTCCAGGTGGACCGAGGGGTGGTCGTGCAGGTTCTCGCCGACACCGGGCAGGTGGTGCCGCAGGGTCACGCCGACCTCGGCCAGGTGCTCGGCCGGACCGATCCCGGAGCGCAGCAGCACCTCGGGGCTGCCGTAGGCGCCGGCGCTCAGCACCACCAGTCCGGCGTCGATCCGGTGCCGTGCGCCGTCCTCGGTGCGGACCTCCACCCCGACCGCCCGGCCGCGGTCGAGGATCACGCGGTCGGCTTTGACGCCGCCGACGATGGTCAGGTTGCCGTTGTCCCGGACCGGATCCAGGTAGCCGAAGGCGGTGTTGAAGCGGACGCCGCCGGGGGTGATGTTCACCGGGGCACAGCCGATGCCGAGTCCTCCGTCGAGCCGGTCGAAGTCGTGCCGCACGGGGAGGCCGAGCGCGGCGCCCGCGGCGATGAACGCCCGCTGGAACGGCTGGACCTCGTCCTCACGGTAGGTACGGAAGCGCAGCGTCTTGGCCGCCTGGTCGAACAGCGGGGAGAGGGTGACGGAGTCCCACCCGGTCAGGCCGGCGGCCGCCCAGGCGTCGTAGTCGCCCGCCCAGCCGGCGCTCTGCGTACAGCCGTTGTGGGTGGAGCAGCCGCCGATCACCCGGCAGCGTTCGAAGGTGAGGCCCGCGCCCTGGTAGCCCCAGTCGTGGGAGGCGGGGAGGGTGCTGGCGTCCAGCAGGTCGGCGGGCCAGGTGCTGAAGTCGGGCCCGTAGTCGGGCCCTGCCTCCAGCAGCAGGACCTGGTGGTGCTCGGCGAGGCGGCCGGCGACGACGCAGCCGGCCGTGCCGCCTCCCAGGACGACGATCTCGGCGTGCTCCGGCAGCCTGGGGGCGCGGGCGGCCGTGGTCCGGGCGGGGTCAGGACGGGACATCGGCGGTGACTCCTCGGTCGGGGTGTTCGGGGGCAGGGGTGGTGACGGAAGGGGCCAGCAGTCCGCGGCGGTGGCGGGTGCCGAGGGCGTAGAAGACGCAGCCGAGCGTGAAGATCAGGGCGATCGGGACGAGTTGGCTGGCCGTGTAGGCGGCGCGCCGCCCCTCGAAGCCGGCGGGCAGGTAGGCGGCCGGGTCGCCCGCCGTCCCGAACCAGCCGACGCCCAGGCCGGGCCAGATCAGGGCGAGCACGGTGAAGGCCATGGTCCCGACGGTCAGCACGGTCGCCGTCCACGCGCCGGGGCTGCCGAACGGCACCCGGTAGGGCCGCTCGACGTGCGGGAACTTGCGGCGCAGAGCGATGAAAGAGGAAAAGGTGAGCAGATAGGAGATGGCGGTGGCGGAGATCGCCAGACTGATCCCGGCGGTGAAGTACGCCTGGACGTCACCGCCGCTGAGGCTGAGCGCGACGACCATCACCAGGGCGGCGATCGCGGTGGAGACCAGGTTGACCCGCGCCGGAGTGCCACGCCGGGCGTCGATGACGCCCAGCCAGCGCGGCCCGGCGCCGTCGGCGCAGGCCACCGCCTGTGCCCGGCTGAGCCCCATCGCCCAGGCCGTCCCGCTGGTGAGCAGGCCGATGATCAGGCCGGCCGCCGCGACCTTGGCGAGCAGGGCGCCGGCCCCGGTCAGCACGACCGTGCCGTCCGCGGCGACGTATCCGCCGTAGACGGTGAAGACCGCGCGGCAGGCGTCGATGAACCCGGTCAGCGAACCGAGTTGGTCGCGCGGCAGGACGAGCAGGGTGCCGAGGATCGGTACGCCGTACAGCACGGCGGAGCCCAGGCCGCCACGGAGCAGCGCGGCGGGCACGTCCCGCCGGGGGTCGGCCATCTCCCCCGCCGCCGTGCTCGGGACCTCGAAGCCCATGTAGTTGAAGACGATGACCGGCGTGAGGGCGACCAGTCCGAGATACGTGGGGGTGTAGTCGCCGAACGAGAGTGGCTGGAGGCCGTTGCGCACGGCGTAGACGACCAGTGAGACGACGAAGAAGCCGAGCAGGGCCACCCGGGCGAGGGCGCCTGCGATCGGCACCCAGCGGCCGATCACCACCGAGGAGTGGACGGCGAGTCCGGCCGCTCCGACGAAGACCGCGCCGGCGAGGTACTTCCAGGCGCCGGGCAGGGGGTGGAAGAAGGTCTCGAACGTCGTGATGGCCACCACGCAGAGGGAGCCGCCGAGCCAGATCGGGTTGTTGATCCAGTAGAAGACCTGGTTGATGCCGGCGGCGAAGCGGCCGAAGGCCAGTTTGGTCCATACGTAGGGCCCGCCCTCGGCGGGGAAGGCGGACCCGAGTTCGGCGGCCATCAGGCCGTACGGCACGAAGAAGAGGAGGCCGAGCACGGCCATCCAGGTCAGGCCCTCGGGGCCGTTCGCGGCGACCGAGCCGAGCGTGTCGAGGCCCACGATCGCGCACAGCAGCATGGCCAGCACATCGAGGCGCCGCAGCCCGTGAGCGGGCGCGGTGGAGTCGACCGATGTCATATCGGTTCCTTGGGGTGGGGGTGTCGGTGGGGGCGGGACCCGGCTGGGTGGGGGGCCGGCCGGGGTGGTGAGCCCGGTGCGGGCGTGGACCGATGGGGCCGGGGATGGCGCCCAGAGCCGGTGTGTTCGCCATGATGGCCATCGACGTTCATAATCGTCAACAGTTGATGCGCAAATTGATCGCGTTAAGCTGTACGTCATGACCTCGACCTTCGACAGGGGCCTGGATCTGCTCGACGCGGTCCTGGCGGCAGAGGTGGGCGCGACCGGCTACCCCGGCAACGCCCAGCTCGCCGAACAGCTCGGCCTCGACCAGGCACAGATCTCCCGCATGCTCAAGGACCTCGGTGCGCTCGGCCTGGTCGAGCGGGACGGCCAGGGGCGCGGCTGGCGCGTCGGCCCGGGCTACTTCACACTCGCCGCGGCCGCGGGTGACGCCGGGCTGCTGGAGGCGGCGCGCCCGTTGCTGCGCGGGCTGGTGTCGCGCTGGCACGAGCCGGCCTGGCTCTCGGTGCGTTCAGGGGAGGTGGCGCTCACCGTCGAGGCGCAGCCCAGCCACTGGTCGTCCTCGGTGGCTGCGGCACCCGGCGCGGTGACGCCGGTCTGGTGCACCGGGCCCGGGCGGGCGCTCCTGCTCGACCACTCCGAACAGGAACTCGCCGAGCTGCTCGGCGAGGTGGAGTTCATCGGCGGCGGCCCGCTGGCCGTCCGCGACGTGTCGGCGCTCGCGGCCCGCAACGCCGCCGACCGGGCCGCCGGAATGGTCATCGCCGACCGGGAGTTCGAGCACGACGTGGTCGACTTCTCGGCCCCCGTCCGGGGCGGATCCGGCGCCGTCGTCGCGGCGCTCAGCATCGCTGTACCCCGGTTCCGGCTGAGCGGGCGCTCGGCGGACATCGCGGCTTCGGTCCGAGGTGCTGCTCAGGCCCTGGAGGTCAGGGCTTCCAGCCGAGCAGAGCGGACAGCCGGTCGGCCGACTCCCTGATGATCTCGCCGTGTTGCCCGGCCAGCGGCGCGAGGCGGTCGGACGGCCCCTGGGTGTGCAGGGCGCAGAGGATCTGGCCGGAGAAGTCCATCACCGGGGCGGCCACCGCGAACACCCCGGGCTGCGACTCGCTGTCCACGACCGCGTAGCCGCGCAGCCGCGCCTCACGCAGCCGCGCCTCGAACTCGGCCACCCCTCTGGGTGCCTGCGGGCCGTGAGCGATGAACTCGGTGCCCGCGAACACCGTCTCCAGCTCCTCGCGGGTGCAGTCCCAGAGCAGCGCCTGACCCGCGTCGTCGCAGTACAGCGGATACGAACGCCCCACCCAGGACAGCCCCGAGGGTACGTCCTCCAGAATGGCCACCGCTCCGTCCCCGCGCACCTCGGCGAGGAAGGCGCTGACACCCGTCGCCTCCACCACCTCGCGCAGGATCCGCGGCCCCTCCACCATCAGCCGCGAGCGCGCCGCGAGCGTCGCCCTGGTGCGCAGCCGCCAGCTGAGCCCGTACGTGCGGCTCCGGGAGTGGCGGGCGAGCAGGCCGGCAGCCTCCAGGCTGTGCAGGCTCCGGGCCACCTGCACCCGGTTCCGTCCGAGCCGCTCGGCGATCTCCGTCGAGGTCGCCGCCTCATCAAGGACGGCGACTTCGAGCAGCACGTCCAACCCTCGGCTCAGACTCTTCACGGTTCCAGCGCTCACCGGGAGAGCATAGTGGCACCCGGTTCGTCCGGTCCGCCAGGCGCTCGCCCGAGACCTAGACCCTCACGAAAGTGCCGCGCAAAGGGCGTCCGCACACGCGAGGCCGAGCTCGCCCTTATGAAGACCCCTAGGGGCTCGCGTCTGATCAACCAGGCCATCGCCTGCCGCACTTACGAGGTATAGCTCCTCAACAGACCGTCACCGGGCCAGCGTCGGCCCCGCACATGCCGGGATGGTTCCTCGTACTCGCGCCTCAAGTTCCGCAGGCAGGTACCAGCCTTCGGTGGTGGGTGTCATGTAGAGGCGGGCCTTGAGGCCGAGGAGGAGTTGGCGGCGGTGTTCCTGGCTAGCCTGGGCCCAGACATCCGCGAGGGTTTCGCCAGTTTCGACGTCGACCCAGGTGGAGGGGCGTTGCGGGAGGGCGGCGAGGCGGCGGCGTTCGTCGACGAGAACATGGAGCGCTTCGGAGTACTCGTCGTCGCCGCCGGGGTAGTCGAACAGGTTGCGGCGCTTCTCCTCGCGCAGGTCGCGCATGGCCTGGGTGACGTGGTTGAGCTGTTCGGTGTGGTCCTCACCTGGGATGAACCTGCGCACCGTCATCGCCAGCCCAGCCAGGCGCTCCACCAGGGCGGTGATCGCGGCGGTGACGCGCTCGCCCTTGACGGACTGGCCCTTGCAGGCGGGTTTGCCGGCCGTCTTCGCGCACCGGTAGTACTCGTAGATCTTGCCGTTCTTGGCGAGGTTCACCTGCCGGTAGAACCGGTCCCCGCAGCGGTCGCAGTGCGGCACGCCCAGCCAGGGCGAGGCACCGTTCGAGCGCTCCTTCGTGACCGAGCGCTCGTCCATCGCAGCCTGGACCGCGGCCCACTCCTCCTCCGTGAACAGCGGCTTGGCCATCCGGATCGGCAGACCCTTCGCGTCGCGGGCGATCTTGCGCGCCTTCACGGAGCGGCCGGTCAGCTTCAGGCCCATCGTCGCCGGCGAACGCAGGATCTTGCCCACGCTGGTCGGGTTCCAATGGTTCGACGGCGGTGTCTTGCGCTTGCTCGTGTAGGTGTCGCCCTGGTTCTTGTACGCGTGCATCGACGGGGTGTCGAAGCCGGCGGCCTCCAGGGCCGTCGCGATCATCCACTGGCTCTGCCCCTCCAGCAGGAGCTGGCCCATGTACCGGACCGCCTCGGAGGTGACCGGGTCCGGCTCCAGCGTTCGCCCGCCGCCCGGCCGGTCCACGATCCGGTACCCGTACGGCGGCTGACCGCCGGCCCAGCGGTCCGTGTTGCGCAGGTGCTTGTGGGCGGCGGTGACGCGGGCCTTGATCCGCTTGAGTTCCATCTCCGCGAAGATCGACGCCAGCATCAGGAAGGTCTTGGCCAGCTCGTTCCCGAACGACGACTCACGGCCCTCCCGATAGTCGAGGGTGATGCCGTCGTCGGTGAAGACCAGGACCTTGTGGTTCTCCTCCGCCCAGTGCGCCACGTCCGCGCAGTCCTTGGCCGAGCGGAACGCCCGGTCGACCTTGGCCCACACCAGCGCGTCCCAGTCGCCCTGGCGCTCGGTGAGCCACGGCCCCAGGTCGGGACGCTCCCACGGCGTGATCTGGGCCGAGACATCCAGGTCCTCGAACGACCCGACGATCTCCCACTCCTTCGAGAGCGCGTGCCGAGACGCGGACTCCGCCTGTACCAGATGCGAGACCTTGCCCTCGTCCCCGTGCGTGTCCGACACACGCGAACCCACCACTGCCCGAACCGGCGCCAAAGCCGTCATGATGCTCACAGGAGGTCCCCTACCACCCAGGCCAGCAGGCACCCTCGAACAGGCCATGCTCGAACAGGTGGACTCTTTTAGAAAAGGCGTCCATCCGCTGGAGGATCGACTATCTGATGGCTAGTCAGGGACTCGCAGACACCTGCATCGCAGCCTACGTCGAACGCGCAGCCTCCCATGCTGAGCGGTGGAGCGACCACGCACCCGTCACCGCCGAGTTCGATTTCGACGTTAACTGCCCTGCACATTCACATAGTTGACGAACGAGCAAATTCGATCCCTGGGCTGACCGCATCACATCAGTCCAGGGCCCGCGAGCTTCGACTCACGTGGCCTGTGCTCGCGCCTGATCGACTCCACGGGTGCGAATCGACCTGCTTTGTAGAACTTTCGGCACCGCCACCAGGCTGGCAGGCCTACGCCGGGCGGCCGTACATGCCCCTGCTACTGCGCGGCCTCGGTGTCGCGCAGATGCTCAAGGGCAAGCGTCCGCTCGCCAGGAACCAGCCCCAGTGACGACGGCCGTCGTCTGGCCTGCGCGGCGATGCCGGACCAATCAGGCAGTCGGCCAGCACCGGCAAGCCCTCTCCGGATACCCGCACTGCGTCGAGGTGCCCAGCATTGATGAGGGCGTCCCGGAGATCCGAGACGTGCTGGTCGTAGCGGGTGGCGGTGGGGTTCATCTGGACTGCCCGGGCCAGCATGAACAAGCTGTTGGGGGAGTACGGAGAATGACTCTGCTCCACGGCGCTCTGCCAGCGATCCCGAATCACCTTTCGCCAAGGTCACGATACGTACGAGACCAGACGGATCGTCAGACGGTCCGGGTAGCCTGTCGGCTGTGCACGAGATGACGGACCCGGTCGCCACCCGGCTAGCGGCGAAGGCCGTGGAACGAGAGCGCCTGACACGGGCGAATGAACGCCGGGAGGGGCAGAGTCCCTCGGGTGTGAGCGGTTTCGTCCTGCGCAAGTGGCGTTGGCTCGGTGTCGGGGGCAGCGACGCCGTCGAAGCCGTGCTGGCCATGCTTTCGGAGATGGTGGCGCTCGCCGGCATACCCGAAACGGAGAGGGCAGTACTCAAGCGAGCGCTCGGAGGGGATCCGGACCGCGAGGTCTTGTTGCCCACGGTCCAGACCGGGCTGAGCCACCTGTCGGCAGCGTCGGTCCTCGGCCACATGCGCAACCTTTGGGGCACCGGAGTGCGCTGGATCAACGAGGCGGGCATGGAACGGTGCCGCTTGCTGTGTTCGACGGCGCCCGGCCTGGAACTCGTCGGCAAGCGCGCCCTCTCAGTGACAGGCGGTCCCGCATACTCCCTCTTTGCGACCGCAGCCACCCGCGGCGCGATCCCCATCCCCAACCGCTTCCTGGACGGGCTTCTCGCCTGGGCTCCGCTGACCGTCATCGACGATCTGATAGACCGTGGTGGTCTCCTGGCCGAGGACGTGCCCTGGCAAGCACGCGATGACCAGGAGAGTCTCTATCTGCGTGCGCGCCTCGTACCGGAGAAGACTACCGATGAGGAGGCGCGACGGCTCGGCTGGCAGGCCTATCTACGCCGCCAGGCCTTCATGAGCGGCGAGACGCTCATCCGGCAGGAACCGGAAGATCTGTGGGACGTCCTGTACGACGTCGTACTGGACGGAGACACAACCGCTCTCGATGCGCTTGACGCGGCGCTGCCCCGAGCCCAGCAGATCGAATTGCGCGATCTCAAGTCGGGCGCTGTGTCCGGTCAATGGCCGCTGAGCATGGTTGAGGACCGCGGGATCTGGCGCCTGATGGCAACTCTGTGGAAGCCACAGGAGCTCATCGACGCCGGACGCAGTCCCTTCTACGCACTCGTCGCCGCGAACCGGGCTTACAACCTGGTCATGGCTGGCGAGACGGAGGCGGCGGCACTTCAGGCGCATTCCCTCACCCGCGGCGGTAGCGGACGGAAGGTCCCCGCAGAGCTGGTTCAGGAGGGGCATGCCATCGCCGCGTACGCGGCCATGCAACAGAGCGAGACGCTCGAATCGGCTGTAGCACGGAAGAAACTGCTCGACTCCGCCGAAGAACACGCCGAGAAGGCTGCGGCGCAGCGCGGTGCCGCAGCCGAACGGAACCTCCGACTCCTGCGCGCGTGGAGGGGGACGAAGCGGAACGACCGCAGCCCGTTCAGCAATCCGTTCCTTGAAATCGGTCTGGATCACGGTGCCGACGGTTGGGAGGAACGTTGCCGGGAGATATTCCGTCACCACGAGGGAGATGCCAAGGCCCAGTCCGCTCTGAACTTGGCCGAGGACCGTATTCGTGGCGCGCTGCGCGCAGAGGCGGGCTGGGATGTCTTCTACCAGTTGCCACTTGACCCGCCGCGGTACGTCATGCCCTCTCTGGTGCCGCGACATCTTGTGCCTCCGGTGGAAGCCCTGTCCCGCCGGACCCCGATGACAAGTGCCGACGAGTTGGAGGCCATACGTGCCCGCGCCGCCGTCGAACTCCTCGACGATTTCCGGACTACTGCCCCCCATCTCGACCGTCACAGTTCCCCGCGATGACCGCTGCGACGCCCGCTTCCTGGTTCACCGCCCCTACCCGAACGAAGCAGAGCCGAGTCTGATGTCTGCAAAGAATGAGAAGTCTCCCAGGAGCGAGCGCCCCCGCCTTCGCTGCCCAGCCTGCGGCCGGGTACCGACCGGTGCAAGGAGTTCGGAGCCACCCCATAAACCTGGGGGCCTGAGGCGTCACAGGAAACGGAGCTCCCAGCCCTCGGCCGAGTCGGTGCGGACGAGCGCTGGTGATTCTCCTGTCCGTCCCGACCCGATCGACGCGATCACGGTGATCAAGGGAGTTGTGGAACGCGTCCCGGAGGCGCTGGAGGCTGCCGGGTCCGACGAGGTTCCGCCGTCTGGGGTGCTTGCCGCGGCCCTGCGCAAGGCGGTGCTGGACGAATTCCATACGCGCGCCCAGTTTGCCGGACGCCTCGCCGAAATCGACGCGCTGCTTCGGTCCCGCGCCGGAGACAGCCCCGAGGTGGTCGAGAGTGCGATGAGCGCACATCTGCGAGAACTGCGGCTGCTGCGAGTCACGGAACCAGAAGCAAGCGACCGGTTCGTAGTGACAGAGGGCGCGGGAGACGCCCTCGAGTTGCTGAGTCCGGCATACGTCGACGAGTTGACAGGGAAAGTCATTCTTGCGGGACAACTCCGGCGCGTCGGCGGCCCCGCTGCTACGGGGTCGGGGGAGGAAGCATGACAGCAGCCGGAATTGACTTCGGGACCACCAACTCTGTCGCCGCACAGTGGAACGGCGAGTACGTCGAATTGCTGGAGATCGGCGGGCAAGGCCTGGACGCCAACTGGAGGCGCAGGGGCTTCGAGCTGCTCTACCCGTCGGTTGTCGGCACGAGTTCCCTGCGGCCGGGCACGCTATTCGGTTGGGAAGCGAAACTCCGTTCTGAGCAGGCCGTCGAGGCGTGCAAGCGGATGCTGCGGGAAGAACCGTTCGTCAAGCTGAGCGGTGAACGGTTCGCTGCGACCACCGCCGCGGCCGGCGTCTTCCACGCCATCGCCAGGGCCGCCGAGGAGGAAGCCGCCACCGAGATCCGCGAGGCCGTCGTCACAGTGCCCGCCAACGCGACCGGCGCGGCCCGGTTCCGTACGCGCGAGGCAGCCCGTGCCGCCGGAATCACGGTCCGCACGCTGCTGAACGAACCGACGGCAGCTGCGATCGCTTACGCCCACGAGATGGAGGTCGACGGCGAATTCCTGGTCTTCGACTGGGGCGGCGGCACGATGGACGCCACCCTGCTCCTGCACGACGACGGTTTCTTCGACGAAAAGGCGAGCCGAGGAGTGAGCCGCCTCGGCGGCCTGGAGATCGACGCTCGGCTGCGCAGCATGGTCCTCGACCGGGCGCCCGCTCGCGGGCGCTGGAGCGATTCAGAGAAGCGGATGTTCGCCCTTGAAATTGAGCGGGCCAAGATCCTACTTTCCCATCAAGAGTCGGTCGGCGTCCAGACGCCTGACGGGGCCCTCGTCGAGATCGGACAGGACGAGTTCTCCGAGGCCATCCAGGACCTCATCAGCCGTGCGCTCGATCCCGTGGAAGAATGCCTGGAGCAGGCCCGGATCGACCCCCGGGATCTCACTGCCGTACTGATGATCGGTGGCAGCAGCCAGATCCCAGCGGTACGCTCCGCGGTCTCCGAAGCACTCGACTGCGAACTCGTCGACACCGCGCTGTGCGACCCCATGACCGCAGTGGCCGAAGGAGCCGCGATCAGCGCGGCGGCCATGGACGGCGAGCTGAACAGCATCATCCGTGTGGTCAACACACACGCCCTCGGCACGATCACCAAGGACCGCGAGGGCCGGCGAGGATTCAGCGCCCTCATCGACCGGAACATGCGTCTGCCCCAGCAGCGCATGAAGTCATACGAACCGCACAAGGACAACGTCTCCCGCCTGACCGTGGAGGTCTGGGAGGGAGACCCGGACCGCGATGTAGACCACCCGGATAACGTCAAACTGGCTGACCTCGTCCTCACGTACCCCCGGCCGTGCACAGGCGAGGATAGGGTCTTCGATCTGGAGTACACCTACAGCAAGGAAGGACTGCTGACCGTCAAAGCGACTCTTCAGAAGACCGGAGAGGTTGTCCTCGACGGAGAAGTGAAGGTGTTCGGCGACGGGAACGTCCTGCCGGAGGTAAAGAAGGAACTAGACCGCCTACTCACCCTCGCCCCGGCCGCCCGGCCCGCCGCCACGCCGGCCTACCCGAAGCAAGCCCGGCCCAACGATCAGGGGGGCGGGGCACCCAAGCCCGCCCCGCCGCGTTCCTCACCTCGTACAACCCACGCGAGCACCGAAGCTCCGCCGCTCATCGTGGACGGCTCCAACCTTGCTTGGAACGGCCGGCCCCCGCGCACAGTGGGCGGCAAACCGAGCTTCGCGGCGCTGGAGGCGGCGATCCGGTCACTGCGGTTCAAGCATCCCGACCGCGACATTCACATTGTGGTCGATGCCACACTGCGCCACGACGTGTCCGCCGACGAGCGCCTCCAGGTTGAGGCTGCCATCGCCAACGGGGAGGTTGTGCAGCCCCCGGCCGGGACCGAGGGTCGGGGCGACGCACTGGTGATCAGCATCGCTGACGAGGTCAATGGGGTCATCATCTCCAACGACAACTTCGCCCCGTTCCAGAAGGCCAACCCTTGGCTCCGAAATGCGGGGCGGGTCCTTGGAGCCACTCACTCCAAGGGGGTGTGGGTCTTCAATTGGCGCGTACCGAATCCGGCAGCACCCACCCGGCCGAGGTGACGCGCTGAGAGTGTCGCCGATGCAGTGGTGGGGGCCGTGGCCGAAGCTGTAGGAAGGCTCGGTCTCGCTGCGCCCGGCCTTCAGTGAGCAGCCAGTGACGGGCGCACGCTTCGTCCAGGACCGCATCGCGGCGGAGTGCGAGGAGGTCTGGTTCCTGCTCGAAGCCGGGGCCCAGGTCTACGTCTGCGGCGGCGGGCGCCCGCATGGCTCCGGTGTACGTGCCGCATTCTGCGCCCTCCACCTGGGCCACACCTCCGGCGTACGGGAGGACGACGCCGAGACGTGGCTCCAGTCACTGATCGACGCCGGCCGATACGTCCAGGACGCGTACGCCGCTCGCTGAGGCACGAGGCGCCTGCGCACGGTGACTTCGGCGGGGAAGTGAGGGCGGGGGCGGTCGGCCGGGGACTTGTCGGCGGGGCTCGCTAACGTTCCTCTCCTGATCATCAGTTCGAGGAGAGGGGCGGAGCTGTGCGGCGCTGGGAGTTCGTCGAGGGCGGCTCGGACAAGTTCTGGGAGGCCGCGGTCGACGGTGCCGCGGTGATCGTACGGTACGGGCGGTCCGGTACGAACGGGCGGGAGCAGGCCAAGGCGTTCCCGACCGTGGAGGAGGCGCAGGCACACTTCGCCAAGGTGGTCGCCGAGAAGGAGCGCAAGGGCTACCGCGAGATCGGTGCGGGGGCGGGTACGGAGCCGGGTGCAGCGGCGGATCCGGTGCCCGTGGCGCAGCCCGGCGTGTCCGCGCCCACGGCCGAGGCCGCCGGTCCCGAGGACGAGGACGTCTTCGTCATGCCGGACGCCTGGCGTCGGGCGCTGATCCCGCGCCGGGGCGGCATTCCCCGGAAGCCGTCCGCACCGGGGAAGGACTCGGTGACCTCGTACGGCGACGGGCTGCGGCAGATGGGGGACTGGCTGGAGCAGACGCTCACCTCGGAGCGCAGTGACCCGGAGCTGGTCGCGGCTGCCCGCGCCCACCAGTCCGGCAGCCGGGACCCGCTCGGTGCGGCGGTGTTCGCCGCCGTGTACGCATACCCGGCCAAGAACAAGATCAGCCTGGCCGTGGACGCCTGGGTGGCGGAGTTCGGCCTGCCGTTCGCGGCCAGGGCGACCGTCGAGCTGTTCACGACGGCCGTCGAGACCGACTGGATCCACCAGAGGTCCGTCCACCCCCGTGTCCGGCGCGGAGCCACCCAGCGGCACGGCGCGTACCGCCCCGCCGCGGACCGGGTCCGGTCGCTACTGGCAGCCTGCGACGAGGAGACCCACCGCGCGGCGGTCGAGGCCCTGGCGGGCTGCCGCAACAGCCTGACCCGCCTGGTGGTGGCGGCCTACCTGGTGCCGTCCGAGACCGCCTGGGTCGAGACGTGCGTCGCGTCGGGGGGTTCCCGACTGGCCGCCGTCGAGTGGTCGATGCTGCTGTGTTCCCTCCCCTCGGCGGAACCGCTGGAGAAGCTCCCCAAGCTGCCTTGCCTGGGCTATGACGGATGGTCCACCGAGATCATCGCGACCGTGGCGGAGGGCCTCGGCGGCGACGCGGCACCGGTGATGCTGCACGACCTGACCACCAGCTACCACCACAAGGACGGCAAGAAGCGGATCCTGGACGCGCTCGCCGAGCTCCCCTCCGACGAGGGCTTCCGGGGGCTACTGGCCCAGCAGGACGGCATCAAGTCCACCCGCGCCGCCCTCCTGGCCGGTCTCCGCCGCTTCCCCCGGCGCGCGCTGCGCCTGCTCGCCGAGGCCGCGGTGGCCTCCACCGACCCGGCCACGCAGCAGCTCGCCCGGCAGCTCCTCACCGGCCACATCGCGGTCCACCGCGCGACCGCGCTCGAACTGCTGCCGGAGCTGACGCCGGAGCAGGCGGCCCTGATCGAGCCGCTCACCGACCTCGGCGAGCGGGTGCCGGAGGTCGGCCCCGACTCGCTGCCGGAGCTGTTCACCACCCCGCCGTGGACGCGGCCGCGCTCCGCCGGCAAGCCCCGCGTGCTGACCGGCCTCAGCGCGCCGCAGGAACCACAGATGCGGTGGCTGCCGGGTGAGCGCGAGGCGTGGGCGGCGACCTCCGAGTCCTGGTACACGCACTGGTCGGACGACGACTGGCAGCGGGTCGCGGCCACGATCCGGGCCAGGAACGGGCAGCCCCTGGACACGCGGCTCCACGGCGGGCAGCACGCCGAACTGACGCTGTTCGCGTACGGCAACGAGGAGTTGGCCCGGCCCCTGCTCGCGCAGTGGCGCGTCGGCGAGCGCATCTGGCACTCCGGGGACTCCCTGCGCCGGGTCGCCGCCCGCTTCGGGACCAACGCCGTCGAACCGATCCGGGCCGCCGCGCTGGGGAACCCGGCCACGCACGCGCCCCTGCTGCTTCCGTACCTGGACGCCCGGGTGGCCGAGACCATGGCGGACTGGCTGGTGCGCCTCAAATCGGCCGGGAGCACAGCACGTTCCTGGTTCACCCGGCACGGCGTGGACGCGGCCCGGCTGCTGGTGCCCACCGCACTCGGGAAAGCCGGGGTAGCCCGGCTCGGCGCCGAACAGGCCCTGCGGGTGATCGCCGAGGCACACGGCGCGGCGGCGGTGCGCACGGTGGCCGCCGAGTACGGGCCCAAGGCGGAGGAGGCCGTGGGCGCACTGCTGTCGGCCGACCCGCTGGTGACCGCGCTCCCGGCAAAGCTGCCCCCGCCCTGCGACTGGGCGGAGCCGGTGATGCTGCCGCAGCTGCTGCTGCGCGGCGGCGAGGGCGCCCTCCCCGCCGAGGCGGTGCGTCACGTGCTCACCATGCTCGCGCTGTCCGCGCCGGGAGCGTTCTACCCCGGCCTCGACCAGGTCGAGGAGCTGTGCGAGCCGCAGTCGCTGACGGAGTTCTGCTGGGCGGTGTTCGAGCAGTGGCGGCTGGCCGGCATGCCCGCCCAGGACGGCTGGGCGGTGCACGTGCTCGGCCGCTTCGGTGACGACGAAACGGTCCGCCGGCTGACGCCGGTGCTCCGCGCCTGGCCGGGAGAGGGGGCCCACCACCGTGCGGTGGACGGCCTGGAGGTGCTGGCCGCCATCGGCACCGACGTGGCCCTGCTGCAGCTGCACGGCATCGCACAGCGGGTGAAGTTCAAGGCGCTCAAGACCCGGGCCCAGGAGAAGATCTCCGAGGTGGCGGCCGGTCTCGGCCTGACCGGGGAGCAGCTGTCCGACCGCCTCGTCCCGGACTTCGGACTGGACGCCGACGGGACCACCGTCATCGACTACGGCACCCGGACGTTCACGGTCGGCTTCGACGAACAGCTCAAGCCGTACGTGCTGGACGCAACCGGCGCCCGCCGCAAGGACCTGCCCGCCCCGGGCGCGCGGGACGACGCCGAGCTGGCGCCCGCCGAGCGCAAGCGCTTCGCCGCACTCAAGAAGGACGTCCGCACAGCGGCGGGCGACCAGATCCGCCGCCTGGAGGAGGCGATGGTCACCCAACGCTCGTGGACGGCACATGAGTTCGACCAGATCCTCGTCGGGCATCCGCTGCTGTGGCACCTGGTGCGCCGTCTGGTGTGGCTGTCCGAGACGAACGGCACGACGACGGCGTTCCGCGTCGCCGAGGACCGCACCCTGGCGGACATCCGGGACGAGGCGTTCGCACTGCCGGCCACGGCCTCCGTCCGGCTGGCGCACCCGCTCCTGCTCGGCGACGACCTCGCCGACTGGTCGGAGCTCTTCGCCGACTACGAGATCCTGCAGCCGTTCCATCAACTCGGGCGCCCGGTATACGCGCTGACCGAGGAGGAGCGGGCCGGCCACCGCCTGACCCGCTTCGAGAACGGTCCGGTGCTGCCCACCACCCGGCTGGTCGGCATGGAACGGCGCGGCTGGCGGCGCGGCGAGCCCCAGGACAACGGCGTCGAGCAGTGGCTGTCCCGCCGGGTCGGGCCCAACCTCTACGTGGTGATCGCCCCGGAGGAAGGCATCGCCGTCGGCATGTTCGACTCCTACCCCGAGCAGCGGGTGGAAACGGTGTGGCTCGACAGGCGCCCGGGTGACTACTGGACCCACAACCGCACCTTCCCGACCTTCGCCGAGCTCGACCCGGTGATCGCCTCCGAGGTGATCGCCGACCTCACCGAGCTGACCACGCTGTGACACCCCGCCACCTCACCGACGACCACCGGGAAGGGCCGCCGTGACCACGACCACCGCCGAGGAGGAGCTCCAGCGACCGCCCCCAGAGGTCCGGTACGCCGAGGAACCGGCGGCACTGCACGCCGAAGACCGCGACCCGCGCCCGCGCTAAGAGCTGAGCCTGCGCGCGATCCGCCGGTTCATCGTCGGCGACGAGGGCTCCGGCATCGCCCGCAAGTTCGTCGGGGGCCCCGACGGTTCCGCGCATCACGCGCCCGACGCCGAGCTTGCAGCACACTTCGCCTGTCGTACTCGTGCTTCGAGTTCGGCGGGCAGGTACCAGCCTTCGGTGGTGGGTGTCATGTAGAGGCGGGCTTTGAGGTCGAGGAGGAGCTGGCGGCGCCTTTCCTGGTCGGCCTGATCCCAGGCGGCGGCGAAGGTCTGGCCGGTCTCGACCTCCAGCCAGGCGGAGGGGCGTTGTGGGAGGGCGGCGAGGCGGCGGCGTTCGTCGACGAGGACTTCGAGGGCTTCGGCGTACTCGTCGTCGCCGCCGGGGTAGTCGAACAGGTTGCGGCGCTTCTCTTCGCGGAGATCCTTCATCGCCACGGTGACGTGGTTGAGCTGCTCGGTGTGGTCCTCACCGAGGATGAACCGGCGCACCGTCATCGCCAGCCCCGCCAGGCGCTCCACCAGGGCGGTGATCGCCGCGGTGACGCGCTCGCCCTTGACGGACTGGCCCTTGCAGGCCGGCTTCCCTGCCGTCTTCGCGCACCGGTAGTACTCGTACACCTTGCCGTTCTTGGCGACGTTCACCTGCCGGTAGACCCGGTCGCCGCAGCGGTCGCAGTGCGCAACGCCCAGCCAGGGCGAGGCGCCGTTCGAGCGTTCCTTGGTGATCGTGCGCTCGTCCATCGCCGCCTGGATCGCCGCCCACTCCTCCTCCGTGAACAGAGGCTTGGCCATCCGGATCGGCAGACCCTTGGCGTCGCGGGCGATCTTGCGCGCCTTCACGGAGCGGCCGGTCAGCTTCAGACCCATCGTCGCCGGCGAGCGCAGGATCTTGCCCACGCTGGTCGGGTTCCAGTGGTTCGACGGCGGCGTCTTGCGCTTGCTCGTATAGGTGTCGCCCTGGTTCTTGTACGCGTGGGTCGCCGGTGTGTCGAAGCCGGCGGCTTCCAGGGCCGTGGCGATCATCCACTGGCTCTGACCTTCCAGGAGGAGCTTGCCCATGTAGCGGACGGCCTCGGAAGTGACCGGGTCCGGTTCCAGCGTTCGGCCACCACCTGGACGGTCGACGATCCGGTACCCGTACGGCGGCTGCCCGCCGGCCCACCGGTCCGTCTTGCGCAGGTGCTTGTGGGCGGCGGTGACGCGGGCCTTGATCCGCTTGAGCTCCATCTCTGCGAAGATCGACGCGAGCATCAGGAAGGTCTTCGCCAGCTCGTTCCCGAACGACGACTCGCGGCCCTCGCGGTAGTCGAGGGTGATGCCGTCGTCGGTGAAGACGAGGACCTTGTGGTTCTCCTCCGCCCAGTGCGCCACGTCCGCGCAGTCCTTGGCCGAGCGGAACGCCCGGTCGACCTTGGCCCATACCATCGCGTCCCACTCGCCCTGGCGCTCGGTGAGCCACGGCCCGAGGTCGGGACGCTCCCACGGGGTGATCTGGGCAGAGACGTCCAGGTCCTCGAACGACCCGACGATCTCCCACTCCTTCGAGACCGCGTGCCTTGTCGCCGACTCCGCCTGCACCAGGTGCGAGACCTTGCCCTCGTCCCCGTGCGTGTCCGAGACACGCGAACCCACCACCGCCCGAACCGGCGCCAAAGCCGTCACAATGCCCATGGGCCTCCCCCTACCGCCCAGGCCAGCAGGCACCCTCGAACAGGGCACTATCGAACGGGTGGACCTTTTTCGAAAAGGCGTCGTTCCGCTGGAGGATCGATCTCCTGACGGCCAGTCAGAAACTCGCAGACACCTGCGTCAAGGCCTACGTCGAACGTCCGGCCTCCCACGCCGAGCGGTGGAGCGACCACGCACCCGTCACCGCCGAGTTCGAGTTCGACATCAACTAGCCGACATACACGGGCAGTTGACGAACGAGCAGAAGTGGACTCTGGGCCAGCCGCTTGCCCCCAGCCCGGGGCCCGCTCGGCATCGACCCACGTGGCCCGCGCCCGCGCCTGATCGGCTCCACGGGTCAACCAGTCAACGACGAATCGACCTGCTCTGTAGAATTTTCGGCACCGCCACCAGGCTGGCAGGCACACGCCGGGCGGCCGTCCTTCCACCCCAAGCGGTGGGTTGCACGCGTCGGACGGTGACCCCGGCTTGGGAGAAGAACTCGTTCGCCCGGGTCCAGAACGCGGCGGCGGTCTCATTGCGCTCGTCGGGCAGGATCTCGCTGTAGGCCAGGCGGGAGTGGTCGTCCACGGCGTTGTGCAGGTAGCTGTAACCGGCTCCTGACCGGGTTGCGCGGCCGACCTGGCGGCCCAGGGTCTTGTGTCCGCCGCCGTGACCCCTGTCACCAACCTCCGTGGTCAGTACACCTGCTTGCGGACCGTCGCGCGACGCCGCCGGGTGAGCCAGAGCGCTCCGCCGCCCGCCAGCAGCAGCGCGGCGCCGCCCGCCGCCACCGTGTCCGCGCCGCTGCTGCCGGTGGAGGCCAGCATTCGGCCCGCTGGCGGCCGGGCGGCGGTGGTGGTGGTGGGCGTGGCGGAGGTGGAGGCGCCGTGCCCGTCGATGTGCGTGACCGACGTGCCCACGTCCGCTTTGACGAGTGTGACCGGTCCGGGCTGCGCGACACCGAGTGAGTTCCACCCCTCCGAGGGCAACCATCCACGGCAACCGCCGGTGCGTTCACTGACGACCTGTCAAAGCCATTGTTATAGAAGGCAGTTCGTGCATTAATCTTGGCTGACGCACTGCTCAGTGTCAGCAGGGGGTGGAGAGATGGTGCAGTCGAAGTCGACCGAGCCGATGCCGGGCGGTCTCAAAGGCGCGCTGGTGGTGGTCTGGCTCCAAGCGGCCGTCAACCTCGTCTACGCACTGGTCGGGTTCCACGAGAACCAGAACGACATCGACCACGGCTACACGGACCACAGCGGCCTGCTCGTCATGGCCTCGTGGGTGACGCTGGGGATCGCGGTGCTTCTGGCGGCCTGCGCGCTGGCTACGGCGGCTCACCAGGACTGGGCGCGGCGCACCGTCATCGTGCTCGAGGTGCTGAACCTTCTGAGCGACGCGGTCCTCGTGATGGCCGGCGGGGCGGTGGCGGGCCTGCTCGGCATGGTCGTCGCGGTAGCGGTCATCGGGGGGTTCGGCTCGAGGAGGACGATCGCCTGGGTCCGGTGGGGCTGACCGACGGGCAGCCCGGCGCGGGCACACCGGTGTCGCTACATGCCGTGATTCTCGCCGGTGCAGGCGTCGAGGTAGCGAGTGGCGTCGAAGTGCTGGCCGTGCGCGGGGAAGTACCACTCGATCGCCCGGTACGCCGTGCGGCCGTGACAGGTACCGAGGTCGAACGCGACGATGTCGGCCTGAGCCGGGATCCCGGTGGCCACGCTCTGCCCGGGGCCGACGTATTCGGCCGTGCCGGTGCCGGTGGCCGACGGGCCGCCCCAGGACGACCAGGCCAGTTGCTCCACCAGGCCGGTCGGGTCGCCGCCGTTGAAGACGGTGACGGGCTGCGCCTGACCGTATCCCTTCTGGCCCGGCGCCCACGACGCGCCGAGCACGGGCACCTCGGCCGGCCGGGAGGCGCCGGGCGTGGCAGTGGGCGTGGCGCGGGTGGCGGTGGCGGTGTGCGACGGCAGCGGGCGCAACGTGGCGCTCTCGGTGGTGGTCGGGTGGGTGCTGCCCCCGGTGGAGACCGGGGCGCCGGCCGTCGGGGTGCCGGCGGCACCGTTGGTCCCGCCCGGGCCGCAAGCGGTCAGAGCGAGGGCGACGAACCCGGTGGCGACAGCGGCTGCGGCAAGACGGTTGGCCTTCATGGCGATACCCCCAGGAGCGGTGAGCGACACCGACCGGCCGTGACGGCCGGTCACTTGTCTCCACGCAACAAGTAGCGGCGCGGATCGCCCCGTTGCGCTCCTGTGACGAAGGCCGGACCACCTTCCCGCCGACGCGGGGGTGCGATCGCGCGTGGGCCTGGATCCTTGTCGCTATTCTCCTCGCCGACACGGGGGGCTCTGCCGATCACCGACCGAGGCACGTCAATGTTCTTGCTCTTCCTGCGGCGCCGGCACTCAGGACAGCCAGCCCGTCCATGCATGCCAGATCTGCCGCAGCCCCCGTGCTGCCGCTGCCTTTCTCCAGCCTCACGTCCACCTCGTAGCACACGCCGTTTCGAAGAAGACCCCGAACGCCCCGAGCTACGCCGAACCACTGACACGCTCCAGCCTCGGCATCCGTGTCTCGAGCTCCGCAGGCACGTACCAGCCCTGGAGCGAGGGCGTCATGTACAAACATCGCCGCAGGGCTCCGCCGCAACGCGCGACGCCAGTCGCCCCTTCGAACTCCTCGGCCTCACCTGATCACAAAACGGACGCCCACCGACTATGCCGAAGCCCTGCCCGGGAGCCAGGCCGCGGTCGCGATCAGGCGCGCGGGCGGCTGCGATTCTCCGCCTGTGTCAGGAGGCCAAGGACCGCCCGCTCCTCCCAATAGTCGCGCCACCGGTCGGCCTGGTCGCGATCGACGAACAGCCCGAGGCCGTAGTCGGTCGTAGGGGTCAGCGCAATGTTCTCCCACCCGCCCTCGGCGGCGGCGAACCCATCAGCAATCTTGGCAAACGCCGGGCCCCGGAAGTGGCTCACGGCCTCGGAGGTGACCGGGTCCGGCTCCAGCGTCCGACCACCGCCAGGACGGTCCACGATCCGGTACCCGTACGGCGGCTGACCGCCGGCCCAGCGGTCCGTCTTCCGCAGGTGCTTGTGCGCCGCCGTGACGCGGGCCTTGATCCGCTTGAGCTCCATCTCCGCGAAGATCGACGCCAGCATCAGGAAGACCTTCGCCAGCTCGTTCCCGAACGACGACTCCCGCCCCTCGCGATAATCGAGGGTGATGCCGTCGTCGGTGAAGACCAGGACCTTGTGGTTCTCCTCCGCCCAGTGGGCGAGGTCCGCGCAGTCCTTGGCTGAGCGGAAGGCCCGGTCGACCTTGGCTCACACCGGTCACCGCCGAGTTCGACTTCGACCTTAACTAGCCGTCAATGTCCTACAGTTGACGAACCAGCAGATCTTTGGGCCTTGGGCTCACCCCATGACGCGAGCCCAAGGCAGCTCACGTCGACGCACGTGAACCGCAAGCGTCCAACCAGCTCGGCGGAGCAAGGAAGAATCGACCTGTTTTCTAGAGATCCCAGCATCACCGCCAAGCCGACAGGTCCCTCGCCGAGCGGACGAGCGACCAGCTCGGGACGGTCCCCACCCGTGCGGGACCGACAACTCGGGGACTGGTTGAACAACCAGGCGCCGTCGTCCCCTCGGGCGCGGGGGTCAGCCGATGCTGCGCGGCGTCCTCCCCGCACCGGGGGCAGCCGTAGGGCGGACAGTCGTTTGTCGATGACGCGAGGTCTTCCCCGCACCGCTGGGTCGTGGCAGGTGGACCGTGTGCTGGGAACCGTTGGATCGGAGTGGGGGTATGGGGAGGTGGCGGGGCGCCGGAATGCCGTAGGACCGCGGGCGGATTGGGAGCTGATACTGGCCACCGCCCGGCCACGCACCTGCTTGGAGCGACTGGCAGCCCCCGTTCTAGGCAGTTTGCCAGCGGTGGAGCCCTGCTGGCCGCCGCCGCTTCTCCCGCGAGCGCGGGGGTCAGCCGCCCGGCGCCGGCGCGAGGTTGCGGACGATGTGGCGGCGACGGCGTCCCGGACGGTCTGCAGGTCGGCCCCGAGGACGTCGCCGCGTTCGCCGGATCGGCTATGAGCGATCAGGAGTGGTCGGTGCGGAACGGGTCGGGCGTGCACGTCCGGCGAGGGCAGGGAGATTGATGGTGTCATCGGCGACGTTGACGTCGGCTACGACGCCCACGGTGGTGCGGTTCGCCCTGGCACGGGCGACGGAGAGGTCGTCGCCCGTGCCTATGGCGGGGCATTTGATGAAGCCACGAAGTGGTCCGGGTGGGAAGACTGTGTATTCGCTTGTGGGTGCGGATGGGCCGGCGGAAGGTGCCAGTGGCGTCGGCAACGACCAGGCTTCTGTCGGTTTCTCCTGGGAGCGGTAGCCCACCACGAAGTCCATGCTCAGCAGGGCGAACTGGGGGAACAGGACGGCCAGGAGATCAGCAACAGACACCCATCACGATCGACAATCATCACAATCCGCGGGCGGCTTTCACGGAACTCGCGCCGGAGCCAGTCTGCCGCGTCCACTGACAGACACCACATAGCCGAGCTCGGTCAGCGCCCGGTTGACCTTCGCAAGGTCCGCGCCGTCCAGTCCGCCCTCGGTTCTGGGCCTCGTCGGTTCCCAGGAAGGCGCCCGGATTGTCCGCGCAGACCAGAGCAAGTGAGCCGAGTTGCTCACGCAGACGACGGCCTGGGTCCCGCGCACAGTCGCCTCCCCGGGCACGGTGACGTCCGTACTCGCTGGAGTCCCGGGTGTCCGGCTCGGCTCTGCAACGAATCAAGCCGGACTCCTCACCTACGGCTTCACATCGAGACGCACGAGCGCGCCGATCTCGACGAGTTGGTCCGGCAGCGCCAAATCGGATACGCCCATGACCGTGCTGGTGGGCCGGTGCTCCCCGAAGTACTCGGCGTGGAGGCGTGCTGTCGCGTCGAAGTTCTCGCGCAGGTTTCTCACGAGAACCGTGGTCTCTACTATCTGGCTACGCTCGGCCCCGAACTGCCTCAATACCAGGTCCAGATTCTCCAGCGTGGTGCGGACCTGCAGTTCGAAGTCGCCGGCACCCACGAAAGTGCCGTGATGGTCATGAGACAGCTGCCCCGACACATAAACCGTGTCACCGACCTGAGTGGCCTGACTGTATCCGTACAACGATTCCCACGGCATGCCAAACCCGAATGCCTTCACCTGAGTACTCATGACTCACTCCCTTGATACGGCTTGTGGGCCGCCAACCGCAGACAGGCCCCTTACGCGAAGAAGTTACGGGTTCGTGTAAACAATGATTGTCTGGCAGCGCCGTCGAAGTGTCCTTTGTGCGCTCAGAATTGGCTGCACCGGCCCTTTCGGTCGCTGGTGTGATGAGCACACCGACCGGTGACCGCCATGCAGGCCACGCCCGTACCCGGCGCTGCACCGCCCGCCCTCACCAGGAGCGGCGGTGCAGCGCCATGTGCACGGTGTCGACGACCTGCAGCAGCGCTGCCCGGGCTGTGCCGGTGGGGCAGCGTGCGCCGAGCAACAGAAAGCCGTGCGGCACCCCCTGGTAGCGGGTCGCCACCACCGGGACGCCCGCCGACCTGAGCCGGGCGGCGTAGGCCTCGCCCTCGTCCCGCAGCACATCGGCCTCGGCGGTGACCACCAGCGCCGGGGGGAGCCCGGCGAGCTGTTCGAGGGTCGCCCGCAGCGGCGCGGCGACGGCCTCCCGCCGCCGGTGCGGCTCCGGCAGGTAGTCGTCCCAGAACCGGCGCATGTGGTCGCGGTGCAGGAAGTACCCGGTCGCGAACCGGTGGTAGGAGGCGGTGTCGAAGTCCGCGTCGGTCACCGGGCACAGCAGCACCTGGTGCACCAGCCGTACGTCTCCGTGCTCCCGGGCGAGCAACGTCAGGGCCGCCACCAGATTGGCTCCCGCGGAGTCGCCGACGGCGGCGATCCTGTCCCCTTCCAGCCCGACCTCCTGGCCGTGCGCATGGATCCAGCGAGCCACGGCGTAGCACTGCTCGACGGCCATCGGGTAGCGCGCGGCGGGCGCCCGGTCGTACTCCACGTACACGACGGCGGCGTCGGTGCCCAGGGCGACGTCCCGGATCAACGGGCCGTAGCAGGCGGCGTCCCCGATCGACCAGCCCAGACCGGGCAGGAACAGCACCACCGGGCTCGGCTCGGCGCCGCCGACGGGCCTGGTCACCTGGACCCGCACCCGCCCGGTCGGTCCGCACGGCAGGGCGAGCCACTCCGACGTGGTGCCGTACGGATCGTCCTCGTACTCCTCCGGCCCGCTGTCGGAGCGGCCGTCGGAGGTGAGGACGGCGAGGTCCGGCAGTTCCGTCGCGGACCGGCCGGCTCCGCCGTCCAGGAACTCCGCGAGCTCCCGCTCCAGCACCGGGCGCCGACCGCACGCGCCGCTTCCGACCTGCCCGGACGGGCAGCGCCCGGGGGGCGTGTCCCCGGCCGCCCCCGCGACGACCGTTTCGTCGTTCATCGGGTGCGCTCTCTTCGCCCGGGAGATACCCCGGCCCGGCCTCGCCCGACCCCGGCGGCGGCGTGGATGAGTTCCGCGACCGTGGTGGGCCGGGAGACGGCCACGGCGTGGAAGGTGTCGGGCAGTTCGAGGGTGGGAACGCCGGCGCGCCGTGCCGTTAAGCGTTGGATCGGCGGGAGCAGCACCCGGTCGGCGCCCGTCACCGGGCCCCAGGAGGGCTTGGTGCCCCCGTCCGCCACAGTCGGTGAGCCGGTGAACGGCTCTTCCGCGACGAACCGTTGGAGCACGGCGAGCACCTGCGCCACCCGGTTCGCGAGGGCCGGGGAGTCAGGCCGCGTCGGTGGCGTTCGGCGATGACACCGAACCAGCCGGTCGCGTGGGTACAGCCGCCGTGGACGAGCACGACGGTGAGCCTGGTGTGGGGGCATGGCAGCCTTTCGGATGGCACCGGGTGGAGGGATCAGGAGGCAGGCTTGTGGCCCTCGGTCCGGGTGGCGTAGGCCTGCCACTCGCGGGGCGAGACGCCGAAGGCGGCGCGGAACGCCCGGCTGAAGTGGGAGTGGCTGACGAAGCCCCAGCGGTGCGCGACGGCGGACACACTGGTCTGCTGACGGGACGGGCGCTCCAGCTCCCGGCGACAGGCGTCCAGCCGGCGCTGCCGCACCCACTGGCCCACGGTCATCCCGTCCTGCTGGAAGAGCTTGTGGAGGTAGCGCACCGAAATGTGCTGCGAGCGGGCGATCGATTCGGGCGAGAGGTCCGGATCGACGAGGTTCTGCTCGATGTGGGCGCGGATCCGGGACAGCAACTCGGCCGCACCGGTGAGGTGTTCCGGGTTCTCCCGGTCGAGCAGCTCGGTCACCAGGATGGCGACGACGTCGGAGACGCTGCGCGCGAGGTGGTTGCCCGGCCGGGCCCGGTGGGCCCGCGCCTGGTCGGCGAGGGTACGGAGGAACTGGGAGGCGAGCGAGCCGATCCCCTCGCTCCCCCGCGCCATCAGCCCGCCCGCGCGCCGGACGTCGCTCTGCCGGACCCCCAGGTAGAAGCAGGGGACGCGGAAGTGGACCATCCGGCACTCGGAGTCCTGCAACAGGCCCGCCGGGTGCGGGGTGGTGTCGATCAGCAGGTCTCCCGGGGCCAGCACGGTGCTGGCTCCGCCGCGCCGGACGGAAGCCGCGCCGTGGACGTGCAGGGCGACGTAGAGGCAGTCCCCGGGAGCGGTTCCGGGCGGCGGGGAGAGGATGTCGATACAGCCGTTGCCGCCCTCGCGGGCGGCCTGGTCAAGCTGGTGGACCGCGCCTTCGGGCGTGGGGGTTTCGGACATGGGTGAGGGACCCGACTGGCTCACGGGAGGCTCCGACCGGTTGGAAGTGGTGCTGTGCGGATGCTGGCGACGGTGGCTCGCCGCACGGCTGAGCGGCGGCGCCACCGGCAACGGGGCGTTCAGGAGGGGAAGTCCTTCCGGCGCCATTCATACAAGGAGCGGAACGGCTGGACAAACATTCGACAAGCCGAGGATCCGGCGGCTCCGCCCGACCCGGACGGTGCTCACCCCGAGTGGCATCCACTCCTCGGACAAGACCCCGCCGGCACGTTTCCCGGGAGTTCAAAAAGCTTGCAGGACAATGAAGTTCGGGATACCGGCTCCGTTGCGACGCTGATCGGCGAAGCCACCTGACCACACCGCTTCCCGACCACGGGCACGGCCGGGAGGGCACGCTTCCCGGCCGAACCGACGGCCGGGAAGGTGCACGGACCGTCGCGTCGCCGTGCACCACCGGAACATCCCCGCCGCCCCCTGCACCTGCCACGGCCGGGCGGCCCTGCGCGTCATGCTCCGCAACCGCGACGTCGTCGTCCTGATCGACCTCCCGTCCCGCCAGGTACGCCGCCGGCTCCGCCGGAGACCTTCGCCCTCGCCCCCGGGCACCGAAGCCGAAGCGATCGACCGGGACGCCGGACTTCCTCGCCCCGCCGGCTGACAGCCGGACCGCCGCCACCTGCGGTGCAGCAGCCGACCACCCACCGCGTACCCTCTGGAACCGGGAACAGCGGCACGGACGGAGCTTGGCTTCGGCAGGCATGGGCGGACGGGAAGAAGCTCGAATGGCAGGGTCAGGCGGTCCACTGTCCCATCGTGGCCTGCGCGGCCGGGAGGCCGAGCTCGTAGAGCTCCAGGCGCTGATCGCCTCGGTGGCCCGCACCGGGAGCGGGGGGCTGGCCCTGATCCAGGGGGAACCGGGCATCGGCAAGACCACCCTGCTCGCCGAGGCCGTCTCCCGGGCCGGCACGGCGGGGTTCTCCGTGGGCCTCGGCAAGGCCGATGAGCTGCACCACCTCGTGCCGTTCTCGTCGCTGGCGGCCAGCATCCTGCGCGGCGACCGGCCGCTGCTGTCCGACGACGACCTCGCCGATCTCGCTCGCGACCGCGACCAGCGGATCTGGTTGGTGGAGCGACTGGCGGAGGCGATCGAGGCCAGGGCTGCCGAGGCGCCGGTGCTGATCGGTCTGGACGACGTGCAGTGGGCCGACGCGCTGAGCCGGTTCGCCCTGCAGCAGCTGCCGACCCGATTGCGGACCTCGCCGGTCCTGTGGATGCTGACCGGGCGCCGGGAGCCCGCGGGCCCGGCGGAGGAGATCGTGGCCGCCGCCACCGGCAACCTTCCGACGGTCACGGTGTCCCTGGGCCCGCTGTCCGGCGCGGCCATCGGACAACTGGCCGACGACACACTCGGATCGGCGGTCGACGCGTGGGTGCGGGACCTGCTCGACGGCGCCGGCGGGAACCCGTTCCTGGCGGTCGAGATGCTGGCCGGACTGCGGACCGCCGACGCCTCGCAGGACATCGTGCCCCTCCGGCTCGTGGTCGGCGTGCGCGGCAGGCTCCGATCGCTGCAGCCCGGCACGCTGCGCTTCCTCCAGATGGGAGCGGTGCTGGGGCGCCGGTTCGGCTTCGAGGACGCCGCCGCGCTCTGCGACCGCCCGGCCGCCGCTCTGTTCCCCGCGCTTGAGGAAGCGGTTCGTGCGGGGCTCCTGGACGACGACGGCGACCACCTCGTCTTCCGGCACGACCTACTGCGCCAGGCGGTCTACGCCGACATCCCGCCGTCTGCCCGCAAGGTCGTGCACCGGGAGGCCGCCCGCCGCCTGGTCGCCGCGGGCCGGCATCCGATCGACGCGGTGCCGCACATCCTCCGGGGCGCCGTGCCCGGGGACGAGGAGGCCGTGGCACTGCTGCGGCGAGCCGCCGACGAGGTGCTGGCCGTCACCCCGGGTCCGGCGGCCGACCTGATGCTACGCGCCCTCGAACTTTCCCCGCCGGCAGGCACGTTGAAGTTCGAGGTGGGCGAGCAGACGATCCTCTGCCTGACCCGGGCCGGCCGCAACCGCGAGGCGCTGGCGACCGGTGACCGGCTGTTGGCCGACCGGCCGCCGCTGGAGACCTTCGGCCGGTTGCAGTCCGCCCTGGGCGGCGCGCTGTGGACCCTGGACCTCGCCGACGAACTGCGCCGCCGGGCCGAGGCCGCGCTCGCCGCGGGCGGCTCCGACCCGGAGATCCGCGCACGGCTGGCCGCCCTGCGCGCCCTTGCCCTGTCCCGTGGCCGTGACCTGGCCACGGCGCGGGGGGTCGGCGAGACCGCGCTCCGGACCGCCACCGCGATCGGCGACCGGGAGGCCCATGTACTGGCCCTGTCCGGGTTGGGCGAGATCGCACAGAACGCGGGGGAGAACGCGGTCGCGCTGGAGCGCTTCGCCGCGCTCAGCGCCATCGACTCCGCCTTCCTCCCCGAGGAGGTCGTCGCGCACCTGCACATGGACGACTTCGCCTCCGGTGAGCGCCTGCTCCTCCGGGCCGCGGACCGGGGCGGTGCGGTGCGTCTGGCCATGCTGCTGTGGGCCCAGGGCCAGCACGACCTGGGGCTCGGCCGGCTCGACGACGCCGAGGCCGGCTTCGTGACCATGGAACGCCTGGAGGACGAGGTACGGGTGCCCGTCCAGCAGGTGAACGGGCGGGTGATCCGCTCCCGGATCGCCCTGCTGCGCGGCGACCGGGAGGCGGCCCGGGAGCACCTGCTCGCCGCCCGGGAGGGACTGGCCGTCAAACCCAACCCGGGCACCACGGCCGCGGTGCGCTTCCTGGAGGCCGTCCACGCCGAGGCGGACGGGGACTCCGGACTCGCCGTCGACCGGATCCGCCAGGTGCAGCAGCAAGGACCCTTCATGCGGTGGCGGCTGCTGCGCGACTGGGTCGACGCCGCGGTCCGGATGTCCCTGCGCGGCGGGGAGCAGCAACTCGCCGAGGACCTGGCCGCGCAGGCCGAGGCCCACGCCGAACGCAACCCGTCCGTGCCGACCGCCGCCGGCATCGCGGCGCAGGCCCGCGGGCTCGTACGCAACGACCCCGCCGCGCTCGAACACGCCGTGGAACTGCTGGGGGCGAGCCCCCGCCCGCTGACCCGGGCCGCCGCCCACGCCGATCTCGGCCTGGCACTGCTGGCCGCGGGGCGGCGCGGCGCGGCGGTGACCGCACTGACGCACGCTCGGGGCGCGTTCGCCGCGGCGGGCGCCCACGCTGCGGCGGCACGCGTCCAGCGCGCCCTGGAGGGCGCCGGAGCCCACAGCCGCCGGGTGGCGACCGTGCAGCGCCCCGTCCAGGGCTGGGGCGCCCTCACGGCCTCGGAGGAGAAGGTCGCGCGCCTCATCGCCCAGGGCCACACCAACCGGTCGGCCGCCGATGTGCTCGTGGTGTCCCCGCACACCGTCAACACCCACCTGACATCCGTCTTCCGCAAGCTGTCGATCGGCTCCCGGGTCCAGCTCGCCAACCTGGTCGCCTCCCTGCCCGAGGGTTGAGCGGGGCGCGTTGGTACGTTCACGCGATGCGCCGCGGCGGCCGGACACGCTTGGCTGGGTCATCGCTGTCCCCGTCCCCCCGCCCAGTCGAAGGTCACCGGCATGCACAGCCCCACCCCCGTTCCGCCGACCGTCGTCCTGGTGCACGGGGCGTTCACCGACGCCTCGTCCTGGGCGGGGGTCATCGGCCTGCTGCACGCTGCCGAAGTGACGGTGCACGCCCCGGCGAACCCGCTGCGCGGCCTGGAGCATGACGCCGCGTGCGTCAGGAGCCTGGTGCGGGACCTCGGCACCCCAGTCGTCCTGGTCGGGCACGGGTACGGCGGCGCGGTGATCACCCACGCGGCCGGCGACGCCGACCAGGTGGTGGCCCTGTGCTACGTCGCCGCGTTCGGCCTCGACGCCGGCGAGTGCGTGCTGGACATCACCAACCGCTTCGCCCCTTCCCGGCTGGCCGACGCCACCATCACCACGGCCCTCTCCGGCCCCGACAGCGAGGTGTACATCCGTGCGGAACGGTTCCGCGAGGTGTACGCCGACGACCTGCCACCGGCGGTCGAGCAGGCGCTGTCCGCGGCGCAACGCCCGATCGCCAGCGGCGCGCTGACCGACAGGTCGGGCTCGCCGGCCTGGGCGTCCAAGCCGTCCTGGTACGCCATCGCGACCGCCGACCGGATGCTCAACCCCGCCGCCCAGCGCTTCATGGCCCAACGCATGGCGGCCACCGAGTACGTGCTGGACGCTTCGCACGCCGTTCCGCTGTCGCGGCCCGACGCCGTGGTGGCGATGATCCGGGAGGCCACCGGGCACGCCATGGGTACTCCCGGGGGTGTTTAATATGCGTTCGAACGGAAGAGTCCGGTTGGTCCGGTGAACGGCACCCCTGGAGTCCACCCCCTTCGCACGACCCGCCCCAGTCACCCAGTCACCCCACAAAGGCACCAGCATGACCTCACCGGCCAGATCGTCGGCTCGGCGGATCGCCGCCCTCCTGACCGGGATCCTCCTCCTGGTGCCGGCCGCCACCGGGTGCGGTCACAGCACCGGTTCCGGGCCGGCCGAGGGCGAGGTCACCACCATCACCGCGCTCGACTACTACACCGACGAATCCGAACACACCCAGTGGGGCGACCTGCTCACCGCGTGCGGCCGGACGGTCGGGGTTCGGGTCGAGCAGACGAGCGTCCCGGGGGCGTCCCTCATCCCCAAGGTCCTGCAGCAGGCGTCCTCCCGGACCCTCCCCGACCTGCTGATGCTCGACAACCCCGACCTGCAGCAGATCGCCCGGACCGGCGCGCTGACCCCGCTGGACGGCTACGGCGTCGACGCCGACGGCTTCGCCCAGGGCATCCTGTCGGCGGGCACCTACCAGGGCAAGGTGTACGGGCTGGCCCCCAACGTCAGCACCGTCGCCCTGATCTACAACAAGGACATGCTCGCCGAGGCCGGCGTCGCCGTCCCGAGGACCTGGGACGAACTGAAGGCGGCCGCGGCCGCGTTGACCCGTCCCGGGCGCTACGGCATGGCGGTCGACGCGAACGCCACCTTCGAAGGCACCTGGCAGTTCCTGCCCTTCCTGTGGTCCAACGGCGGCGACGAGCGGCAGTTGGACACCCCCCAGGCCGCCCAGGCGCTCCAGCTCTGGGTCGACCTGGTCAAGAGCGGATCCATGTCGAAGTCGGTGCTGAACTGGACGCAGGCCGACGTCCACGACCAGTTCGTCGCCGGACGGACAGCCATGATGATCAACGGCCCGTGGCGCATCCCAGCCCTGAACCAGGAAGCGAACCTGCACTGGGGAGTGGCCCCCGTGCCCGTCCCCCGGCTGGGACAGAGCCCGGTCACCCCGCTCGGCGGCGAGGTGTGGACGGTCCCGCAGAGCCCTTCCAAGGCCCGGCAGGAGAAGGCCGCCCGGGTCCTCGCCTGTCTGAACTCCCCCGCGAACATGCTCACCCTGGCACAGGAGCACCACACCGTGCCCTCCCGAACCTCGGTGGCCGCCCAGCACGCCGAGGAGGACCCTTCGATGGCCGCCTTCGCCCAGAGCGTGGCGGCGGCGCGCGCCCGCACCAGCGAGCTCGGCGTCGAGTGGCCCAAGGCGGCGACGGGGATCTACACCGCGATCCAGTCCGCGCTGACGGGTGAGCAGACACCGGAGGAAGCCCTCAGCCATGCGCAGCAAACCGCGACCGGCCGATGACCCGTTGCCGGTTCGGCGCGGGGAGCGATGGGCACGGTGGCTGTTCATCGCGCCCGCCGCCGCGTACCTGCTGCTGTTCTTCGGCTACCCCATCGTCGAGAACGTCGTGATGAGTTTCCAGCGGTACACCGTCACCACCTTCTACACCGGTGACGCCCCGTTCGTGGGGCTGCGGAACTACGCGGCGATCCTCTCGTCGAGCCGCTTCCCCCGGACCCTGCTGACCACGGCCCTGTTCACGGCCGGCTCGGTCCTGGGGCAGTTCGCCGTCGGCCTGGCCTTCGCCCTGTTCTTCCGGCGCCGCTTCCCGCTCAACGGCGTGCTGCGCTCGCTCCTGCTGCTGCCGTGGCTACTGCCGCTGGTCGCCTCCGGAACCACCTGGAAGTGGATGCTCGACCCCGACACCGGGGTCGTCAACGCGGTGCTGCGCGGCCTCCACCTCGGGTGGTCCGGTGTCCCCTGGCTCACCGGCACCTCCCAGGCGCTGCTGTCGGTGGTCCTGGTCAACATCTGGGTCGGCGTCCCCTTCAACACCGCGATCCTGTACGGCGGTCTGCAGGACATCCCCCCGAACCTGTACGAGGCGGCGAAGCTGGACGGCGCCGGCCCGCTGGCCTCGTTCCGCCACATCACCTGGCCACTGCTGCGGCCGGTGGTGAGCGTCGTGCTCGTGCTGGGCGTGGTCTACACCCTCAAGGTGCTGGACGTCATCCTGGTGGTCACAGGCGGAGGACCGGCCGACGCCACCGAGACCGTCGCCACCCAGTCCTACGAACTGTCCTTCCGGCAGTTCGACTTCGGGCGCGGCGCCGCGATGAGCAACCTGCTCATCGTCTTGTCACTGGTGTTCGCCGTCCTCCATCTGCGCGCCGACCGACGCGCCCGGACCGTCTGAAAGGCGATCCCGTGAAGCGCCCACCCGGCCGCGGCGGCCTGCTGTCCACCCTCGTCGGGACCGTCCTGCTCGCACTGATGCTGTTCCCCGTCTACTGGATGGTGAACGCCTCCCTCCAGCCGGCCGGCAACACCCTGCGCGGAGGGTGGTTCCCGCTCCATCCGGACCTCGGCGGGTACGCCACCGCGCTACGCGACCAGGGGCGCAACCTCGTCACCAGCCTCGTGGTGGCCCTCGGCAGCGCGGTGCTCAGCCTGGCACTCGCCGCGCCGGCGGCACACGCGCTGGCCCGGTTCCGCCTGCGCGGCACCAACGTCGTGCTCCTCGGCATCCTGACCACCCAGATGGTGCCGAGCATCGTGGTGGCCAACGCGCTCTACGGTGCCTACAACGACCTGGGACTCCTGAACTCCCACCTCGGGCTGATCCTTGCCGACTCCACCGCCGGCATCCCCTTCGCGATCGTCGTCCTGCACTCGTTCATGCGGAGCATCCCCGAGGAGATCATCGAGGCCGCGCGGGTGGACGGCGCGGGCCGGCTGCGCGTCTTCCGCTCCGTGGTGCTCCCGTTGAGCCGGAACGCATTGGTCACGGCCGGTGTCTTCACCTTTCTCTTCGCCTGGAGCGACTTCCTCTTCGCCCTCACCCTGACCACCACGGACACCGTCCGGCCGATCACCCTGGGCGTCTACCAGTACCTCGGCGCCCACACCAACCAGTGGAACGCCGTGATGGCCACCACCGTCCTGGCGTCGCTGCCCGCCGCCGTCCTGCTCGTCGTCGCCCAGCGCCACGTCACCGGCGCCGCCGCCGGTGCGGCCGTCAGTTGAGGGTCACGTCCCCGATCTAGTAGGTTCACGCGATGCCCCGCCCCGGGGCCGCTGGCATGGTGGTCCGGACGGCACAGCGGTGGACGGGACCACCGTCGGCCGACCGACCCGAGAGGAACCCGGTGCCCGCATCTCTCTCCACCGCGCGACTGTCCGCCTCCGACCGGGCCGAGAGCTGGCACGACGCGGTGGCCAACGCCTACGTGCCGATGGCAGTGGACTTCCTGGAGAAGGTGCCGTCGCCCGGGGCGATCGCCTGCCAGGAACTCGGCCCGGTGCGGATATCGAGGGTCCAGGCGGGGCCCCAGGTGGCGACGCGCAGCCGGCGCATGATCGCCGCAGGCGGCCCCCCGTCGCTGATCCTCACCCTGCAGGAGCGTGGCACCTCGCTCAAGGAGCAGGACGGCAGGGAGTCGGCCGTCCGGCCGGGCGAGTTCTCCATCACCGACACCTCCCGGGTCTTCCGGAAGAGGATGGGCGAGGGGGGCGAGGGGTTCGTCTTCACCTCCTTCCTTTTCCCCCGCGAGGAGTTGGACGTCCCGGAGCGGGACCTGCGGGCGCTGACCGCGACCTCGTTCAGCGGGGCCGAGGGCAGCGCCGCACTGGTGGCGACCTACCTCTCGCAGATGGCGCGCGAGGCGGAGGGGCTGGACGAGGCCGTCGGTCGTCGGGCCGCGGCCACCGCGCTCGACCTGCTGGCGCTGCTGGTCGACGACCGGTCCGGGCGCTCCCGGCCGCAGGCCTCCCGGAGCGCGGCCTCGCTGGAGCGGGTCAAGGAGCACATCCTGCGCAACCTCCGCGATCCGGACCTGTCGCCGTCCACGATCGCGGAGGCGAACTTCATGTCGGTGCGCTTCCTCCACAAGCTCTTCCAGCTCGACGGCACCACGGTCGGCGGGTGGATCCGGACCCAGCGGCTGGAACGGTGCAGCCGAGACCTCCTCCGCCCGATGGCCGCGGAACTCGGGGTGGCGGGGGTCGCCCGCCGCTGGGGCTTCGCCAACTCCAGCCACTTCAGCCGGGCCTTCCGTGCGGCCTACGGCATGACGCCGAGGGACTGGCAGGTCGGCGGCAAACCGGCGCGATGACCCTCCGCCGCCTGCGACACCTCCGCCCCTGGCGACCCCAAGCGACGTACACAGTGACCCCCAGTCGCCGGGCCATAACCATCGCTGCACGCCAGATGGTAGACAGCCCGCGTCGTTCGTTCACCGAAGGACACCTCAGCGGAGATGGCGAACGACGCGTGGTCCCCAACGAGTCCCCACCGATCCCCTTCCCTTCCGCCGCGACCCTCAGCCACGCTCGGTGGGCAACTGCGCACAGAGGCCCCACGCTCTACCGTGCCGCGAAGGCTCCGACCTTGAAGTCGGTGCCGCAGACGCTGAAGACGCCGCCCGGCGAGCCGTTCGCCTTCATCACGTTCACCGTGGTGCCCGCGTCCTTGGGCAGCGCGACCTTGACGTGGGAGGCCTGCACCGGGCAGGTGTAACGGGCCGACGTGGTGCCCTCGCCGTTCACGTCGTTGTACAGCACGTCCGCCACCACCGTGGCTCCCGCCGGGACGTCGACCGCGGCCGAGCCGTCGTTGGAGTTGTCCCCCGAGACCGGGCTCGCCTTGCCCTGGTCGTCGTTGGCGACCACGGTCGTCGGGCCGACGATGGTGCAGGGGGCACCCGAGCTGTTGGTGATCTTGAGGGTGGCGGCGGCGGCCTGCGCGTCACTGGCGTGACCCGAGGACTGGAGGAACGTCACCGAGGTGTTCTTGGTCGTGCACGCCGCGATGACGCCGCCCCCGCCAGTGCCGGAGGGCTTGCTGCCACCACCGCTCGTGCTCGTCTTGCCCCCGGACGGCGCCGAGGCCGAGCCCGCGGCCGGCGCCGAGGCCGAGTGCGCGGCCGGGGCCGAGGTGGCACCCGACGGGGTGGCTGATGATGCGCTGGTGCCGACGGCGCTGTCCTGCGTGCCGCTGCCGTCGTTGCAGGCGGTCAGGGACAGGGCGAGCGTGGCGACGGCGCCGACGGCGAGCAGGGCGGGACGGGTGGTGGTGCGCATGGCTGGTTCCCCCGGTTCTCGTTCGTGGGTCGCGATCCTGCACGAGGTCGTTTCCCCTTACACGAAAGAGGGTGTTGCGGCGCGCTGGCAGATCACTAACGAGCGCGGCGGCGGTGCTAACGCCCGGCTAACGCTCCCGGATCCTGGAGTGTGCCGCCGCGTGCCGGCGCCGCAGTTCGGGCAGTTCGTCCTGGTCGGCGATGTGCAGCAGGGCGTCGAGCGCGGTGACGGCGCCCACGTCGTAGCCGGTCTGCTCGGCCTCAAGCGCAGCCTGTGCGAGGCAGCGCCGCCCGGCCATGGTGTCACCGAGCCCGGCCAGTGCCTCACCCTGCCAGGTTCGCAGGAGCACGCGCCGGGCGACCGCCTCGTGCTCGGGGCCGAGGCCGAGCGCCACGTCGGCCGCCTCGAACGCCTGCCGGTGGCGGCCCGCGCCGAGGTGGATGCGGGCCAGGTGCTGGAGCGCGAGCATCCGGGTGTGCGCGTCGTCGGCCTCGGTGGCGAGGGCAAGGGCTCGGGTGCAGGCCGTTTCGGCGGCGCCGGCTTCGTCGTCGGGGAGCGCCGCGGCGAGGTTGACCAGGGCGGTGGCCTCGCCGAGTAGGTCGCCTGCGCGGGCCGCGAGTTCGGGCGCGACGCGCAGGTGCCGGACGGCCTCGGCGGTGCGGCCCTCCTCGGCGAGCACCCAGCCGAGCAGAGTCAGGACGCGGGCCTCTGCATAAGGGTCGGCGCAGGCGCGGGCGTCGGCGAGGGCGGCCTCCAGGGTGGGTGCCCAGTCGGCGAGGACCCGCCAGACCACGAGCGGCCACTGGGTCACGGCGATCCGCCAGGCCCGCTCGGGCCGGTCCTCGGCGCGGGCCGCAGCGGCGATCAGGGCGAGGTCGTCGCGCTCGGCGGCGAACCAGCCGAGCGCCTCCTCACGGCTGGTGAAGTCCCGTACTGCGGGCGGCTGTTGAAAGTCATGAGGCTGCACGAAGGCGGGCTCCCCGCCCGGTTCCGCGGCCTCGGACGCAGACAGCGCGGTCGCCACGCAGTGGTCGTACAGACGCAACCGGGCCGCGGTGCGCGCGGCCGGGTCGTGGCTCTGGCCACGCGCGTAGAGCCGGACCAGATCGTGCAGGACGTAGCAGCCGGGGGCGGTCTCGGTGAGCAGGTGCGCGGCGACCAGGCGCTCGAGGGCGCGGGCCGCATCCGGCGGGGTCGTGCCGGCGAGCGCGGCGGCGCTGAACCGGTCGACGTGTGTGCCCGGGTGATGGCCGAGCGCGGTGAACAGCTGCGCTGCGTCGGCGGGGAGGTGGGCGGTGGTGAGCCGCAGCGCGGAGGCGACGCCGATGTCCTCGGCGGCGAGCAGCGCGAGCCGCTGGCGCTCGTCGGCGAGCCTGTCGGCGAGGGCGGCGAGGCCCAGGGCGGGGAGTTCCACGAGCCGAGCGGCGGCCACCCGCAGCGCGAGCGGCAGCCCGCCGCACAACTCGGCCGTACGGCGGGCCGCTTGGGGCTCGGCGGCAGTGCGGTGCTCGCCGAGGACACGGGTGAGCAGGGCCACGCTGTCGTCGGTGGCGAGGACATCGAGGGCGAGGATGCGGGCGGCGTCGGAGGCGACGAGACCGGTGAGGCGGGCACGGCTGGTGACGACGGTGACACAGCCGGGTCCCGTGGGCAGCAGCGGGCGCACCTGGGCGGAGGTACGGGCATTGTCGAGGACGACGAGCAGGCGCAGTTCGGCGGTGAGCGAGCGGAACAGGGCACCGGCGGCGTCCGCCGACTCGGGCATCCGGCGCGGTGGAACACCGAGAGCGAGGAGGAACTCCCGCAGCAGCTCGCCCGGTTCGGGGTCCGAGGTGTCGCTGAACCCGCGCAGATCGGCGTGGAGCGTCCCGTCGGGGAAGTCGGCGCGCCGGCCGGCCGCCCAGTGCACGGCCAGTGCGGTCTTGCCGACCCCGGCGGGCCCGGTGACCACGACGACCGGCCCGTCAGGTCCGGCCGCGGCCGCAGTCAGCTCGGCGCTCTCGGCGGTGCGGCCGTGGAATCCGCGCGGGGTACGGGGCAGCAGGTTGGGCCGGAACTGCAGCGGCTCCAGGGCGGGTCGGGGCGTATCGGCCTGGACTGCGGGGGCACTGTCGGGGCCGAGGGCGAGGGTGAAGGCGGCGGTCAGCTCGGCGCCCGGACCGACACCGAGCTCGTCGGCGAGGATCTCGCGGGCGCGGTGGTAGGCGTCCAGGGCCTCCGAGGAACGCCCCGCGTGGTGCAGCGCCTCGACCAGCCGGGCGGCCAGCGGCTCGCGCAGCGGATGGGCCCCGGTCTCCGGCCGCAACAGCTGGACGGCGCGCTCGTGTTCACCGCCCACGACGTACGTGTCGGCGAGCAGCTCGACCGCTGCGAGCCGTGCCTCGTCCAAGGTGTGCGCGGCGGAGCGCAGCAGCGGCGACGGGTAGGCGCCGGCCAGCGCGGGGCCCTGCCACAGGGCGAGCGCCTCGGTGAGCAGCGCGGTCCTGTCACCGGGGTCGGTGGCGCGGCGGGCGAGTGCCACAAGACCCTCGAAGCGGTGGGCGTCGAGCAGCGTCTCCGGAAGTTCCAGGTGGTACGCGGCGCCGCGCGTGCTCAGCTCGACGCCGTACGCCGATGCGTCGACGTCCGCCAACAACGCCCGCAGGCGCGAGACATGGCCGTGGATCACGGTGCGGGCGTGCACGGGGGGTTCGTCGTCCCACAGCGCCTCGGTGAGTGTGTCGACGGAGACCGCGACATTGGCCCGCAGCAACAGCATCGCGAGCAGGCTACGCCGCTTGGCGGGCCCGAGCGGCAACGGCCCGTCGTTCCCGCTGACCGACACGGGGCCGAGGACCTGGAACTCCATGGACGGAACCCTATCTTCCGAGGGCTACTGGGAGATCGGGGCGTCGAACCGTACGGATACCGCGCTGCTCCGTCATCAACCCGCGCTGTTCGTTCACCGAAAGGCACCTCAGAGACGGCGGTGAACGACGCGTGGTCCCCGGCAAGTCCCCAAATCTCCCGCTCCGATCTCATCGCAGCGATTGATCCGAGCCCACCTCTACGGCTCTCTCAGCTTGCCGAACAGGTGCTCGTACAACGGAACAGCCCCGGCTGCGCGGGGAGGACTCGGCCAGGTGGGCGGTGAAGAGGACGCGTGGCGACAATCGCCAGCTGGACCTCGGGACCGTAGCGGCGCGGTCGGCCCGGCCGTGTGCGGTCGTCCAGCCCGGCCATGCCTTCGCAGTGGAACCGCTTGCGCCAGCGCCGGATGGTGGCGATGTGTACTCCCGTCGCGCGGGCGATCGCCGCGTTGGAGACACCATCGGCTGCAGCCAGCGCGACCCTGGCCCGCTGGATCCGCCGAAGCGGGGCGGTGCGAGACGGGTCAGATGCTCCAGTGCCGATCGCTGGCCCGTGCCCCACGTAACCGTGAACGGGCTGTGCACCGGCATGATCCCCCAAGACTCGACGAGCGCCGGTCATTGTCGCGCGAACGAGTGGGGTCGACGGCAGACGGCCTCGCGCGGCCGGGACCGCTGACAGGATGGCCACTATGGCGAATACCAGGCGCGCGAAGCCGAACTCCCAGCTGCGGACGGTATCGGAGACTGCCGTCCACACGATCAAGGTCACTCTCGACGGCTGCCGGCCCCCGATCTGGCGCCGGCTCCAGGTGCCCTCAGACACCACGGTGCAGCAGTTGCATCGCCTCATCCAGACGGCTTTCGGCTGGGAGGACTACCACATGTGGGCGTTCGAGACCGGGAGGGAGCGATACGGCCTCGCGGACCGGGAACTGGGGATCCGCAGCGCGGCGTCAAAGCGTCTTGGCGAGCTCGTCCCGACTGTCGGCGGCAGGCTCGGCTACACCTATGACTTCGGTGATAACTGGGAACATGACATCCTCGTGGAGAGCGTCGGCGAAGCCGAACCTGGTGTCACCTACCCGCGCTGCATCACCGGGCGTCGCGCCTGCCCGCCCGAGGACTGCGGTGGACCATGGGGGTACGACGACCTCATCGAGATCCTCTCCGACCCGAGCCACGAAGAGCATGAGGAACGCCTGGAATGGCTCGGCCTCGACTCCGCTGACCAGTTCGACCCCGCTGCCTTCGACCTGGGCGAGGTCAACCGGGCCCTCTCTGACTACCAATCCGTCCTCATCCAGGGCTGACCGATCGCCCCGGCCAGATCAACCGGGGCGATCAAGACCCTCGCAGGATCAACGCGTCGCTGCACTAGCACGACCACGGCGTGGTGACGTGGCCTGTCACGGTGTCCACCGCCACCGTCCTGCCCTCGCTGGGAATGCAGAAGAAGTAGGTGGGATGCGGGTTCTGCACGACGGGCTCATTGAGGTACAGGGGCTTGAACGCGCCGGTGTGCCCGGCCTTGACGGCCAGATCGTGGGCCTGGACCTCCGTCATGGTGAACGGGGAGATGGCCTGGATCCCGATCGGGACGCTCCACGGCTGCGTGCTCTGGTACTGACCGGTGGTCGAGTACTTGTACTCGAAGGACGGCTCCGAGTCCTTGGCCCGGAAGCGGATCCACCAGGCCTGGACGTCATTGGGGTTGGTCGTGGGTGTCAGCAGGACGGCGTCCGCGTCGTAGAACTGCGAGCCGGGGCGCTCCTGCTGCGCCTTCACCTTGGCCTCCCGCACGATCTGTGTGAGCGGGAGGTGGGGTGCCGCGCTGGCGGTGGACGGGGCGATCGGCAGCAGCGACATGGCCGTGGCGGTCGCGGCGAGCCCGATCCGTGCCCGAAGGCGGCGGCGTGATGTCCGGCACCCGTTCAGTGCGGGTGTCGCGGGCGTGCGGGCGGTGCGCGTGGTGTTCATGTCCTTCATCTCCTTCGACCCGGACCCTGCCCTGCGTGGTCACAGTGGAAGTCGACTGCCGGGTTCGGCGTGAGCGGAGGCCGACGGGCGAGAGGTCCTCGGCCGGGCTCCGCGGGGATGCAGCCTCCCGGGGTTCAACGGTAGGAAGGTCTCCGGGCGCCGTCTCCTGGCCGTCATCCTCGCTGAGCCGAACAGGCGAACCTCTCACCCGGAGCGATGCCCGTCCGGGGTTTCGCCGCGCGGTCCCGGCCGGTGGGCACGATCCTGTACCGCTCCTTGATCATCGCTGACTGTTACAAGGTGGTGACACGATCTTCTCGTCGTCGCGCCGCTTGAGTAACTTGATCGCCGCGAACTGCCTGTCACTGTCGCTATTTGCCGTGTCGACGGCCTTGCGCATCTTCGACAGACCGCCGCTGCGCGCTGTCTCCCACCAGCAGGAAGCGATCGTTGATCACATGTCGTCCCACATACGCTCCTCGTCCAGCACCGGCGTCAACTACCGGTCCGGCCATCCTGCCGGCCCAGGACTCCTCGGTCGGATGATTCGGCAGATCCGGGCTTGATCGTGGCCGACTCCTCGATGACTACAGTGCCCGACGCTCGACCAACTCCTGGCGCATCGACCTCATCGTGACGACCCCGGGCCTCGCCGAAACCTGTATCGCCGCCCGCGTCGAACGCGCCGACACCCACGCCGAACGCTGGAGCGACCACGCGCCAGTGACGGCTGCCTTCGATCTTGGCCAACTGGCCGACAGCCCGCGATAACTCTCCGTCGCCGAGAGGAAGTCAGCGGAAACCGAGGTCATCGTCCCGATCCACCCAGGCACCCGGCCTGCTCCACCCGGCGGGCGTCGTCAGGACCCACTGGTCCCGGACTGCGCCCGCCCACACCGGCCGGACGGTCGATCAGGTCGACCCGGCGTCAGATGGCCTGCTTGGTGGTGGGGCCGCCCGAGGGCGGACCCACCACCTGTCTCGGGCAGTGACGCCGTCTCAGATGACAACGCTCGCGACGGTGCTTGTGTTTGGATCCCCCTGGCCCAGTACGACCACGGCAGTCGCGCCGACGGTCAGGCCGGCGAGGATCGCCACCCGCAGCCTGGCCTGGCGGGCCGCGTGGTCAGCCGCCGTGCGACGCTCGTCGGTCTCCGGCAGCTCGCTGTCCACTCTGTCGAGCAGTTCGCCGTCCATCATGGTGGTGCCCTCCCTCTTGTTCGACGGGCCCCGGTCCTGCTGCTGGTTGCAACAGCAGGACCGAGGGGATCCTGGGGCCGAAGCCGAGCCGCAGCAGGCCGTAGCCGATGCCGGCCAGTCCGGTCAGCAGGCCGGGTGTGGACACCTCACCGGGGGTGCCGCAACGGGCGCCTTGCTGTTCGACGGACCGCATCAGTCGAGCGGCCGTATCGCGCTGGCCGGCATCGGTCGGCGCCAGTTCCACCAGTGGTTCCAGCAGACCGAGTTCGCCGTGGCGGAGCGAGTGGCCCGGCATCGGCACGCGGTCGGCGAGCAGAGCGCGGTGCTGGTCCGCCTTGCGGGCGCGCAGCGCCCGGCCGTCCCAGTCCGGGCACCGGCCGGGGCCGTCGGCGTCCGCCAGGTCCACCGCCGCTCGCTCCCGCAGGGCCCACGCGACGCCTTCGTGGCCGTGGAGGAATCCGGGCCGCTCGGGACGAGACCGATGGTCCGCCAAGGTCCTGACCGTGTGGGCGAGTTCACCAGCTGCCGGCAGCCGCGTCTGAGCGTGCACGGCCTCGGCCGCGAGCAGGGCACCGGCCAGGCCGTCGGCGATGTCCATGGGAGCTGCCGGATCGACAGCGGCCGTGTGAAGTGCGGCGAGGCCGGTGGGCAGGGCCGCGCTCAGCTCCGGGGAGTCCAGCAGGGTGGCGAGCCGGGCGGTGGCGTAGCTGATGCCGCCGAGCCCGGAGAAGCCGCCCGGCCCCACGGCACGCGCGAGTTCGGGGTGCTCCGCCAAGAGCCTCAGGAGCCGGGGGAGGACGCGGACGGCCTGGTCGGCGGCCTCCTGATAGCGGACCGCCCCGGTGAGCCGGCCCAGCTCGGCGAGGAACAGCGCCGGGCCGGTGTAGCCGTCGCCGAGCGCCATGCCCAGCGGCAACACCGCCCACTGTCCTGGCCCGGCCTCCTGCAGCCCGAGCCAGTTCACCCGGCCCTCGCCCCGACAAACCCGGGCGAGCAAGTCCTCCCCGATCCCTCGTGCGAGCTCCAGCGCCTGGGCACCGAGGTCACCGTCGTAGTCGTCCTTGGATTCGGCAGCGGGGCGCACCGGAGCATGGCGGCCCGGAGCATGGCGGCCCGGAGACCGTCGTCCGGCGGCCAGGGAGGCGCGGATCAGCCATGCCTGCCGGTCGAGGTCGCCCTCCGACATCTCCCGGATCGTCCTGCCGGCGGCCGTCAGCCCGGATTCGTCGAGCAGTAACGGGAGTTCACGACCGTCCCAGGTCCGCGGGGTGCGGTCGGCAGGGGTCATGGTGAAGAACGGGATATCGCCGGCGAGCAGGTCGTTGAGTTCGTGGGGCGCCAGCACGTGCAGGTGCGGGTGGCCGGTCTCGTCGTGCAGTGCGGCGAAGGCTCGCTCCCGACCGGAGCGGTCGCGCAGCAGCTCCGGCTCGGTCGCCTCGGCGAGCAGCGTCGCATAGCTCTGACTGGGCCGCGCGACCAGGCGCATCGCCTCACCCGCAAAGCGGGACAACAGCCCCCGCTCACCGAGTAGTTCATGGGAATGTGCGGCGATCACCCGGTAGCCGGCACGGAATCCGCACAGCAGCCGGTCGAGATGGTCGGCCGGATCGGCGGGTCTCCCGGCCAGCATCGGGCGGTTGTCGGCGCCCGGCCAGCGGGCCGGGCGGCGGACCAGCCGCATCAGGTCGGTGCCCGCGTCCGCCCACCCGGGCATCGGGTCCGGCGTCCACTGGTCGGCCTGGCCACCGAGTGCCGAGAGGTCGAGTGAACCGCCGTCGCCGAAGCGCGGGTTCGGCAGCACCATGGTCCGCTGCACGGACGCGGCGAGCGCCCGGGCAGCCGGATCGGCGCCGCCATCGGTGACGGGCACCCAGCACGGGTGGAACAGCGTCTCCACGTCCACCACGACCGGCTGGTCGCGCGCGGCGATGAGGTTTTCGGCATGGATGTCGACCGCGTTCACCACGTGCAGCAGCGCGAGCTGGGCGCCGAGCCGCTCGTAGAACCGCCCGACTTCGGCTTGGGACCGGCATGGGCTCGGCGCGACGTACTCGGCCCAGCCGTACTCCGCCTGCGGGAGCAACCGAACGGCTCGCGCCGCCAGTTGGGGCCGGCGTCGGCCGAACCAGGCGAGCAGTTCGTTCCACCGGGCGTGCAGACCGAGCGGGCGCGGCTTGTACACCAGGCGCCGACCGCCGTCGAACTCCAGCACGGCGACGGACCGGCCCGCCGCATGCGGGTCCCCCAGTCCGAAGCGGACCCGGGTCAACCGACCGGGCTCGCCGTCGAGCAGGGCGGCGGTGAGCTGCTCTCGGTCCGCGTGGAGCCGCTCCAGCAGTTCGGTGGCTGTGGCCACGGTGCGTATGCACCGTTCGGCCAGCAGCCGGGCCAGCACGGGATGACGGTGCAGCACCGCGCCCAGGGCCGGCCCGGCGGCGACCTCGCTCAGGAACGCGTCGAACCGCTCCCGCCCGTCCTGCCCGGGCAGGGTTCCTGCCGCACGCGCGTGTCCCAACTCCTGTACCAGCGTGCGTCCAGCCAGCCGCACCAAGCCGCCGGCCAGGTGGCGCCGTGCACCGGCCCACACCGCTCGCCGCTCTACCGCGGCAGGGTTCGCCGCCGCGAAGTGGTGGGAGGTGGTCCGCAGGAACGGCCGCAGCGGATGCAGCAGTCGGCCCTCGGGGCCCGCCCCAGGGAGCGGGCGGATCCGCCCGCCGGGCGCCGAGTCGGCGCAACGCAGCGCCTGTTCCACCAACGTGGCCCAGCGCGGCGTCCGTCCGGGCGGCAGGGCATCGCGCTCGGCCGACGACAGTGCGGGCAGCCACCAGGCGGCGGACGCCGCAGGCAGCGGAACCGACCGAGTCGCCTGCACTGTCACTCCACTACTCTGACACACCATCACCATCTCTGACAGGGTGGCGGGTCAGATTCCCCGCAGGCCTACCGCGTGGCGAGGAAGTCCGCCACGAAGTCGCACAGCTGGGCGCGGGTGGCGGAGTTGGTCTTGCCGATCAGACTGGCGATGTGTTTCTCGACCGTCCTGGGAGAGATCTGCAGGCGGGCGGCCACGGCCTTGTTGCCGACGCGTTCGACCAGCAGGCAGAAGACGTCGTACTCGCGCATGGTGACGCCGAGCGCGACGAGTTCGGCCGGAATCCGATCCGTGCCGGTGCGGCGTTGCCCGACCGGAGCGCCCAGCGAACGCAGCCGGGAGCGGCACGCGGCGGCGATGGCGTCGGCACCCGAGTGGTGGAAGTACGTCTCGGCTTCGGCCAACCAGTCGCGGACTTCCCCCCATCCGTCGGTGACCGCGGCGTCAGCGACCAGACGCAGGCCGAGGTGACGAGCCGTCGGGAAGACCGCCGCGTCGGCCTGCGCAGCGCGGCACGCCGCCACCGCCTCGGCCGGGCGACCTTCCCGACCGTACAGGACCGCCCGGGCCAAGCCGACGAACTGCCGGTTCCACCGCATCCGGCCCGCCTGACTCGCGGTGATCCGTTCGACCTCCGCGCGGTCGGCTCTCCCGGCCAGCACGGACAGCAGCAGGACCAGCCCGTGGCTGCCGGCGAGGTGGAAGTAGTTCTCCTCGTCCGGCGGGACGGCGGCGGCCAGCCGCGCGGCCAGCTCCGCCGCCTGCTCGTGGTCCTCCTCCAGCAGCGCGCAGAACAGCTCGGCCAGGCCGAGCACGAGCGGTGCCTCCCGCGACTCGTTCCCACCGCTGGTCCGGAACCGGGCGAGTGCCGCCCGCAGTTGGGGCCTGCGGGCCCGGTGGGCGGCGGCCACCGCGCCCACCATCTCTGCCTGGCGCTCGTCCCCGAGCAGGTGCGCTCGCTGGGCGTCCCCGGGGTGGTCCACCGCCCGCTGCTCGGCGGCTCGCCCTACCTGGAGAGCACGATCGCGGCCGTCCACCGCCCGGACGGCCCGGACGCTGCCGTGCACCGGCTGCTGGAGATCCTCGCCACCCTGGAGCGGACGGCGGACTGAGGCGGGCGGCGGACTGAGGCGGGCGGGCCCTCCCGGCGGGGATCGGTCCTCGCCGACCCGGGTGAACACCCGGTCCCGCTCGGCCGGCACCGCATCGATGGTGCGCGGGGCGCCCTTGAAGACGGTGCGCCCGAGTCGGCCGCCGCTCGCGAACCGGTCGGCGGTGCGGCGGGAGTCTCGGACGGCGGCGAAGGCGTAGGCGCGCATCCGCTGCTCGATAACCGGGGTATCCACTGCGCGGTCTGTCTCCGGAAGCCTCAGGGCGCCTCCCGGGTTCGGGTCCTGGTGGTTCCGTGCGGGTGCGGGCTCGGGGCGTCGACCTTCTGCGGCCGCCGCGCGGTGCCGAGGACAAGTGGGCGGGCGAACGGCGGCGCCTTGGGCAGTTCGCCGTGCTCGACGGACCCGACTTCGAAGCCGGCAGCCTCGATCGAATCGAGGGTCGGGCGGTTGCATTCACAGCAGACGACCAGGCGGTTGAGCCAGTTGAAGCGGTCCTGGGTACGGGCGAGCCGCGGGTCTCGGGAGCGTACGTGTTCGAGGAAGAGCAGTTGTCCGCCAGGACGCAGTACTCGGCCGATCTGGCGCAGGGCGCGCGGCTGGTCGGAGACGCCGCACAGGACCAGGGTGGAGACGACCGTGTCGAAGCTGTCGTCCTCGAAGGGGAGGTCCTCGGCCGGGGCGCGGAGCACGGTGGTGTGCGGTGCCGCTTCCCGGACGTGTCGGTCGAGTCGGCGGAGCATCGCGGCCCCGGGTTCGGTGACGGTCAGGGAGCGCACGCCCGGGCCGTACAGCTCTAGGTTGGCGCCGGTCCCGGCACCGATCTCCAGGACTTCGCCGGTTGCTCGGGCGATCAGCCGGCGCCGCCGCTCGCGCAGCCCCGCCTCCTCGGCCCCGGCCATGGCACGGTCGTAGACCAGTGCGAAGAACGCCGTGTGGATGCTCATGGCTGCCTCGATTCCTCACCACCGGGCTCATGCGCCCGGTACACCTTCGACGCTACGGACCGGGGGCGGGTATCGCGTGGGGCGGTTGCCCCATCTTTCGCGGCGTCCTCACGCGGTGGCCGCCTCGGCCTGCGGCAGCAGGCCGTGCTCCAGGGCGAAGAGGCAGGCGCCGGCGCGGCTGGAGGTGTCGATCTTGGCGTAGATGTGCTCGACGTGGTTGCGGGCGGTCTTCGGGGAGATGACCAGGCGGCTCGCGATCTCCTTGTTGGACAGGCCGCGGGCCAGCAGCCTCAGCACGTCGACCTCTCGGCCGGTCAGACCGGCGGGTCCAGCGGTTCGACGGGGAACGCGATGCCCCGCCGCGGCGAGCACCGCCGCGACGACCTCCGCGTCCAGTCGAGCGGCTGCGGCCTCGGCGCGCAGCTCGGCGGCGGCCTGCGGTGCGGTCAGCGCGTCGCGGTGCGGCCGTGGCTCGATCATGGAGCGGTAGGCGTCCGCCGTGCCGAGGATCCGAGCCTGCCGGGAGATGGCGGGCGCCGTGAGTCGGCGCGGGTAGCCGGAGCCGTCCAGCCGCTCCCGGTGTTGCACGGCGATCGCCCCGAGCGGTGCCAGCGTCGGCGACTGGCAGAGCATGCGCTCCGTCAGGTAGGGCTGAAGGCGCACCCGTTCCCATTCGCCCGTTCCGAGCGGCCCGGGCTTGTCCCAGATCGCGTTCGACACGCCCAGGCGTCCCAGGCCGTGGAGCAGGGCGGCCCGGTGGAGTTGGGCCCGCTGCTCCTCGGCCAGGCCCAGACCGGCGGCGGCCGCGTCGACCAGCTCGGCCACGGCCCGCGCATGTCCCAGGGTGTAGGGCGACTTCAGGTCGACGAAGTCCGCGACGGCCAGCAGCGCCTGCTCGAACTGCTCTCCGCCCAGCCACACCCCCAGCGCCGGTTCGGCGGCGATCACCGCCTCCCAGGTGTGCACCGCGTCCAGCTCGCCGAGCACCGTCTCGGCGTCCCGGCACAGCACGGCAGCGAGACGGGGGTCGAACTGGGATCCGGCGCGCCGTTCGGCCAGCGCCGTGGCGGCCGCGGTGCCGCCCACGCGGTGCGCGACCTCGGTGAACTCGGCCAACTGCGCCAGGCGCGACGCGATCGGTACGGCTTCGCCCTTGACCTCCCCGGGCCATCCGCGTCCGTCCCACTGCTCGTAGGAGGCGGCCACCGCGCGCCGGACGGAGTCCGGCAGTCCGAGTCGCCCGGCCAGCGAGGTGGCCAGGGCGGCATGGCCGCTGATCATCCGGTCCACCTCGTGGAAACCGCCCAGGGCGAACGCCAGCCCGACCCGCAACCGGTGCAACGGCGGGTTGCCCGACCCGATCAGCCGCACCGCCGCGGCGGCACCGGCCAGGCTGCGCTGCTCGTAGCGGTACTTGCCGGCCTTCAACGCGATGTCGTCACCGAACCACTTCGCCTGCTCGTGGGCATCCGAGTGGCAACCCACGTTCACCAAAAGTGCCGTGTAGTAGACGGCGACCCGCTCCTCGTCGTCCAGGCCGATCCGCTCGGCCAGGCGCAGGGCGATCAGGCACTGGCGCAGCACGTGCTCCATCGGCTGGCCGAAGCCGAGGTCGACGCCCAACGACAGCGCGGCGACCAGCTCGGCCAGCCGCAACCGCGGACCGGCGTCGCTACCACTCACACCACGACCCTACGCCGCCGTCGAGCGGGCCGCGGCGTGGCGTCCGGGCCCAGCCCCGGCTTCCACGTCCACCACGACGGCACCGCCGCCCAGCGGGCCCTCGCCGCCACCGGCCAGAGCTCGAACTGCTGGGTCACCCGGATCGGCGACCTGCATGGCGAGCCGAACCGGTGACGGTGGACTCGGCTGCAGCCCAGCACCGTTCACCGGCCGTCGAGACGACACGAGCACACGATCGCAGCCGACTTGACGGACTACCAGGCCAGGACGCCGGCCTGACCGCTTTGGCCTTCTGCAGCAGGCTTCGGCCTTCGGCCGATGGGAAGAGGCTGTTTCCGTAGGGGTCGTCCTCCGGAGCGGGAGGTGGTGGAGGTCCGCTGCAGAGACGGAGGACCTCCACCACCTCCCGCTACGTCCATGCGGGCTGAGTGCTACCAGTGGTCGGGGTCATCGCAGTGGTCATGATGCCCGTCGTGGCCGCCATGCCCGTCGTCGCCATGCCCGTCGTCGCCATGCCCGTCGTCGCCATGCCCGTGGCGCTTGATCGTGGTGGGGTCGGTGGCGGTGTGGGTGGCGCTGTCACCTCCTCCGGTGACGGTAGCGGTGTTGGTGACCCGCTCACGGGCGTGGCAGGAGACATCGACCTTCAGGGTGATGGGTGGGTAGCTGTGACCGGCAGGCAGGATGTCGCTGCGCGTACAGGTGAGGGTGGCCGGAATGCAGGTCCATCCCGCGCCGCTGATCCTCTCGGCCCGAAGACCTTCGGGGAGGCGGTCGTGGACGGTGACCGTGGTGCCATTGGTCGGGCTGGCCGTCGCGAGGTTACCCACAGTGATGATGTAGACGCCGTCCTCGCCCTTGATGAAGGGGTCCGTGTGACTCTTGGCGATGGTCAGACTGACTGGGATGACCGTGAACGTGAGGCTGGTATTGCCGATACTGCCGGCTCTGGCAGTGCCGCCGGGGCCAGTGGTGGTGCCACCGGGTTTGGTGAGGCCAATGGCGGTGAAAGGCTCGACCGCCGGCGTCGTCGAGTCGCCGGCCTGGGCGACGTAGGCGGGTTGAACCGTCGCGGTCCAGGCCGTGGCCAGGACGATCGCCAGGACGGCCAGCCCGGTCAGCGTGACCACCCCCGCCCTCCGGGCCCGCGCCCTCAGCCAGGATCGGAACACGCCGCCCGTACCTCCCGTGCCGCGGCTTGCTCCGGCCCGCCCTCTCCCGTGTCCGAACACCGACATCTCCGCTTCCAACCGTCGAGAACAAGCTGTGGATACCCATAGTGACCTGCGCATTACTTAAAGCATCCGCACGGCTGGGGGCGGACGAGAGGTGTGCCGACATCGGCGCGCCGCCGAGGATGGCGCCGGCGCAGAAGGAGCGGTGACGCGCTCGACGAGGACCGTCATACATCGCTCACGGAGCAGATCAGCCGACTGCGAGGGCGGGTCGTGGTCGGAGTCGTCATCGACGGCGCCGGAGGAACCTGGAGAGCAGAAGGCAGAGAGCGGCGAGGGCGAGGGCCGAAAGCCAGGCGACCACCGAGGTGGGGAAGTCCCCTTGCAGAGCGACCGACGCGGCGTCCGCTCCGACGCTGCCGGGAGTCGACGGGAAGGTGATGGTGGCGCGGGCGCTGCGCTGGACCAGGCCGCTTCCGAGCGTGAGCTCCCCGACCCACGGGCCGTTCGGCAGCGTTGCGTCCAGTGGGACGACCGCCTCCCCGCTGTCGCCCGGAGCCAGTGTGGCGCCCGTCTTGGCGGTCGAGAACGGTCCGGCGTGCTGTCCGGCCGGTCCGGAGAGGAGGGACAGTGTCCCGCTGATGTCCAGCGCGCGACCCCCCGTGTTGCGGATCCGGGCGTGAACCTCTCCACGCCCGTCGCGGGCTCGGGCCGGATAGAGCCGTTCGATCGTGAAGTCCGAGGGTGGCTCGTCACCGCGACCGACGTCGACGTACATGCGGACGCCTACCCGGCCCAGCACCGTCAGAGTGTGCGAGCGATCCGTGGGGGCGCTCGTCTGCGCCCAGATGACGCCGTACCGCTCCCCGGCGGCGGCGTCCCCGGGCACGCGGATGGTGGTGCGCACCCGCGCCGTTTCGGAGGCTCCCAGCTCAAGGTCCGCCGCATCGAATGACGTCCAGCCGGTCAGCTCGTTGGGGGTGCGCTCCGGCGCGAAGGTGAACTCACCCTTCGCGATGGTGGCTGCCGCGGCGTAGACGTTGACGTGCATTGGTGTGGACGACTCGTTGGTGATCTCCACCCGCCGTTCGATGGTCGAGCCGGGCGCGAGATGGTCGACGATGTAGGCATGCGCTCTGGGATCGGCACGGCGGTTCTCCGGAGCATCGAGGAGCTTGATGGCGATGCTCCTGCCCGCAGCCGGATCCCGGGGGGAGGGCGCCCCGGCTGCCTGCCCCGCCGCCGGCATCACCCCGGCGGCCTGCACGAAGGCCAGCATCAGCAGGAGAGTCCAGAACCGGCGCACACCCTTCGTTCCGTCAGGCAACGGACTGGGTCAGCGTTCCGGTGTAGGTTCCGCCGACGGCGCTGGCGGGCACGTTCACGGCGACTGTCGGGTTCCAGCTCGCGGTGTTGTCCCCGACACCGGCGGTCCCGGTGAGCACCGTCTGCGCGGAGTTGCTCAGCGTCACGTTCGTCGCGGTGGCGGTGATGGTGCCGGTCGTCGTCACCGTCCCGACCGTGTAGGTGGCATCGGTGGCGGGAATGGTCGACGATCCGCTCGCGAAGTCCGTCTCCGCCGCGGTCACCGTCCAGGAGGCCGAGAGGAGGGCGCGGTCGTCCGTGACGGTACAGGGGCCGATCGGTGCGCTGATCGTGGTGCCGGGCGCTCCCGAGCCGAGGGTGGCGCTGGCCGGCACCGACAGCGACAACGCGCCGGACGTGACGGTGAACGTGACCGTGGTGCTGGGGTCGCTGTCCGCGGTGGCGATGCCCGGCTGGACCAGGGCGAGAATGGCGGCTGCGGCCGCGACAGAGAGGCTTCGTGTACGCATGATGGCTCCTGGAATCCCGCCAGAGGACATTCTGGCTGACGGCGGACATGCTGATTGACGCGACCCAGACAATCCGGCGCGACCCGTTCGCACAAGCCGACGCGCGCCGCGTTGCGCCACACGAATGGCGATATCTCAGCCGGAGCGAAGCCCAGCCTCCCTCGTCGACACCCTCAGACCGCCTGACGGCGCGTCCGACGCTGAACCCGCACGCGGGTCACGATACGATCCACCGATCGTGTGCGTTCGAGTCGTTTGGCATTCCGGGGCCGGCCCCTTACCCGCACGATCTACGGCGTTTCCCTCACTCGAGGCCGACCGGCTCACCGTCCTGCTCGACGCGGCCCTGCGGTGCGCCCAGGCCCCGGCGGACCGAGTCCAGGATCGTCAGGCCCTGGCCGACCAAGCCGGCGGCGATCTCACCCAAGCCGTCGGCGCCGTTGAGCACGTTGACATTGGCGCCCGCGAGCCCACCGGCCGCCTCCTTGACGATCTGCGGCAGCTGGTCGATCAGCATCCGGTCCAGCGCCACCCGGTCGTGCGAGGCCGCCGCCTCGGCCTGGATCTTCATCCGCTCCGCCTCGGCCAGCGCCAGGACCCTGATCCGCTCGGCCTCCGCCTCGGCCGGCTTCACGACCTCGGCGACCAGCTGCTGCTGGCGCAGCTCGGCCGCGCGCTGGGCCAGCTCGGTCTGCGCCGCCAGCACCTCCTGCTGCGCGTTCGCCTGCGCCAACGGACCGGCCTGGGCGGCCTGGGCCTGGGCCCGGTCCACCTCGGCGGCGTACTGCGCCTTCACGACCGCCGTCTCCCGGGCGTACTCGGCCTGCTTCCGGGCGGACTGCTGTTCCGCCTCCACTGCGGCCTGGGTGGCCTGCGCCTGGGCGATCTGGGCCTGGCGCTGGATGGCCGCCCGGTGCGGGGCCGACATCGCGGCGATGTAGCCGGTGTCACCGTCGTCGATCGACTGAATCTGGAGCGAGTCGACGATGAGGCCGATCTTGGCCATCTCGGCCTTCGAGGTGTCGAGCACCTCGGTTGCGAGTTTCTGCCGCTCGGTGACGATCTCCTCGACCGTCATCGAGCCGATGATGGCGCGCAGGTGTCCGGCGAAGATCCGGCCGGTCAGCACGGACATCTGGTCCTGGTCGGAGAGGAAGCGCTGGCCTGCGTTGACGATGCTCTCGGTGTCGTTGCCCACCTTGAAGGCGATCACCGCCCGCGCCGTCAGCGCGATGCCCTGCTTGGTGACGCAGGTTTCGGCGACCTCTGCTTCGCACATCGCCAAGGTCAGGAATCGGACCTTGCGGAAGATCTGCAGGACGAACGTGCCGTGCCCGGTCACCACTCGGAACGGTGCGCCCGCAAGGCCTCGTCTTCCGCCAGAGATCAGCATCGCCTGGTCGGGGGCGGGAACGCGATAGCCGAACATCCTGATTGTCTCCTCAGCGAAGTCCGTCGGCACGGTCGGAACCCGGGTTGCCGATGGGGTCGATCCACGCGATGACGTCGACCTGGCGAGTACCGCGCGATTCGATCACCAGGACGGGTGTTCCCTTTGGCAGGGGCTCCTCCGACCAGGCGAGGAAGCTCTCCGAACCGCCCCTGATCTTCACCAGGACCTCGCCCGGGCCGGCGGCACCCCGGGTGCCGATCACCAGCACGCCGGGGCAGCCGATCACGGCCTCGTCCGACACCATCGGCGGCCGCCCCTTTCACCTGTCGAACGTCACGCGGCCATCCTGGCAGCAGCAACCGTCCGCAGCAGACAGGCGCGCGGCCGGGTCACCGCACCGACGCCCGGGTCGCGCTGCTGCAGGGCGAGCGCGTCACCGTCGAGGCTCATCAACCACCGCACCGCGCCGAGCGATGGAGCGACCACGCACCCGTCACCGCCCACTTCGACTTCGGCGATAACTGACCTGCACGCAGCTGCAGTTGATCTGTAGACCTCAGAGGCAGCCCCGACCTGTGGCGATCCCCAGCCCAGGCCCACTCGGGCAGGTGCACGAGGCCGCGATCTCGCCCAGCCGGTTTGGCAGGTCGATTCGTCGCGGCGCCCCCTTGCCAGGGGCGGCGCGCCCGGTGGGCCCGGGGCACCACCCCCCCGCGCGCGGGCGGGGATGGGGCCCGTGGGGCGCCG
>NZ_JBEORY010000054.1:0-65539 GCF_040302665.1 Kitasatospora sp. NPDC097691 | reverse complement strand
AGTACTCGGTCTGCAAGATCGTCCGCGGTGTGGACCTCGACACCGTCCGGACCATCGTCTCCGGCGCCGACACCCGGGTGGACCTCGCCGGCGCCTGGGCGCTGATGGAGGTCGCCCAGCACACCAAGGCCATCGGCCGCGCCGACCTCGAGCTCATCGCCGCCCGCAAACGGATCCCGCCCGAAGTCCTGGAGCCCGTCTTCGACCGGATGGCCACCGAGGGCTACCTCGTGCGCGACGGCGACGCCCTCGTGAACACCGAGCGCGGCATCCGCGAGGTCCGGGCCCTCGCCCACGCCTGGTCCGACTGGCTCAACGCCCGCCTCGACGCCGACGCCGGCCGCCCGCGCAGCCCGCAACTGCGCACCGCCGCCGACGCCATCGCCTGGCGCCTCCTCGTCGAGGACCTCACCAACGGCCTGCCGGTGCAAGCCCGTTCGAAGGACGGCGCACGAGTCTAGGCGCCGCCGCGAGGGTCCGGCATCCTGGCGGGGCGGCCACGCCGGACAGCGGGGGGCGATCATGCGGCATCGCCACCCCCTCGCGGTCGGCACCCCGACCGGCGCCCGATGGCCCCGGATGAGCCCTGGCGGGAGACTGACCGTGGGGGCCGAGGCACGGTTGGAGCGGAGCGATGGCCGATGGGCGGACCCTCGCCGAGGTGATCGCCACTGACGGCCCGCTGCCGCCGCGCGAGGCCGCCCGGATCGGCGCCCAGGTCCTGGCCGCACTGGTCGTGGGGCACCGGTCCGGGCTGGTGCACGGCGCCGTCGAACCGGACCGGGTGGTGCTGGAGCAGGGACGGGCGGGGCTCACGGCATTCGCGGACCGCCCGCACGACGGCTCCCCCGCGTACCAGGCGCCCGAGCGGGCCGCAGGCCGTCCGCCCGGCCCCGAGGCGGACCTGTGGTCGCTGAGCGCCACGCTGTACGCGGCCGTGGAGGGCCGGCCGCCGGAGGCGGGGCAGCCGCCCGAGCCGCGTCGCGCCGGTGCGCTCGCACCGGTCATCACGTCGCTGCTGCGCGCCGATCCGGCGCAGCGGCCGGGTGCGGAGTGGACCGGGCACATGCTGGACCGGGTGGCCGCGGGCTTCACCGTCGGCCCGGCGACGGCCGAGGCAGTGCCGGGCCGGGAGCCAGCCGTACCGGCGCTCGCCCCATCGCCGGGTGAGCGGCCTCCGGCGGCGCGGCGGCCCGGGGTGGTGATCACGGCGGTGCTGCTCGCGCTGGCGCTGATCGGCGGGCTGGTCTTCCTGCTGGTCGGCCGCGGCACGCAGCACCACACGACCGTCACGGCCCCGGTCACCCCGCCGTCGGCCACCGCGCCGTCGACACCCGAGACCCCCACGGCCCCACCGTCGACCCCCGAAACGCCGACACCCCAGACGCCAACACCAACGCCGACACCCCAGACGCCAACACCGACGCCGACACCCCAAACGCCGACACCCCAGACACCGACACCCCAGACACCGACACCCCAGACGCCGTCGACCGCTGCACCGCAGACCCCCGGGCCCACGGTGCCCCCCGGCTACGTCCGGACAACCGACCCGGCGGGCTTCAGCTTCGCCGCCCCCACCGGCTGGACACGGACCGACAACGGCTTGGGCGGCGGCGACTACTCGCCGGACAGCGGCGGCCACGTGCTGCGGTTCGCCCTTGTCCCCAACCCCTCCCGACAGACCCCCGTCGACGGCTTCCGCGAGATCGAACAGTCACTGGCCCAGCAGGGCGGCTACACCCGGATCGACCTGCGCACCAACACCTACCAGGGCAACCCGGGCGCCTACTGGGAGTTCACCTTCGGCTCGGCCCACGTGGGCGCGCAGTCATTCCTCGCCCCGAACGGCACCGAGTACACCGTCTACCTCTCCACCCCGGACTCCGACTGGACCTCCTACCGGCCTGTCCTCGCCACCGCGCTGAGCACCTTCACCATCCCGTAGCGGCCGGGCCCCTACGACCCGATCTCCTCGATCCGCCGGCCGTCCACCCAGGCCGACCAGCCGTTGGAGCAGACGATGTGCGCCCAGTCCCCGGCCCGTTCGAGCACCTGCAGCTCGACTCGCCCGTCGATCCTGGTGACGGCCGTGAGGGCCGGGTCAGGTGCGGTCCAGGCGGACATGCCGCCGGGCGGGACCCGGTGGGTGGGGCGGAAGGCGGGCTCGGTGGGCGGTACCGGCGCCGCGGGCGCGCGGCTGAGCGGTTCGGTCACCGGCTCCGGCTCCGGCTCCGGCTCCGGCTCCGGCTCCGGCCAGTAGAAGTCCTCGGGCAGCGACAGCCCGGGAATCGGCCGCAGGAAGTCGCCGGCCAGGTCGGTCGCCTCCACGACGCCGAGCGCCCGGAGCCCGAAGCGGACGTCCGACCAGTCCTGCCCGGCCCGGGTGAGGCCTTGGCTGACGAGAGTCCAGACGGTCGGCTCGGTCACGACGAACAGGACCATGTCCTCCTGCGCGACGGCACGGCCCGCCTCGTAGCCGACCACCTGGACGTCGTGCAGGGCGAGCAGGCTGATCCAGGTGAACAGGGTGCCCGCGAAGGTGGCCAGCGTGAGTCCGAGTTCGTAGGCCTGCGGATTGCCGGTCCCGGCCGGTTCGAGGTCCCCGGCGGCCGCGTACCGGCGCAGCTCCCGTTCGGCGACGGCGGCGGTGACCGGCGGCAGGAGCGTGCCGGTCCGCCCGCCGGGGTGCAGCTGGGCCGCGAACAGTTCCGCGACGCAGTGGCTGATCCAGCGCCGGTCGGCCACCCGAAGGGCGTCCTGTTGGGCCTCCAGGACGTCCGTCAGGGAGACGGTGACCGGCGTGGGCCGCTGCCGTCGCCCGGCGAAGGACCGGAAGAAGGCGGTCTTGTACGCGTCGACCAGCACCAGCAGGAAGGCCAGCTCCTCGGCCGTCAGCTCCTCCATCGCCGACGGCAACGGGATCGGCTGCCCGTTGGAGAACTGCACCTGGAGCTGCACCCACCAGGCGAGGTCCTGGGGAGCGAACGGGGCCATCAGCTCGTACTCTCCGGCCGGCCCGGGCCGCAGGCCGACGAAGACGGCCTCGGCCTGGTGCGAGGCGTACAGCCGGCACTGGGTGGGCGCGCTGTCGAACAGGGCGCTGCGGGCGTCCACCACCCGGTCCGGGACGGCGAGCGGGAGCAGCGCGGCCCGTACCGTGACGGTGGACAGCCCGGTGAACTCCCGGAGCAGTTCGCCGGGTTCGCGGACGGACTCGGGGGTGTCGGAGCCCGCCTCGTCGGCACCGGCGGCGGCCAGGTCGGGCAGCGGCGACAGGACGCCCGGCTCGGGCAGGTCCACGTGGCGTGCCAGCGGACCGAATTCGGCCCGGCGCAGGCGGATGGTGCGGGCCAGGCCGCCCGGCGAGGAGAGGTCCGGGGTCTCGGTCTCGGTCCTGGTGAGGGCCGCTTCGGTGTCCATGGCTCACCTTTCCTTCCGCGGTTCGCTCCCGGGGTCCGGGCCGGAGGCGATGCCCGTGGCCACCGTCCCGGCCTGCCCGCCGACCGCCTGCGCGGCGACGCCGCCGACCTCGCTCAGGCCGGGCCCGGGCAGGGCGCGGAACGCGGGCTGCAGATCGCCGTGGCTCTGGACGAAGGCCGCCAGGTTCGAATCGACCTGCTGGGCGAGGCCGTTGATCGAGGTGCCAAAGTTCTGTTTGGACAACAGCTCCATCTGCGACGGGGTGTACATGCCCTTGCCGCAGTCGGTGAGGAACCTCTTCATGTCCAGGACCCGCTGGTAGGCGGCGGGGTCCGCGCCCTTGTAGTAGTACATCATCGGTTCGAGCTTGGTGGAGATGTCCTTGGCCACGCCCCGGGCGGTCTCCTGCAGCGCGCTGCCCGGGCTCAGCTCGTGCGGATTCATATAGGTCTTGTAGGTGGTCACGGACCCGGTCTGCGCGGCCCACTTGGGATCGGGCGGGTAGCCGAGGGCGTCGTTCTTGAGCACCGGCAGGTCCTGGTAAGCCTCCGGGTGCTTGCTCTGGGTCACCGACTGCAGCGCCTTGCCCGCGTCCTGGCCGCCGGTCGCATCGTGGTACGCCTTGTTGTACGCCTGCTGGAACGCGTCGTTGGCCTTGGACGGGCTCACCGGGGCGCCGTTGAGCGTCAGTTGATCGGCGGTCCTGATCTCCTGGAGCTTCTTGTACAGGTCCTCGGCGCGTTGCGAGGTGGGCGGGGCCTTCTCCAGCTGTGCAAGCGTCTCGCGGTAGGCCTTCTGGGTGAGGGCCAGGTCGCGGTCCATCCCGACGGTGCCCAGGCTCTTGGCGTTGCGCAGGTCCTCCAGGTCGTCGACGGTCAGCGGTCGTCCGCCCCTCTTCCAGCCCTGCGCGTTGAGTTCGGCGACCTGCTGCTCCCGCGACGTCGTCAGCACCGGTTCGAGGACCCCGGCGTACTCACCCTGGATCTCCTTGGGCACGGTCTTCAGCGTGGCCTTGCCCTGGTACTGGGAGTTGATCTCGATGGCCTTCTGCTTCAACGCCTGCTGGGCCGCGGCGATCTCGTCCGCGCTCGCCTTCTGCGCCCGCAGGGCGCGCAGGTCGCTCGCCATCTGCTGGAACTCGTCCGCTGCCTTGCGCCCGGCGGCCTGTTCGGCGCTGAAGGCGGCGTCGGTGGCGGCCGTGGCCGTCGGGACCAGGCCGGGCGGCGGCTGGGCGGGTGGCGCCGGGCCCTTCAGCTTGTTCAGCACGGAGGTCTCGGAGGCCACCTCGGCCGCCGCCGGACCGATGCTGCTCAGGAGCCCGTGCAGCCCCACCGCGTTGCCGAGGTCCTGGACGAAGGCGAGCGCGATCGTGCCCCGACCGGCCTGCGGGGCCGGGCTGTTGGGGTCGATCACCTGGCCGATGGTGGCCTGGTAGGCGGCCTGAAGGGTGTTGATCGGCAGCACCGCGTTGGCCGCGCCGAGCAGGGCCTTGCCGATCCCGCCCTCCTCGTAGCCGACGGCGAGGCCCTGGACGGCGTTGCGGCCGACCATGAACGCCCCGAGCTGGGCAGCCCCGGCGGCGGTCAGCGGCACCGCGAACGGGGCCAGCAGGATCTCGGCGGCGATGGCGACGTGCTGCACCCGGGTGGCGCCGGCCTCGTGCTCCTCGGCCGCGATCGACTCCAGCTGGGCCGCGGCCGCCTCCCGCTCGGACTGGCCCTGCGCCTGGTTGAACACGGCGGTGGTCAGCTGCCGCAGCGAGCCTTCGGTGTCGGTGCCCGGGGCGCCGCTCTCGATCCGCTGCAGCACCCGGTTGGCCGTCTCGAACTGCCCGGGCGGGAGGCGGTCGACGAGGTTGCTCAGGTAGTTCTCGCGGGCCTCGATGCCGTCCAGCCGGTGCAGGTAGTCGGTGTAGTCCCGCTCGGCCTGGCTGCCCCGCTCCACGTTGGCGACGAGCTGGTCCATGCCCCTGTTGCGGAACTTCTCCCGCTCCTCGTTCCCGGTGGTGTCGGCGGAGCTGATCTTCCCCTCCAGGGTCTTGATCGTCTCCAGCTGGTCGGCAGTGAGGCCTTGAGCCGGGTCGATGCCCTGTTTGAGGGTCTGCAGCTGTTGCCAGTAGGTGGGGTCGTTCATATTGGCGGCGTCGAGGGCGCCCAGCCGGTCCCGGATCGCCTGGGCGGGGTCGGGTGCGGGCGGCGCTGGCGTGGGTGCGGGTGCCGGCGGGGCGGGGGGCTGATCGGGCACAGGCTGGATGTCCCCGGCGGGCCCTTCGTCGAGTGGCTCGGGGCCGGGCGGCAGGGCGGCCAGCGACGACAGGGCAGCCGCCGACGGCTGGGGCTCCTCCGCCGGGAGCGGCGGGAGCGCTCCGGCGTCCACCGGGAGCGTCGCCCGCGAGCTGGGCAGGGTCAGCGCCGGGTCCGCCATGCCCTGGGTGTGACGCCAGGTGAGGTACTGGTTGAACTCGGCGTCGGTGGGCTGTCCGGTGAAGCCGGGGTGGGTGGCGCGCCACCGCTGGAAGGCCGGGTCGTCCAGCAGCCCCTGGATCCAGTTGTTGATCGCCGCCCGGTCGCCGGGCGGCATGCCCGGCTGCGGCTGCCAGGGCGGGCCGCCGTCCTCGTCCTGTCCTCCGGTGTCCGGTCCGCCCGCCAGGGTGCCGGCGAGGTGGCCGAGGAAGGAGCCCAGGATCCCGCCCGCGCCGGCCGCGACCGCCCCGGCCGCGGAGTACCGCAGCACCGTGCTGCTGCCGGTGCAGCTCAGCCAGGCCTTGCCCGCGCATTCGAGCGATCCGCCGTCGTCGGCGTGGGCGGGGAGGGCGTCGGTGAACCCGTGCAGCGCGAGCGCGGTCCCGACGAGCAGCAGGACGCAGGCGGTGGCGGGCGGACGGGTGCCGGTGCGGCCGATCAGGACGGCGGCCAGCGCGAGGGCGCCCGCCAGCACGTACTTGACCACGCTGTCGGTGACGAGCGAGGCGACGATCAGCGACACGGCCGAGCCGAGCATGCCCACCGTCATACCGGTGACCCCGGTGACGCGGTGCCGACGGGTCGGGGCGACCTGCTTGACCACCGCCGACCAGATCCGGCGCAGGAACGTCGACACGATGCTCCCCAGCACGGTCGGCGCGCCCGCGAGCACCCCGATGGCGAGCACCGCCCCGGCCGCGGGCGAGATGACCTGCGCGGCCAGCAGGGCGACCGCGGCGCCCCACAGCAGGTGGACGGCGGCCGCCCGGTCCCCCCGGACCAGCGCGCCGAGCGTGCGCGGCAGCCCGCGCAGGTCGGCGAGGAAGCGCGTGGTGCCGACGGCGTGCCAGTAGCCGAACACGCCGAACAGCACCGTGGTGAGCAGGCCCCAGAACAGCGCGCCCTGGAAGAAGTTGCCGTGGCTGGTGGCCGGCGCCCCGTGCGGCACCTTGCGCCAGCCGCCGTAGCGGACGGCGATCAGGAACACGTTCGTCGCGTAGCCGATCACGCCGCCGACCACCGCGCCGGTCACAGCGGTCCAGACGTTCTCGCGCAGCCACCGGGGCACCTGCCGGGCGACCTCGCCGAGGGTGGGAACGGTCTGCGGAGCCGTGGCCGTGGTCATCTCAGCGCTCCGTCGGTCATCTCGACGCTCCCGGTCATCTCGACGCTCCCGGTCATCTCAGTGCTCCGTCCGGTCCACGATGACGAACCCGCCCGCGTACGGCTGGGCGGAGGTGCGCACCCGCAGCACGGCGTTGCCCGCGGAGGCGAAGCAGGCCGTGGTCGTGCGCCCGGGCTCCAGCCGCGGCGAGCCGACGGCGGCGGGCAGGGTGTACGGCACCCGGTCGCCGTTGTGCAGGGCCACGCAGCCGTTCGCGGGCACCCGCAGGTACTGCGGGTGGAACCGTCCGTCCAGCACCACGGCGCTGGGGCCGGGCGCCACCAGCTCACCGGCCCGGACGGCGGCGGGTGTGCTGAATGGCCGCTGCCAGACCACCAGCGCCAGGAGGACTGCCAGCAGCGCGTACGCAGTGGTGTGCGACCCCACCTCGCGCAGCCGGCGGACGGTGCGATCCGGATCTGCGGCCAGCAGGCCCAGCGGCGCCCCGTACGCCAGGTGCCCGGCGTAGGCGATGGCGATCAGCCCCGGCCCGCGCAGCGCGTAGACGCCCGCAACGGGCGAGGCCACCGCCAGGGTCTCGATCATCAGGCCCCAGACGAGGGCCCACTGCCAGCGGCGGCCGGAGGCGAGGACGGCGTAGGCGATCCCGAAGCCGATGCCGTTGGCGAAGTGGAACACCCAGCCGAGCAGCGCGGTGCGCGGGTCGGAGGAGTCCGCGTCCAGGGCCAGCACGCCGTAGGTGTCGATCGGCGCGAACAGCCGGACCCCGGCCAGCGCGAACGGCACCCGGAACAGGTCGTAGCCGAGGGTGCCGAGCAGGCCGCCGACGGTCCCGACCACCAGCGCGTGGTGCAGGCTGCGTCGGCGTGGGCGGCGGGCGGTCGCCGCGCCGGCGGCGGCGAGCAGGGCCAGGCTCGGCACGGTGAGCGACCAGAACCAGACGGCGAACGGCGCCAGCCCGTACGACCAGGCCAGCACGGGGGTGACGGGGAGCAGGCCGAGAAGCGCGCAGAAGGCCCCGACACCTCGCCCACCGGGGACACCTCGCCCACCGGGCCCGGGAGCGGCCCGGACCGCTGGGCTTCCCATGGTCGAGATGTGCTGCTCTCCTCGTGCCCGCTCGGCCATGTCAGGATCCGATCCGACCTTCTCTCCTGCCACGATTCCACCGGCGGGTGACCTGGGGCAACCGGTTCGGGAGACTACGCTCCGAGGTCCCAGAGCCGGATCGTGCGGTCCGCGCCTGCCGAGACGGCGCGCCGGCCGTCCGGGGTGAAGGCCACACCGTTGACGTTTCCGGTGTGGCCCTCGTACCGGGCCAGCTCCCGGCCGTCCGCCGGGTCGACCAGCCGCACCCGGTTGTCGGCGCCGAGGGTGGCGAGCAGCTCGGCGTCGTAGTAGTCGGTACCGCTGCCGGTCAGCAGCCGCCGCCCGTCGGGGGACACCGCCAGGCACAGCAGGTTGCCCGCGCCGACCTCGAAGTCGCCCGTCTCCGCACCCGAGACCGGGTCCCACACGTGCAGTCGGCAGTCCATGGTGGTGGCCACGGCGAGGCCGCCCCGGGCGGCGAACCCGACGGCGGTGACCCCGAACAGCCGCTCGCCGAACCGGCGCAGCTCCGTGCCGCGCTCCAGGTCCCACAGCCGCACCTGGTCGGCGCCGAAGTCGTACTGCGCGGCGCCGGACAGCACCCACGTGCGGTCCGGGGAGAACGCGACGGCGGAGACGTCCGCGGTGTGCCCCGCGAAGCGCCGCAGCTCCTGCCCGGTCGCCGGGTCCCAGCAGCGCACGGTGTGGTCCCCGCAGCCGGTCGCCACCAACCGGCCCTCCGGGGAGAACACCGCGGCCAGGCAACCCTGCTCCTGCCCCTGGAGGCGGCGCAGCTCCGTCCCGGTGCCGGTGTCCCAGACGACCGCCGACCCCCAGACGCCACCCGACACGGCGAGCCGCCCGTCCGGCGAGAGGGCGGCGCACTGCACCCCGTCCTCGTGCGCGCCCCAGCGCCGCAGCTCCGCCCCGGCCGCGAGGTCCCACAGCCGCAGCGTGTGGTCCTCACTGCCGGACAGGACCCGGCTTCCGTCGGCTGAGATGGCGACGCAGGTCACCGCCGCGGTGTGGCCGGTCAGCACGGACGGCCCGGCCGGCGGGCCCGGCGGGGGCCCCGGCGGCGGTCCCGGCGGCGGTCCCGGCGGCGGTCCCGGCGGCGGGCCCGGCGGCGGTCCCGGCGGGGGCCCCGGCGGCGGGCCCGGCGGCGGTCCCGAGGGAGGGGTCGCGGTACCTGGCATGTCAGCGCTCCAACCCAGAGGAGGTGGCCCGCCCGCGACCACTGTCGACGCTACGCCTCCCCCGGCCCGGGCTTCCACCCCGACGACGTCTGCCCCCGGCTACCGGCGGGTGGTGTCGAGTTCGAGGTCGAAGGGCGCCGGCAGGTGGACGCGTGGCCACCGGATCGGCCCGGACGGTTCCTGGCTGCTCGGACTCCGCTCCATGACCGGGTCGCGTCGTCTTCCGTCCGTCATCCGATCACCGGGCGTCGTCAGCCGGCCAGCCAGGGGGCCTCGGGGAGCTTGGCGGTGGCGTCGTGGCCGGAGAAGTCCGCCGTGGTCGGCGTGCCCAGGCCCGCCATCCGCATCGTCACCCGCCGCAGGGCGCCGTCACCGTCGACCCAGTACGTCAGTGGCGACCGCCCGCCGTCGGGGGCGGAGCCCTGGGCGCGCGGCCCGGCGATGCGGTCGTAGCCGCGGCCGTCGATCCGGTCGCGGCCCAGCCAGCGTGCCCCGGACTGGGCGAGCAGCAGCGGATTGTCGGGGCGGTCCGCGCCGAGCTGGACCACCAGGCTGAGCCCGGCGTCCAGGGGGTCCGCGGTGTAGGCGCGCGGCGACCAGCCCTGTCGCGGCACGTGCTCGGCCTGCTGCCACGCCGGGCCGTCGACGCCGACCGGCTCGGGGGCCAGGCCGAGGCCGCCGGTGTCCCAGATGATCAGCCCGTGGTCGAGCGGGCCGCTCGACCCGGTGGTCCGGTAGCGGCCCACTCCCCGGTGGGTGCGGTAGTCCACGACGCCCTCGACCCGGACGGTGACGCCCCCGCCCTCGGCCGCTGTCAGCGTCACCCCGACCGGGGCGGCCTGGTAGAGGTTCAGCCGGGACAGGGCCAGCCGGGAGGCCTCGTCGGTGGTCACCGGCCGCTCGTCGGCCTCGTCGGAGACCGTCCGGTAGACGACCAGACCGCCCGCCGCGGTGCCGCACACCGCGATCGCGGCCAGCGTCAGGAGCCAGCGGCCCCGCCGCGGCCTGCGGGTGTCGTTCCTCGTCTTCCGGGCCATGCGGGTGCCTTCTCTCGTGGATCGGACTGCGGGATCGGTGCGCGGGGTCGGTCTGCGGTCGGTGCGCGGTCGGTCGTGGTGTTCCGTCGTGGGCCGGTCACGACAGTCGGGCGGGTTCGGGGACCAGTGGTCCGCGAACCCGCCCGATCCGGCACCGGCACCGGGGCGCCGGTGCCGGTCTGCCCGGCCGGGGCCGTGCTAGCCCTGCCGGAGCGCCCTGCGCCTACGGACCAGCAGCACCAGCGCCGCACCGAGGGCGATCAGCACCGTCGCACCCGCCACGGCGAACGGGATCGCCGCACCCGCACCGGTGTCGGGCAGGTGCCCGGGTCCGGGGGCCGGCGGGGCCGGGGGTGCCGGGACCGGGGTCGACGTCGTCGTCGGCGGGTTCGGCGTTCCGGTCGGTGTCGGCGTCGGGGTCGGGGTGGGCGTCGGGGTCGGGATCAGCCGGTTGACGGCCGTCACCTCGACCCCGTCGTCGAGGTTCCCGGTGTTGAGCACCAGCGGCCCGAACACCGTGGCCTCCGGCGCCGAGTAGCCCGTCGGCGGGCTCACCTCCTGCCAGTAGTACGTGCCCACGACGCCCTTGCCCTGGCAGAGCCCGTCGGCCCCGGTGGTGCACGGTTCGCCCACCTTGGTGTCGGGCTTGTCGCCGGTCGGCTGCAGCCCGTCCGTGCCGTTCGTCTCGTGCCACAGCTGGAACGTGGCGCCCGCCAGCGGCTTGCCGTCCTGGTCGTGCTTGACCAGGCGCAGCGCGCCCTCCTGCTGGCGGAAGCCGAAGTCGTAGGTGTGGTCGTTCTGGCCCGGTCCGCCGGTGGTCAGCGCCCGTTCCGGGTACTTCCCGCCCGACGGGACGATGCCCTTGGAGTCGATGAAGTGGTTGTCACCGACGTCGTGTTCGGTGGGCACCCACTGGAACAGCGGGCCGTCCTTGGCGTAGTCGGCCGGGTTGTCCAGCTTGATCGTGTACTTGGTCCTCGGCTTGAGGCCGCCCTCGACGTTGCTGTCGTCGAAGTAGTACTCGCCGCGCGCCGTCGTCTTCGTCGTACCGACGAGCTTCCCCGACTCGTCGTACAGGTGGACGGTGGCACCCGGCACCGGGCGCTGGCCCGGCAGTTGGAGGCCGCTGCGCTCGGGGTCGTACCAGACCCGGTTGCCGATCTGCAGCGGCGCCTGGTCGCAGAGCACTTCGAGGTCGCCCATCGCGGCGCCCTTGCCGAACGGTGGGAGCGGCCCGACCGGGTTGAGGCGCAGGCCGCCGTCGGCCTTGCCGTCGCGCTTCTCGAAGGCGGCGCCGTAGCCGAAGGCCATGCCGTTGGTGTCGTAGCCCGAGGTCGCGATGGAGTTCTCGACCTTCGAGAACGCCATTCCGGCGTTCAGGGCGTTGTTGTGGCCGATGCGGTTGTTGTCGAAGAACCGGGTGCCCCGGGTCGTGGCCCCGCAGCCGTTGTCGGTGTCCAGCACGTAGGCGCCGTTCACCGGGCAGGCCTTGTTCAGGTCGCCGCCGGGCAGGACGTTGGCCACCGTGCCGGCCGTCGGTCCGGCTGCCGACTGGTCGCCGAAGCGGTCCCGGAAGACGATCACCATCGAGCCGTCGGTCTCGAACGCGATCTCGGCCAACGCCGGTTCGGGGTTGGCCATGTAGCCGGTGCAGGTCTGGCCGTTCTGCGTGGCCGGGAAGGTGTCCTGCCAGGGGAACCAGGCCGCGCCGGGGCACGGCCCGCCGACGGTGCTGCCGCGCGGGTAGTCGAGCGGCTGGTTCAGGACGGCCGACCGGAACGCGCCGGTGGCCGGGTCGAAGGGCAGCACCACGGCCCGCAGGTCCGCGGCCTTGCCGGTCGACTCGCCCGAGCAGACGCCGCCGAGGTAGCCGGTGCCGTCCTGCAGGCCGAGGCCGTACGGACGCCAGTCCCCGGCCGCCGGGCAGCCCGGGTCGGGGATCGGGTACGCGGCCTCGGGCTCCGCCGCCGTCGGCGCGGTGGCGTCGTAGCGGTAGAGCTTGCGGTCGTGGAGGTTGACGACGAAGAGGTCCTTGCCGTCCTCGCTGATCCTGATGCCGCCGAGGCTCTCCTTGCCCACCGCGGGCAGGAAGGCGTCGTCGTTGCCCGGGCCGTGCGGCGTCGTGCCGGCGTCCGGGACGGTGGCGAAGAGGGTGGTCTTCTTCGTCGCCGGGTCGGTCGCGTAGATCGCGCCGGGGCCGCCGGGGCCGTACGACGTGGTGCGCTTGGCCGAGGCCGCGGAGAAGATCCGCTTGTCGGCCCGGTTCCACGTGATGCCGTAGAGGTTGCCGGTCTGGTCGGCGGTGGCCAGGTCGGTCACGGTCGCGTCGGTGCCGGCCACACCCCGGGCGCTGTACGGGAAGGAGACCAGCGTGCGCGCCGATCCGCCCTCCCGGGGCGCCGGCTGACAGGTCGACACCAGCGGTGCGTTCTTCTGGCAGTAGTCACCCGGGTTCCACAACCCCGTGGTGTACTCGACCTTCTTGCCGCCGCCGAGGTCGACGAACTCCTCGTTGCTGCTGAGCTGGTTCGGTGCGCCGGTCAGACCCTGACGCGACGCGAAGGCCGGGAACAGCACCCCCGGCTTCGGATTCACCACCTGGATCCGGTACTTGCCGCCGGTCGCCTTGCTGCCGGCCGGTGCCAGTGTCACCGTGCCGTCGGCCGCCGTGGTGCCCTCGATGCCGACACCCGCGTCGTCCGTGAGCGTCACCTTCACGCCCGCGATCCCGGGTTCCAGCACGGGGGTCCACACCCCGGTGGTGTCCACGGCCCGGATCACCCGGACCGTCACCGTGCCGTCGCCCGTCTGCGGAAACGCCGACGGGGCCACGGCCAACGAGCAGGCGCCGATCGCGACGGCGACCGCCACCGCGCCGCCTGCGGTGCGCCGGTCGGGCCGAGCCGGTCGCCACCGGTCCGGGCCGCGCGCGGCGCCGACTGTTCGTTCACTTGTCGTCGTCATCCCTGCTCTCATCGTCACGTTGGGCATGTGTCCAGTGAGGGCCTGCCGCCCGATCTCGCACGGGAGTTCGCGAGTGGCGGAAAGCCGCCATTGTTAACGGGAGCTTAAAGCGGCCGCAGAGAAGTTCGCAGGAAAACAAGGAACGTTGACGGAGCGTCAGACGTTTCGACGGCGGTCGCACCAACGCGCCATCCACCCGACATCAGGCCGCTGACCTGCACGGGGGCGCAGCCCGGGGGGCCCGTCGCGGCCTCAGCGGCATTGCATGAACCTGTCGACAGTCGAACACAGTTCCTGCCGAACCTGCACACACCGTGACCCAAATCGCCCGCCCCACCGACAACTTCCGTACCACCCCGTGCACCCCGAGCGGCCGAAACCAGTTCTGGCACGATGGCCCGATGCGCATACTGATCATGGGCGGCACCAGGTTCGTCGGCCTCCACCTCGCCGAGGCCGCCCTCGCCGCCGGGCACGACGTCACGGTGCTGCACCGGGGCAGGTCCGGCGCCCACCGGCTCCCCCGCGCCACCCACCTGGTCGCCGACCGCGACGCCGACCTGTCCGTGCTGCGCGGCCGCAGCTGGGACGCCACCGTCGACGTCAGCGCCTACTACCCCCGCCAGATCCGGGACCTGGCCGCCGCGCTCGACCCCGGCGCCGCCGGGCGCTTCCTCCTGGTCTCGTCCATGGCGGTCTACGACACCCCGGCCGCCCCGGGCTTCGCCGAGGACTCCCCGCTGCGACCCGCCGACGGCCCGGAGCCCGACACGGTCACCGGCGAGACCTACGGCGTCCTCAAGGTCCAGTGCGAGCGCGCGGCCCGGCAGGCCTTCGGCCCGCGGACGCTGCTGGTGCGCCCGACGTACGTGATCGGCCCCGAGGACTACACCCACCGCTTCGACTACTGGGTGCAGCGCCTCGCCCGCGGCGGCGAGGTCCTGGCCCCGGGCCGGCCCGACGCCCCGATCCAGGTCGTCGACGCCCGCGACCTCGCCGCCTGGATGCTCACCCTGTTGGAGCGGAACGCCTCCGGCGCCCACCACGCCGCCACTCCCCCACCGTTCACCTTCGGCGGCCTCCTCGACGCCGTCGCCTCGGCGGTCGCCCCGGCCGGCACCACCGTCACCTGGGTGGCCGAGGAGTTCCTGCGCGCGGCCGGCGTCGCGGACCGCGCGCTCCCGTTGTGGCCCACGAGCCCCGAGCTCCGGGCCACCAACACCGCCGACCCGGCCGCCGCCCTCGCCACCGGTCTCACCCTGCGCCCGGTGGCCGACACGGCCAGGGACATCCCGCCCTTCGAACCCCTGCCGGAGACCCTGACGCCCGATCAGGAGGCCGACCTCCTCACCGCCTGGCACCGCCGCCAGCGCGGGCGCCGACCCGCCCCGCCCCGCACCCTCAGCCCGCGAGGGGTGGGTTGAGGCGGGCGAAGGCGGCCTGGCGGCGGTAGGGGAAGTACGGGTACGGGGCGGTGCGGGCGCTCGCGGCGTCGAGGCGGGCGACCTGCTCGTCCGTCAGCGACCAGCCGACGGCGCCGAGGTTCTGGCGCAGCTGCTCCTCGTTGCGGGCGCCGATGATGACCGAGGAGACGGTCGGGCGCCGCAGCAGCCAGTTGATCGCGATCTGCGGGACGGTGCGGCCGGTCTCGGCGGCGATCTCGTCGAGGGCGTCGACCACCCGGTGGAGCAGCTCGTCCTCGACCGGCGGGCCGTAGTCGGCGGTGTCGTGCAGGCGGCTGCCGGCCGGGAGGGGCTGTCCGCGGCGGATCCGGCCGGTCAGGCGGCCCCAGCCGAGCGGGCTCCAGACCAGGGCGCCGACACCCTCCTCCCGGGCGAGCGGCATCAGCTCCCATTCGTAGTCGCGGCCGACGAGGGAGTAGTAGACCTGGTGGGCGGCGTAGCGGGGGCGGCCGTGGCGGTCGGCGAGGGCGAGGGACTTCATCAGCTGCCAGCCGGAGAAGTTGGAGACGCCGGTGTAGCGGACCTTGCCGGCCCGGACCAGGTCCTCCAGGGTGGCGAGCACCTCCTCGATCGGGGTGGCCGCGTCGTAGGCGTGGAGTTGGAAGAGGTCGAGGTAGTCGGTGCCGAGGCGGCGCAGCGCGTCGTCCACGGAGCGGATGAGGCGGGCGCGGGAGGTGCCGGCCTCCTGCGGGCCGTCGCCGGTGGGCAGGCCGGCCTTGGTGGAGACGAGGACCCGGTCGCGGCGGCCGCGGATCGCCTGGCCGAGCACTTCCTCGGAGGCGCCGTCGGAGTAGACGTCGGCGGTGTCGAAGAGGGTGACCCCGGCGTCGATGGCGATGTCGAGCAGGCGGCGGGCCTCGTCGACGTCGGTGGTGCCCCAGGCGCCGAACAGCGGCCCGCTGCCGCCGAAGGTGCCGGTGCCGAGGCTGAGCGCGGGGACCTTGAGTCCCGATGCGCCGAGTCGGCGGTATTCCATGTCGGTGGTGGCGATGCCCATGGCTGTTCTCCCCTCGAAGCCCCTAATGGGACTCCCGTGCCGTTAGGATGTCTTGAACCTAGCAGACTCCCCTCGACTAATGGAACAGGAATCCCGTTAATGGCTGCCAGCTCCGTCGACCCCGCCGAACCCGCCGAAGCCGTCGGCCCTGCCGGCCCCGCCTCGGCAGCCGACCCCACCGAGCCCTCGACGCCCGGTACCGTCCGCCCCGGCGGCCGGACCGCCCGGGTGCGTACCGCCGTCCTGCGGGCCGTCGAGGACGCCCTGGTCGAGCACGGCTTCAGCGGTCTCGACCTCGGCGACATCGCCCAACGGGCCGAGGTCGGCCGCACGACGGTCTACCGCCGCTGGGGCAGCACCACCGCGCTCGTCGCCGACCTGCTGGCGGACATGGCGGAGCAGTCGCTGCCGCGCACGCACACCGGCTCCCTCGCCGAGGACCTGCGGGCCAACGCCCGGCTCGTCCGGCGCACCCTGGCCGACCCCCGGCAGGGCGCACTGTTCCGCGCGGTCATCGTGGCGGCGCACTGCGACGCGGACGCCGCCGAGGCGCTGCGGCACTTCTACCGGCGCCGGGTGGAGGAGTGGGCGCCGTGCGTCACCGAGGCCGTCGAGCGCGGCGAACTCCCGGCGGACACCGACGCGTCGGAGGTCGTCCGGGCCGTGTCGGCACCGCTCTACTACCGGATGCTGACCACCGCCGAACCGCTGGACGAGGCGGCCGCCGACCGGGCCGCGGCCGCCGCCGAGGCCGCCGCGCGCGCCGGGGCGTACCGCCGCCAGGGCCCCTGAGAACGCGAACGGCCGCACAACGCCTGCGCGTTGTGCGGCCGCCGGGTGTGGAGGAAGGCCGCCGGGTGTGGAGGAGGGCGGACGGGTGGCGGCGAGGGTCAGTCCTCGTCCAGGTCCTCGTACTCCTCCCGCAGGTTCACCGCCACCTGGCACCAGAGGTCCGACTCGTCCGGCCCCTGGCCCAGCTGCGCGACCAGGGCCTCGAATTCGTCCAGTGCGGCGTTCGCGTCGTCGCCGACGATCCGCTCCTCGAAGCCGGCCAGCAGCGCCAGGGCGCCGATCACCGCGGGCAGCGAGTCGGCCGCCCAGCCGCCGTAGCCGCGCGCGTGGTCCCAGCCGTCCGCGTCGTAGATCCGCACGGTGCCGGATCCGGCGTCGACCATCAGGTGCCACTGGTCGAACGTCCCGACGCAGTACCCCCAGTTGCTGGGCGGGGTGTCGTCGTCCGGCGTGCGGTTGCCGAACAGGTCGTCCAGGTCCGCCTCCCACATCCCGCTCTTGGGCAGGTCCGTCGCGTCGAAGCCGACGAAGTCGAGCCCGACGGCCGGCAGGCCGACCTCGGTCAGGAACGCCCGGGCGGTGGGCGACTCCAGGCGCTCGGGCAGCACCTCGGGCCGCCACAGCGTGCCGGGGCCGAAGCAGGACTCCAGCCAGGCCGCGGTGGGGTTGCGGGCGGCGTCGAGCAGCTCGGCTTCGGACGTGGTCATCGGTGCATCTCCCCCGGTCAGAACGGTGTGGCGACGCCCATTCAAACGCACGGCACGGACAGCACGGGCCGCCGGGGTCACCCCCGACGGCCCTTCAGGAGCTGCGGCCCTGCCGCCCGGCGGCCTGTCTGACGGTTTAGAAGAAGCCGTCGTCCTCGTAGTAGTTGTTGACGACCACCTCGGGACCGTCGTCGTCGAAGGCCTCGTTGAGCAGCGCGCCGCCGACCAGGCCCGCCGCGCCCGCGCCGATCAGCGCGCCGGTGCCGAAGCGCCGGCCGCCGCCCTGCGCCGGCTGGCCGGGCGCCTGCGGGTACCCCTGCTGCGGGTACCCCTGCTGGTGGACGGGCTGCTGCTGGACGGGCTGCGGGTACCCCTGCGGCGGGGTGTAGAACGGCGGGACGGTGGTCTGCACCCGCTGGGCGCAGGCGGCGCAGGTCTCGATCTGGCGGGGCACGCCCCACTGCGGCGACCACAGCACCGCCGTGGTGCCGGCGCCGTGCGAGGGGTCGAAGAAACACGTCACGGGGGAACTCCCTGGTGCTGGCTGGGTCTGCGGTACGACGGGCGGGGCGGCGGGCATCGCCGGCGGGGCGGCCGGCGCGGCGGGCTTCACGGGAGCCGGGGCCGGAGCGGGCGGGGCCTCGGGAGCGGGTTGCAGGACGTCCACGCCGAAGTCCGTCGCGATGCCCGCGAGCCCTGCGGCGTACCCCTGCCCGACCGCCCGGAACTTCCAGTCGGCGCCGTGCCGGTACAGCTCGCCGAACACCATCGCGGTCTCGCTGCCCGCCTCGGGCGCCACGTCGTAGCGGGCCACCTCGGCGCCGCCGTCCGGGTCGGTGATGCGGACGTACGCGCCGCGGACCTGCCCGAAGTTCTGGCGCCGCTGCGCCGCGTCGTAGATCGCCACCGCGAAGACGATCTTCTCCACGTCGGCGGAGACCTCCGCGAGCCGGACCTCGATCTGCTCCCGGTCGGCCCCGCCGCCGGAGCCGCCCTGGTGGCGGACCGAACCGTCCGGGCTCCGCAGGTTGTTGAAGAAGACGAAGTTCCGGTCCGAGCCGACCTTCCCGTCCGCTCCGCACAGCAACGCGCTGGCGTCCAGGTCGTACCCGGCCGCGGCCGTCCAGCCGAGGCCGACCCGGACCACCCGCAGCCCGGGTGCCTGCTTGCCCAGGGAGACGTTGCCGCCCTTCGTCAGGGCCACACTCATGGGACTTCCTCCACGACCGTACGAGTACCGCTGTTCGACTACGACAACGCTGTAGAAGTCGAGCCGGTTCCCGCTCCCGCCGTCAGGATCGCGTCAGGCCCGGAGCTGCCCCCAACCGCCCCGACTCGGCACCGGACGGGCGGTTCCGGCAGGCCACAGGCCCTGCCTCCGGGCCGGCCCACGGGATCGCGGTGGCGCCCTGGCGGGTCGTCAGGTCTGGACCTATTGTCAGGTGACATGACATTACTTCGCCGTACGGCCGGCCTGGCCGCCGCCCTCACCGGAACGCTCGCCGCCCTGCTGGCCCCGGCCGCCGCCGAGGCCGACCCGGGCGCCTGCCGCACCGCCACGACGGTGTCGCTCGACGCCGAGCAGGCCCGCCTCCAGGACGCTCGCACGGCCGCCTTCACCGAGCGGTCCGGCCTGGGCGACCTGCTCCGGGGCTTCCCGGCGGCCCTGTGCTCCGCCCGGACCGCCCACCGCGCCGAGCGAGTGGTGGACGCCTGGGGCCGGGCGCTCTGGCAGGCCGGCGTGGACCGCGCCCAGGGCCGCCGGCCCGGCGGCGAACTGCCCGCCCACGACGACCGCCCGCTGTACTGGACCAGGCTCGCCATGACCGTCCGACTCGCGCAGTGGCAGCCCGGGTTCGCCGTCGACCGGGCCGGGCTGCGGGCCCGCTTCGAGGACTCCTCGCGCGGCCTGGCGGACGGCTTCGGTGCCGCCCACGGCCTCCGGCGGATCTTCGTCAGCGGCTTCGACCCGTACGGCCTGGACACCGAACCGCGCCGCGCCAACCCCTCCGGCTCGGCCGTCCTGCAGCTGAACGGGCGGCGGATCACCCTCGCCGACGGCAGCACCGCCGAGGTGCGGGCGGTCGTCCTGCCGGTCCGCTACGGCGACTTCGACGAGGGGATCGTGGAACGCGCCTTCGGCCCGCACCTGGTGCCCGGCCCGCAGTCCGCCGACCTGATCACCAGCATCAGCCAGGGCTACCCCGGAAAGTTCACCCTGGAGGCCTGGGCCGGGCGCGCCCGCTCCGCCGACCCGGCCACCGACAACGTCGGCGCGCTCTCCGGCGGCACCGTCCGGCACCCCGTCGACGCCCCGGGGCTGGCCGCCGGGCCCCAGTTCATCCGCACCACCCTGCCCACCGACGCGATGACGGCCGTGCAGCAGCCCTACCCGGTCCTGCTCAACACTCCCGTCACCGAGATCCCCGCGGGCGCCACCGACCCCGTCGTCCGCACCGACGGCCCCACCCCCGGCTCCCGCGCGGTCGCCGGCGGAGGCGGTGGCTACCTCTCCAACGAGGTCGCCTACCGCTCCAACCGCCTGCGCCTCGACCTCGCCCCCGGCCTGCCCGGCGGCCACCTCCACACCCCGGTCCTCACCGGCCTCCCCGCCGACCGGGACCTGCTCACCGCACCGGAGTTCGAGCAGAACGAAGCCGCGATCGCCGACCAGGTCCGCGCGATCCTCAGCAGCGCCCGGCTCTGAGCAACGCCCGGCCCTGAGCACCCGGCTCAGAGCACCCACCGGGGCGGGCCGACACCGACCCCCGACGGCCCGCCCCGCGTGCTCCCCGCCCCGTACGCTCCCGTTCCGCGCGCCCTTACCCCGCGTGCCCCCCGCCCCACGCGCCCCCGTTCCGCTCCGTCACGCCGGGTCGGCGAAGCACGTCCCCACGGCCCGGAGGCGCGACGCGACGATCTCGGCGTGGGCGGCCTCGCGATCCGCCCAGTGCGAGCCCTCGACGGACTTGCCGCGCTCCAGGTCCTTGTAGACCTGGAAGAAGTGGGTGATCTCCAGCAGGTCGAACCCGGGCAGGTCGCCGATGTCCTGCAGGGCCGCGTAGCGCGGGTCCCGGGCCGGGACGCAGAGCACCTTCTGGTCGGGGCCGCGCTCGTCGCGCATCACCCACATGCCCACCGCCCGGCAGGTCAGCACGCAGCCGGGGACGGCCGGTTCGCTGCCGAGCACCAGGGCGTCCAACGGTTCGCCGTCGCCGCCCAGGGTGCCCTCGACGTAGCCGTAGTCCGCGGGGTAGCGGGTGGCCGTGAACAGGGTGCGGTCGAGACGGATCCGGCCCGCCGCGAAGTCCATCACGTACTTGTTCCGCGACCCCTGCGGGATCTCGATCATCACCTCGAACTCCACCGCGGCCTCCTCCTGGGCTCCTGGGGGAGAACCCCGGACTCCATGAGAGATTGTCGGCCGTTCGGGCACACTCCGAAACAACCACCTCCGTTCGGCGGAGTCCACCGGGGCGTACCCGGCCATTCGCGTCGCGCTCGGCGGGAGTTGTCGGACGCGCCCTATCATCCGGGCCATGGGCAGCTGGCGCGTCACGGTCACGGACCACCATCACAGGAGCGGCGGCCGGCCGCAGGGACGCCCCGAGGGGCCGCTGGCCCGGCGGGACGGACTGGAGGTGCACGGCCTCGACGGCGAACTCCGCTGCGTCGACGCCACCGGCCGGGTCCGCTGGCGCCGGCCCTGCCAGGGGCGGCCGAACGCCGCACACGTCTCCGCCGGCCGGGTCCTGGTCACCACCGACTCCTTCGACTACACCGCCTGGGGCCACCTCGGGCCCGCCCTCCTGCTGGACCTCGCCGACGGCACCCTCGTCGCCGAACTGCGCGGCGAGCGCGCGGCGGCCCTCGGCGGCGGCCGCTTCGTCCTCGGCCTGGAGGGCTACGACGCCTTCGACACCCGGGCGTACGACCGGGACGGCACCCTGGTCGACTCCTGGCGCAGCTACGGCCACTACGTCGTCGGCAGCGGCCTGCGGGTGGTCGAGACGGACCGCCGCCACCCGACCGGGAGCCGGGTGGTGCGGCTGCTGTCCGGCGGGCGGGTCGAGCGCGGCCCGCTGCTCGCCGACCCGCAGGCCCCCGAGCCGCTGGTCCTGCCCGACGGAACCCTCCTGGTGCTCGACGCGGGGACGCTGCGCGCCGTCGGACGCGACCTCGACGACACCGTCCTCGCCGAGCTGTACCCCCTGGCCCCCGGCCGGCAGCACCGCTTCACCGGGTCGCTGCGCCGCACGGCCGACCGCCTCGACGTGACCCTGGTCGAGCGCCATCCGACCCGCATGGGCTCGTACACCACGCACGCCTGGACCCTCGGACTGCACCCGCCGCACCCGGCCCGAAACCCCGCGCCACCTCCCCAGGTCTCGATTGGGCAGCGGAACTGACGGGGCGACAGTCCTTCGCCCACGATTCCCCTACGGTGACGCCTACCTGCAAGAATCGTCACCTGCAAGAGGGGGCACTCCATGTCCCGGAGCCGGAAACTCCACCGCCTCGGCAACCCCGACGCCGACGAACGCCGCGCCCAGCGCGTGCTGTTCCGCCACCTTCGCGACGACACCAATGCCAACCGCGGCCGGATGGCGAAGCGCGTCCGCGAGCTCCAGCTCCTCATGGCGATGGACCCGGTCGAGTTCGAGCAGCTCGTGGCCCGGCTGATGGAGGCCATGGGCATGAAGGTCGAGCTGACCGCCCGCTCCCGGGACGGCGGGGTGGACGTCCGCGGCATCGACACCGACCCGTTCCGCGGCGGGAACGTGATCGTGCAGGTGAAGCGGTACCGCGACACGGTGCCGCCCTCGGCGGTGCGGGACCTCTACGGGACGCTGCGCGGCGACGAGGCCGCGACGAAGGCCGTCCTCGTCACGACCAGCAGGTTCGGCCCGAGCGCGCACCAGTTCGTCACCGGCAAGGCGGTCACCCTGATCAACGGCGCCGAGCTGGTCGGGCTGCTCAAGCACCACGGCTTCCACGAGGTGTTCGCGGCCGCCCAGGAGGACGCCTCCGCCGAGGCGGCCGGCCTGGACGGGCTGCCCTCGATCGAGGTGGCGGCCGAGCCCGCCCGGCTCCTCCTGCACTGGACCGGCGAGGAGGAGTACGACATCGCCGCCCTGGTCTGCCAGGGGAACGTCGCGGTGTCGGACGACCATCTGGTGTTCTACAACAACGCCTCCACGCCGGACGGTTCGGTGCGGCTGGTGACCGGTTACGAGGACGCGAACGCCTGCCTGATGGTCGACTTCGACGCCCTGCCCGCCGACGTCGACCGGCTCGTGGTCATCGCCGCGGCCGACACCGGGAACCACCCGGGCGCCACCATGGCCGGGTTCGCCGGACCGGCGCTGATCCTGGAGACGGGCACCGGCCAGGACGCCGCCGTGATGCACCTGGCGGACGGTGCGGAGACCAACACCGCCATGCGGCTCGGCCGCTTCGACCGCGACGCCGCCGGCGACTGGGAGTTCACCCCGGCCCTGGCCGGCTACCCGGGCGGGCTGCACCAGGCCGTGGTCGCGTACGGCCTGGAGGTCGACGGCGCGTAGCGGTGCGGGCCGGTCCGGGCCCGCCTCATCGGACGGTCGCCTTCCAGGGGCCTTCCTCGGGGCGGGCCTCACCGTCCGTGCCGGGCCAGGGCGGCATGGTGACGGCGGTGATCCGCAGCGGCCCGTCGGAGCCTTCGTCCGCCCGGAACTGGAAGGCGGTGCCGAGCGGTATCGACGCGGCGGTACCGGGAACGAGCCGTACGGTCTCCTCCCGCGCGCCCTGGCGGCGCCACAGCTCGCCGCTGCCCGCGGTGACCTGCCACAACTCCTGGACGGTGGCGTGCGACACCGCGTGGGTCACCTGCCCGGGTGCGAGCGTGAACACCGCGAGGCTCCCGCGCCCCTCCAGGACCAGCAGCGGGTACACCGCGGCTCCGTCGGGGGCGGTGACGACGGGGGCGTCCGCGAGGTCCGCGGTGCGGAAGGGGTCGTGCTCCGGCTGCTCGTTCATCCGACGACCTGGCCTCTCTCGTGACCGATCCCGCGACCGATTCCGAAACCGACCCCGCGACCGGCCTGCGCGGTCCCGTCCCCCATCGTCGATGGGAACACGGCCGCGCGGCCGCCCGCCAGAGCGCCTCACTCCGACGCGGCCCCGAGCCGGTCCCGGCCTCCCCCGAAGTCGCGCACGGCTTCGGTGACGATCGCCTCCAGCCGGGCGTGGTGGGCGCCGCGCCAGTAGGCCTGGCCGCACTCGGTGCACTGGGCGAAGGCGTCGTAGGAGCGCTCGGTGCCGTCCCGCAGCTGCTCGCGCACCGAGGTCTTGGTGACGGTGCGCAGCGTGCCGTTGCAGGTGGTGCAGCGGCTCCAGGGGGCGAGCGGCGGGGCGAAGCGGGAGAGCACGTCGCGCAGTTGCTCGGCGGGGCGGTGGCTGTAGACGTAGGCGCCGGCCCACAGTTCGCGGCGGCGCAGCAGGCCGCGGTCACGCGAGAGCAGGACGCGCTGTTCGGCGGCGGAGCGGGCGGCCAGCGCGGCGTCGCCGATGTCGGGGTTCTCGTACGCGGCGTCGATGCCGAGCAGGCGCAGGCGGCGGGTGAGGGTGCCGAGGTGGACGTCCAGGAGGAAGCGCGGCGGGGTGGGCGAGGGCTGCGGCCTGGTCACCGCCCGGACGGCGATGTGCTCGCCGTCGGCCGGGACGTGCGCGTCGGGGACGGCCCGGCCGTCCACCAGCAGGGCGCCGACCTCGGTGAGCGGGACGCCCAGGGACTCGACGACGTGGCCGAGGGTGGAGGTGCCGTCGGTGTGCAGCGCGGTGCGGCCGGCCCGCCGGGGCGCGGAGACGAAGAGGTGCAGCTCAGGGGCGAAGTCGAGCCAGATCTGGGGTCTGTCCACGCGGCCAGCATGCCAGTGGGCGGCGGGCCGGGGCCAGCGGTTTCCGGACGGTCCGGGCTGCTCGCCCGCCGCTCCCCCCGGGGTGCCCGCGCACCGGCCGCCGCCGCTACGCCGCTACGCCGCTTCCGCCGCCGTGCCCGCCTCGACCGGCGCGACCGGCGTGGCCGCCTTGGCCGCCATGGCGGCCTCGACCGTCATCGACGGTGACAGCACGTGACCGCGGTCCCGCTCCGCCCAGCGGGCCACCGGTCCCATCGCGTACCCGGCCGCGAGGAACACCCCGCCGAGGGCCAGCCAGCCCGCCAGGCCCCCGTCCAGCAGCAGCGCGGTGAGCAGCAGCGGCCCGAGGGTGCGGGCGACGGCGACGCCGGTGCCGAAGAAGCCCTGGTACTGGCCGATCCGGTCCGGCGGGGCGAGGTCGAAGCCGATCTGCCAGGAGCCCGCCGACTGCCGCATCTCGCCGGCCACCTGCAGCACGGACGCCGCGACCAGCAGCGCACCGACCGCCCACACCGGCACGTCGAGCGCGGACAGTCCGAAGACGGCGCAGCAGGCGAGCAGCAGCACCCCGGCCGAGCGGACCGCCCGCGCCGCCGAGTCCAGCCCGGTGACGTCGCGGGCCGCCCGGACCTGGAAGGCCAGCACCGCGAGGGTGTTGAGCACGAACAGCGCCGAGCCGAGCCAGCCGATCCCGGGGGCGCGCTGGGCGATCCAGAGCGGGATGACCAGGCTGAGCAGCGGCATCCGCAGCAGCAGGACGGCGTTGACCAGGGTGACGACGGCGTACCGCCGGTCGCGCAGCACGGCCAGGCGCGGTCCGGCGCCGGACTCCTCGGCGGCGGGCGGGACTTCGGGCAGTCGCCGGAGCACCAGCGCGCCGACGAGGAGGCCGAGCGTGGTGACGACGAAGGCGCACAGGTACGCGGTCCGGGTGCCGACGCTCAGGGCGATGCCGCCGACGGCCGCACCGACGGCCAGGCCCCCGTTGAGGGTCGACTGCAGGTGGGCGAGCAGGCCGGTCCGCTCGGCGGGCGGCACCAGGCCGGCGACCAGCGCCTGCCGGGCCGCGGTCAGCCCGGACTGGGCGGTGGCGTAGAGGCAGACCGCGAGCAGGAACGGCGGGTAGGAGCGGATCACCAGGAAGGCGACCACCACGGCCGCGGCCGCGAGCCCGAGCGCCACCGCCGTACGGCGCGGGCCGCGCCGGTCGGCGAGGTGGCCGAGCGGGACGCCGGCGACGGAACCGAGCGCCCAGCCGATCGCGAGGCCGAGTCCGAGGGCGGTCGGTGACATGCCGACGACGCGGGTGAAGTAGAGCGCGGAGCAGGTGTAGTAGGCGCCGTCGCCCACCGCGCTCGCCAACTGGGCTGCGGCCAGGGTCCGCTGGGGGCCGGCGGGCGGGAGGAGGCTGCCCCGCCGGGCGGCTCGGTCGGTCGGCACGTCTCTCCTCCACTGGGTGACCGACCGTCACTTTCCGCCCGACGGCGGACCGGCCACCCACGGACGGGCGACAGCACCGATTCGACGAGCGGCGCGCGGGCCGGGAGTTCACAACCGTCGGCGACGGTTCGGCCTCTACCCTAGGCAGAAACCGGCCCATCCGACAGGTCCAGTGATCAAGGAATTCCCTGGGCCACTTCGGGCGGCCGCCGCACCGCCGACCGAGCACTGAACCCTCGTGCGACAGTGGGTCGTTGGGCTCTCCGGACCCGTTGGGAGCGTCCCGGCCGAGCCGTTCCCGCGCCGCCGCAGCGCCGTCCGTACCCGTTCCGAATCCGCGCCCGCCGAACGGTGCAAAAGCCCGATCGGCCAAGCCGGGGGCCAACTTTGACCGTGTTGACCCGTCAGTAGCGCCCTCTTATGCTCAACGGCGTTCGCGAACCGGCACCGGGGCCGGGGCCGCCGTGCCCGCCCGATCCGGCGCCGTCTCCGGCCCGAAGGGTTCCTCCCATCAGTACCTCCGTCGCCCCCTCGGACTCCGCCGGCCGCCCGGGCGATGCCGGACCCCCGCGCGCCCTCGACCGGCTGCGCGCCGCCGGCCGTCGTGCCACCGGTCGCCGTGCCACCCCGGCGGGAACTGCGGGAACTGCGGGAACTGCGGGAACCAGGGACGCCGCGGAGGGCGCGGGAGCCGCAGACGCCGCAGGAACCGCCGCCGAACCCGCCAGCCGCCGCCGCTTCCTCACCTACCTGCTGGCCGCGCCCACCCTCACCGTCGCCGCCCGCCTCGGCCTCGACGCCGCCGCCCCCGCCGCCGCGGCCGCCGGCCCGGGCACCGGCCAGGCCGCCGCGCAGGCCGTCCACGCCGCAGCGGCCGCCGGATCCGCCGCGCCCCCGCAGCTGCTCGGCCTGCCCGGCATCCCCGACATCGTCGACCTCGGCGACGCGATGATCCTCGCCGGACTGCCGACCTCGCACCTGCTGGTCCTCGAACTCACCCCGGCCGGACGCGCCGTGCTGTACCTGCCGCGGCTGGAGGTCGGCCAGGGTCTGACCACCGCGATCGCGATGCTGGTCGCCGAGGAGCTCGACGCCCGGCTCACCGACGTGGACGTGCCGCTCTCCGACGGCCGCCCCGAACTGCTCTTCAACCAGCTGACCGGCGGCTCCAACTCCGTCCGCTCGCTGTACGACCCGGTGCGCGGCGCGGCCGCCGCCGCCCGGGCCCGGCTGGTGACCGCCGCCGCCAGGCGCTGGAACGTTCCGGCGGCCACCCTGCGCACCGCCGACTCCGCCGTCCTCGCCCCCGACGGCCGCCGGCTCGGCTACGGCGACCTCGCCGCCGACGCCGCCACGATCGCCGCGCCCGCCGTCCCCGCCCTCCCCAAGGCGGCCGACCGGCTGCGCCTGATCGGCAGGCCCACCGGCCGCATCGACGCCCGCGACATCGTCACCGGCCGCGCCAAGTACGCCGGGGACCTGCAGATCCCGGGCGCCGTGCCGACCGTGGTCGCCCGCCCCACCACCGTCAACGGCACCCTCAAGTCGCTGGACGCCTCCGCCGCCCGTGCCATGCCCGGCGTGCTCGGCGTGGTGCAGGTCCCGAGCGGCGTCGCCGTCCTCGCCGAGACCTTCGACCAGGCGCTCAAAGCCCGCGACGCACTGCGCACCACCTGGAACCCGGGCCCGGTCGCCGGGCTCTCCACCGACGACGTCAAGAACCGGCTGCGCGCGGCCCACGCGCCGTTCCTCCCCCCGCCGCTGCTCGCCCAACACCTGGACGCGGAGTTCGACTTCGCCTTCGTCAACCACGCCCCGATGGAGGTGCTCACCGCCGTCGCCGACGTCCGGCCGAACCGCGCGGAGCTGTGGTTCGCCGCGCAGAGCCCGATCGTCGCCCAGCAGACCATCGCCGCCGACCTCGGCCTCCCGCCGAACGCCGTCACCGTCCACGTGGTGCGCGGCGGCGGCTCGTTCGGCCGGCGGCTGTTCTTCGACGCCGCCCTGGAGGCCGCCCGGATCTCCAAGGCCGCCGGCCGCCCGGTGAAGCTGATGTGGACCCGCAACGACGACATGCGCCACGGCCGGATGCGCCCGGCCAGCCACCACCGGATCCGGGCCGTCTACGGCCTCGACCACGTGCTCAGCTGGGAGCACCGCGCCGCCGGCGTGCAGACCGACTTCGGCCACGGCCTCGGCGAGGCCCTCACCGCCGCCGGCTACAACCTCCCGCTGGCCGGGCTCACCACCTCCGAGGTGTTCTTCCTGCTCACCGAGAAGAACCCGTACGACGTCGGCGTCCCCGTCCAGTTGCTCGCCGAGGTCCCACTGGAGCTGCACACCGGCAGCTGGCGCTCGGTCTACTCGGGCACCGTCCGGGTCTCCGACGAGATCGTGATGGACGAACTGGCCCGCCGGATGGGCCAGGACGAGGTCGCCTTCCGGCGCGCCCGACTGCGCAGCGCCGCCGGGCAGGCCGTCCTGGACACGGTCGCCGCCAAGGGCGGCTGGGGCCGTCCGATGCCGCCCGGCCAGGCCCAGGGCATCGGCTACCACGAGGAGAACGGTGGCACCGCCGCCTACCTGGTCGAGCTGGACGCCACCGACCGGGCCAACCCCCGGGTCACCAAGGCGGTGATCGCCGCCGACGTCGGCCGGGTGATCAACCCCACCGGCCTGGAGGCCCAGTTGACCGGCGCGCTGGTCGACGGCATCTCGGTGATCCTGCAGGCCGGCAACCACCTCGACAACGGCGCCTTCCGGGAAGGGAGTTACAGCGACTTCCACTACGCCCGGCAGCGGCACACCCCGCCGGTCGTCGAGATCCACCTGATGCCGCCGAGCGGACCGCCCGGCGGCGCGGGCGAGTTGGGCGTCCCGGCCGCCTGCGCCGCGGTCGCCAACGCCTACGCCCGCGCGACCGGCACCAGCCCGCGTTCCTTCCCCGTCAACTTCTGACCGCCGGAACCGCGAACGTCCGGAACGCGGCCCCCTAGCCGCGAACGTCCGGCACCACCGCGAACGTCCGGCACCACCGCGAACGTCCAGCACCGCCTCCCGACCAGCAGAGCCGAGGATCCCGACTCCCCATGCCCACCCACACCTTCGTCCTCAACGGGCAGCCCGTCACCGTCGAGGCCCCGGACGACATGCCGCTGCTCTGGGTGCTGCGCGACAAGCTCGGCGTCACCGGCCCCAAGTACGGCTGCGGGGTGGGCGTCTGCCGCGCCTGCACCAGCCACCTCGACGGCCAGGAGTTCCAGCCCTGCACCCGGTCCGTCAAGGACTGCGCGGGCCACGCCGTCACCACCATCGAGGGCCTCGCCGACGGCGACACCCTGCACCCCGTCCAGGAGGCCTGGCTCGCCTGCGACGTGGCCCAGTGCGGCTTCTGCCAGCCGGGGCAGATCATGGCGGCGGTCGCCCTGCTGCGCCGCACCTCGAACCCGACGGACGCGGACATCGACCAGATCCAGAACGTCTGCCGCTGCGGCACCTACCCGCGCATCCGCGAGGCGATCAAGCAGGCGGCGGCCCGGCGCACGGCGAAGCCGTGACCGTGCCGCGCCCCCGTCCGGTTCCGGCGGGCGGGGGCGCACACCCCCCGGCTACCCGGTGACCGGCGCCGCCGGGTCGCGCCCGAAGAACGCGGCGAGCCGGTCGTACGGCGGCGCGTCCCCGGGCACGGCGACGGCGGGCCCGAAGGCGTGGTGGTCCTCCTCCGCGCCGCGGTACTCGGGCTTGAGCGCGCCCTCGGCCCAGGCCAGCGCGGCGAGCGCCACCTCGTGGTCCAGGCCCTCGGTGGACTGACCGGAGGAACGCGCCAAGTCCCAGCCGTGGACGGCGAATTCGGCGATCTGCTGGTCCACCGGAAAGCGGGCCGGCAGGGCGCCGACGCCGGGCACCTCCAGTGTGCCGCCGAGGTCCCCGGCCGCGCGCCAGGCGTCGACCAGCTCCTCGGCCCCGGCCTCGAAGGCGTGCAGCCAGTCCTCCTCGACCCGCGCGAAGGGCTGCGACCAGTCCGGCTGCCCGCCCTTGGCCCGGACGGTGAACTGCCGCAGGTCGTGGAGCAGATGACTGATCAGGTCGCCGACGTCCCAGGAGCGGCAGGGAGTCGGGTGGCCGGCCAGTTCGACGCCGGTGCCGTCGATCAGCCCGGCGGTCTGTGCGAGGGCCCGGGCGAGCAGGCCGATCGGGTCTTCCGCTGCGGTCATGGCACACCTCTCGGTCGGGGACACGTCGGTCGGGGCACGGTCGCACCCGGGGCACGGGTCGTGCCGGGTGATCGTAAGCGCGAGCGCCGACAACCGCCCGGCACGACACCGCGGCCGGCACCCGCTCCCACCGGGTGCCGGCCACCGGGCCCTCGGGTCGACCGGCCCTCAGCCGCCGGACCTTCAACCGTCAGACCTTCAACCGTCAGGCCCCGAAGCCGCCGTCCACCGCCAGCTCGGCGCCCGTCACGTACCGGCCGTCCTCGCCCACCAGGTAGGCGACGGCGGCCGCGACCTCCGCGCCGGTGCCGAAGCGGCCGAGTGCGGTGAGCCCGCTCTGGAACTCCGCCGACGGGCCGTCGGCCGGGTTCATGTCGGTGTCGATCGGGCCCGGGTGCACCAGGTTGGCGGTGATCCCGCGCGGGCCGAGCTCGCGGGCCAGCGCCTTGGTCAGCCCGATCAGCGCGGACTTGCTGGTCGCGTACAGCGTGGCGCCGGGGAAGGCGACCCGCTTGGCGATGCAGCTGCCGATGGTGACGATCCGTCCACCGTCGGCCAGGTGTGCGGAGGCCGCCTGGGCGAACAGGAAGGGCGCCCGGACGTTCACCTCCAGCACCCGGTCGACGTCGTCCAGCGCCAGCTCGCCGATCGGGCCGAGGGCGCCGACGCCGGCGTTGTTGACCAGCACGTCCAGCCGCCCGAACCGCTCGGCGACCGCCGCCACCGCGGCCTGCACCGCCTGCGGATCGGCGCCGTCCGCACGGACGGCCCATGCGGTCCGCCCCATCGAGGTGATCTTCGCGGCGACCTCCTCGGCCCGCTCCGCACCGCCCTGGTAGGTCAGCACCACGTCGGCGCCGTCCTCGGCGAGCCGCAGCGCGACCGCCGCCCCGATCCCCCGGCTGCCGCCGGTCACCAGGGCCACCTTGCCGTCGAGCACCGCGGTTCCGTTCATCGTCATATCTCCAGAACTCCTCGTTCCGATCTCGGACATGACTCGATCCTGGTTCGCGGCACCACAAACCTCCGGCGGTATTCGGACGTTGCGTTGAACCTTCAACCATCCCGACCTCACTGCGCCCTGCGCCCCCCGCGCCCCCGCACCCCGGCGTGCGCGCCGCCTACCGGTAGTACGAACCGACGGCCGGCTGCCCCGTGTAGTTCGGCCCGGCACTCGGGTCGGCCCCCGCGTAGACGAAGGGCAGGTCGACCGGCCGGCCGCCGTCCAGGACGAGCAGATGCCGCCGCGCCCGGTACCCGAACCCGGCCGCCCGCAGCGCCGCCACCACCGGGCGGGCCGCGCTGGACCCGTCCGGCCGGCGCACCGACTCGGGGTCGAAGTGGGCGGCGAACCGGCCGTCCGGGGCCAGCCAGGAGGCGGCGCGGGCGATCGCGCCGAGCTGGTCGCCGAGGTAGTGCAGCCCGTGCACACAGGTGATCAGGTCGTAGGGCCGGTCCGACGCCCAGTCCGAGAACGCCGCCGTGACCAGCCGCAGGTGCGGCAGGGCCGCCGCGTCCGGCGGCGGGGCCATCGGGCCGACCAGGTCGACCCCCGTCAGCTCGACCCCCTCGGGCGGCAGCTGCCGCGCGGCCTCCGCCAGCGCCCGGCCCTCCCCGCTGCACAGGTCCAGCCAGCCCGGCACCGCGCCGTCGCGCCCCCGCAGCCAGGTGAGCGGGTCGAAGCCGAGTTCGCGGGCGTAGCTGTTCACCCCGCTCAGGCCGCGCTCGCGGTTCATCGTGCTGTTCGCCACCACGGAGGAGGCGACGAGCTCGTCGTCACTGATCAGTCGGGCCATCAGCCGACCCTACCGGCGCCCGAGGAGTCGCCGGGACGGCCGGGAACGCGTCGCGCCGAGCGGCCGCCCCGGGCAGGGGGCGGCCGCTCGGCCGGGTGCTGCGAGGCTCCGCCGGAGGCTGGGTCAGGCCTTCCGCCGGATGGTCGGGCTGCGTCAGACGGTCAGGGTCTGGCCCGGGAAGATCAGGTCCGGGTTGCCGCCGATGACGCGCACGTTCTTGCGGTAGAGGCCGTCGGTGTCGACGCCGAACTTGGCGGCGATGTCGCTCAGGGTGTCGCCGCTCCTGACGGTGTAGCTCCCGCTCGCGCTGTTCTTCTCGGTGGACGGCGCGGACTGCGCCGGCTTGGCCGACGGCCGGCCCGCGGCCGGGTCGGCGGCCCAGGGTGCCTGCCGCCCCGCTGCCCGAGCCGGCGCGTCGACGGGCTTCGCCGCCTTCGTCGCCGGCTTGGCGGGCTTCGCGGCGGGCTGGGCGGCGGGCTTGGCGGCCGGCTTCGCGGCCGACGAGGTGTCGACGGCGGCCGGGGCGCCGCCCCTGCTCAGGCCCGCCCTCTTCGAGCAGACCGGCCAGGCGCCCGGACCCTGCGAGGCGAGGACCTTCTCGGCGACCGCGATCTGCTGCGCCCTGGTCGCCTGGTTGGCCTGGGGGGCGTACGCGGTGCCGCCGTACGCCCGCCAGGTGCCGGCGGAGAACTGCAGTCCGCCGTGGAACCCGTTGCCGGTGTTGATGCTCCAGTTTCCGCCGCTCTCGCACTGGGCGACGGAGTCCCAGACGGAGGCCGGTGCGGCGGAGGCCGAGGTGGCCGTGACGAGGCCGACCACCGGCAGGGCCGCGACGGCGGCTCCCGCGACGACCGCCAGCCGCACGCGGTTGCGCCGGGTGGTGGTCTCGGTGGCAGCGGTGGTCTCGTGACGGGGATTCATGCGGATCCTCTCGACAAGCCCCGGGCGGCGGGCAGGCGGAACCAGGCCCGGGACATGGGCCGGTGGTGTCCGCTCACCTCACTCGACGGGCGGCCGCACACGCGTCGGACGTGCCGTGCCGCCCCGGTCACCTCCGTTCGCCGACGGCCTGGACGAGCCGGCCTGTTCGGCGGCACCGCCCTCGCGCCGTGGGTCAGTCGGCGGGCGGTGCGTCGGGGTGAACCCGGGTGGCGCTCGTTGCGCCGCCAATGAAGCTAGGGGCAACCCGGGGGCTCAGCAAGCAATTCTTGGACGTCGCAGGTCAGTTGACTGTTACCGGCGGTATCGATCAAGAAGCCGTGCCCGGTTCGACCAGGTTTGACCGCATTTACAAGATCGAACGATCAATTCCCGTGCCCTCGCTCACATCTGTCCATTCGTCAGAGCCGGCACACCATCAACTCATCGCAACGAATGACTGACGGACCGTCACCACGACATCCGGAGTTCCCCGCTCCGAGCGGCCGTCGAGTGGCGTCCGCCACACCCACGACGCTCCGTGACCGCACCAATGCGCTCAGCTCCGACCGTCAAGCTCCGCGTCCCGCGCCAGCAGCGCCGCCTGGACCCGGTTCTCGCAGCCCAGCTTGGCCAGGATCCGGCTCACGTAGGTCTTCACCGTGGCCTCGCTCATGTGGATCCGGGCCCCCGCGTCGGCGTTCGACAGGCCCTCCCCGAGCAGCGCCAGCACCTCCAGCTCGCGTCCGGTGAGCACCTCCAGCCGACGCCGGGCCGCGGCGCTGCGGGCGGCCAGCGAGCCGCTGCGCCCGGCCGCCAGCGAGTCGACGATGTGCCGGGTGGCCGCCGGGGACAGGAAGGCGTTGCCACCGGCCGCCGCCCGCACGGCCTGGATCAGCTCGTTCGGCGCGGTGTCCTTGAGCAGGAATCCGGCGCCGCCCTCGGTCACGGCGCGCAGGACGTTCTCGCGCTCCCCGAAGGTGGTGAGGATCAGCGCCCGCGCGCCGGGGGCGACCCTCGCCAGCTCCCCGAGCGCCGTCAGCCCGTCCATCACCGGCATCTGGATGTCCAGCAGCACCACGTCCGCGCGGTGCGCCCGCACCAGCTCCAGCGCCTCCCGCCCGTCGGCGGCCTCGGCGACCACCTCGATGTCGTCGGCGGAGCCGAGGATCATCCTGATCCCGGCCCGGATCAGCGGCTCGTCGTCGGCGACGAGGACTCGGATCACGCTGGTCATTCCCCTCGTATCGAACAGTGCTTCGGCTGCGGCACCATCCTCACATCTCCGCCGACCGGCCCGGACCGCCGGTCCGGGCCGGTCCGGGCCGGGCCGGGGTGGGGCGGGCCGGGGCGGGGCGGGCCGGGGCGGGCCGGGGGCGGGTCCGGGCCCGCGACCGGGCGGGCGCGATCAGCTCTTGGTGACGTAGTCCTGCTTGTCCACCAGCAGGCCGTCCTTGAAGCAGAACCGCGCCACGTGCTGCTCGTCCCAGGCCTCGCCGGGCGGGCCGGTCAGCAGGAACCACCGGCACTGCGCGCCCTCCGGCCGGGTCGGCCCGGTGTTCCGGTAGTCGTCGGTGAAGAAGCCGTTGCCGGACGGCAGCTCGTTCTGCACCGTGGCCTCGGCCGTGCCGACCTCGATCCGGTCGTACACCGCCCTGCGGAGCGTCGCGTCGTGGTTGCCGTCGGCCAGGGCCACGATGCCCCAGAGCACCAGGCCCAGCAGGACCACCCCGACCGCCACCACGCCGGCGGCGCAGCCCATCGCCGGGCTCCGCCGCCTGCCGGCCGTCTCGTCGGCCGACGGCAGGCCTTCGAGCATCCAGTCGTCCGCGTCGGCCTCAGTGGCGGCGCCCTCCTTGCCGCCTTCCGCCCCCTCGTACGGCAGCACGGCTGCCAGCCGGAAGCCCTGCTCGGGCGTCGGCCCGGCGTGCACCATGCCGCTGACCAACCGGGCGCGCTCCCGCAGGCCGGTCAGCCCCTGGCCGCCGCTCACGGCCTGGCCGGCTCCGGCGCACACGCCCACCAGCTCCGGCGCGCGCGTGTTGGTGACCTCCACCACCAGCGCGTCCGGCTCGTACCGGAGCGCGACGCCGATCGGCGCGCCGGGGGCGTGCTTGTGCGCGTTGGTGAGCGCCTCCTGCACGATCCGGTACGCCGCGTGGTCGACCGCGGCCGGCAACGGGCGCCGCTCACCCTCCCGGACGAGCGACACCTCCGCCCCGGCCGCCCGGGAGGACTCCAGCAGTTCGTCGATGCCGTCCACCCCGCCCCGGGCGGGGGCCCCGGCCGCCGTCCCCACGGCCGGCGGCACCGCCGTCGACTCGTCGTGCAGCACGCCGACCACCTCGCGCAGCTCGCGCATCGCCGCCACCGCCGCCTGCCGCAGCACGCCGACCGCCTCCCGCTGCCGGTCGGTGAGGGTACGGTCCACCTCCAGCGCGCCCGAGTGCACGGAGATCAGCGCCAGCTGGTGGCCCAGGCTGTCGTGCATGTCCTGGGCGATCCGGTGCCGCTCGCGCAGCCGCGCCTGGTGCACCACCATGGCGCGCTCGCGCACCAGCTGGTCGTTGCGCTCGCGCAGCGCGTCCAGCAGGGCGCGTCGCTGCGCGCGGTAGCGGCCGTAGAGCGCGGGCAGCACGGCGGTCACCAGGAAGCCGCCCAGCGACAGCCCGAGGACCAGCTTGGGCGACACCGTGGAGGCGTCCTGCAGCACGCCGGTCACGGTGAACAGCGCCCAGCCCGCGACGAAGGCCGTGATCAGCGACCAGACCCGGCGGATCCGCGCCCCGGCCGACCAGCCGGCGCAGACCAGCAGCAGCACCGGGCCGGCCGACCAGCCGGCGGCCGCCGAGGCCGCCAGCAGCACGGTGGTCGGCAGCCCGCGCCGCAGCACCCACAGCACCGCGACGCCCAGGCCGGCGGGCACCGCCAGGCCGGTGCCGGTGACGACCTCCACCAGCGCGGCCAGCCCGCCCATCAGCAGGGCGAGCACGGCCTCGCCCACCACCCGCCGGGGCCGCCAGGGACCGGGCAGTGCCGTCCGTACCGCCTTCTTCCAGGCCCGTGCGATCGCATTCACCCGTCGAGGCTAACCGGCCGGTCGGCACGCCCGCCGTCCTCCTTCGTCGCCACCGGCACCGACGAAAGTCTGGGGTCGGAAACGGCGACGGCGACGGCGACAGTGACGGCAACGGAAACAGTGACGGCAACGGAACCGGCGACCGGAACGGCACCAGGAGCAGGACCGGTGGCTCAGCCGAAGGCCGTCAGCAACAGCGCCACGTCGTCCACCCGGCGGGTCGAGCCGACCTCGTCCAGCAGCCGCTCGGCCGCCTCCTCCAGAGCCTCCCCCGCCGGGCCGCGGGCCAGCGCGGCCCGGAGCCGGTCCACGCCCTGGTCGATCGCCACCGCCGGGTCCTCCACCAGGCCGTCCGTGTACAGGGCGAGCACCGCGCCCGGGCGCAGCCGCAGCTCGGTGACGGGGTAATCGGCCCGCTCGTCCACCCCCAGCAGCGGCCCGCCCTCCACGTACAGCGCCTCGGCCCGCCCGTCCGGGTGCCGCAGGACCGGCGGCATGTGGCCGGCCCGGGCGATCCGGGCGATCCGGGCGGTGCCGTCGGCGGGAGTGAGCCGGACCAGGCAGCAGCTGGCGAGCAGCCCGGGGTCGAGGTCGAGCAGCAGCCGGTTGGTGCGGGCGAGCACCTGGTCGGGTGGTTCGCCGCCGGTCGCGAAGGCGCGGACGGCGCTGCGCAGCTGGCCCATCGTGGCGGCGGCACCGACGCTGTGGCCCTCGACGTCGCCGATCACGAGGGTGACGTCCCCGTCGGTGACGATCGCGTCGTACCAGTCGCCGCCGATCTCCATCCCCTGGGTGCCGGGCAGGTAGCGGGCGGTGATCCGGATGCCGGGCACCTCGGGCAGCCGGTGCGGCAGCAGTGCCTGCTGCAGGCCGCGGGCCACCGCGAACTCCGCGTCGTACAGCCGGGCGCGCTCCAGCGCCTGGGCGATGAAGCCGCCGAGGGCGGTGAGCAGGCCGCGCTCCTCGACGGTGAACGGGCGCGGGTGGTCGAAGCCGAGGATGCAGCTGCCGACCGGGCGGCCGGAAGCGATCAAGGGCAGGAAGGCCCAGGCGCCCATCTCGTCGAGGGCGAGGCCGGGGTAGGCGGTGGCGAGTTGGCCCACGGACTCGAAGAAGATCGGGGTGCCGGTGCTGAGCGCCTCCGCGCCGGGGACCCGGGCGTCGGTCGGGGTGCCCTCGAAGCCGTCCAGGAAGCCGTCCGGGTAGCCGGTCTGCGAGACCAGTTGCAGCCGCTGGTCGCGCACCGTGTAGATGGCGAGCTCCTGGCCGCCGAAGGCCGGCAGGATCTCCTCGGCCACCGCCCGGCACACGTCGCGCACGGTGACCGCCTCGGTGAGCGCGCTGGCCAGCTGGAGCAGGTGGTGGGTACCGCCGAGGCCGGCGCGGGTGGGGGGTGGCAGCGTGGCCGGCGGTTCGGCGGCGCCGGCCGGGGGCTCGGCGGCGACCACCCGGCCGGTGACGCCGTGTGCGTCGGGGTAGAGCGAGAAGGCGAGCCAGCCGGTCGGCGGGCGGGCGGCCAGGAACACGGTGGGCCGCTGGGAGAGCAGCGCGGCACGGTAGCGGTGCTCGTAGAAGGGGTCGGCGAGCCAGGGCAGCACGTCCCAGGGGTGGTGGCCGATCAGGTCCTCGCGGCGCGTCTGCAGCAGCAACTCGGTGGCGCTGTTGGCGTAGCCGATCCGACCGTCCAGGTCGAGCGAGAAGACGCCCTCGCGGAGCCGCTCGACGGCGGCCGCGGCGGCGGTGAGGCTCCGTACGTCCAGCACGGCGCCCACCAGGTGGGTCCGGCCGTCCGAGATCGCTGCGGGCACCCGCGCCCACAGCTCCACGGGGTACGGCAGACCGTCCGGCCCGAGCACCCGGACCCGGGCGGACAGCACCTCGCCCTGCTCCAGCGCCGTCCGGGCGGCGGCCCGGAACTCCGGCAGGTCGCCGGGGGCGACCCGGCGGTTCAGAGCCGCCACGGTACCGTCGAACTCGCCCGGCTCGAAGCCGAAGATCTCCTGGAACTGCGCGTCGGCGGAGAGCGCCCCGGTGGCCAGGTTCCAGTCGAACAGCCCGACCCGGGTGGTCGGCACCGACGGCGACGGCAGCTCGACCACCGCCGCCTCCCCGCCCGGTTCCACCGTCTGCCCGGCCTCCTCCAACCCGGCCAGCCCGTCGGCCAGTTCGGCCGCGGCGGCAGCGAGCTGCGCACCCGACGACTCCGGCACCCCGTCGTCCGAGGCGGGCCACAGCGCACTCAGCACCCCGTACCGCTCGTGGCCGTGCCCCACCGGCACGAAGGCGGAGGCGAAGTCGTACGGCAGGCCGACCGCGAGCTGCGGAAAACGCCGCATGGTGTCCTCGGTGTCCGCGAGCAGGATCTCGTGCCCGGTCCGGAAGCAGACCGCGACGGGCAGCGGCCCGGCCGCCGCGACCCGCCGGAACGGGCTCATCACCGACAGCGGCACCCCCGCGATCGTCCGCAGCACCAGCGACCTGCGGTCAGGGGACTGCAGGTGCACCATCGCGCCGTACGCGCCGGTGGAGCGGAGCACCCGGCGTACGGCGTGCGCGATCAACTCGTCCCGCCGGTACTCGGCCGGGCGGCCCTTCTCCGGCCCGGCTCGTGGCCCGGCTCGTGGGCCGGCCCGGCGCACCTCCGCGTCGGCCCCGGGTTCCCGCGGCCGGTCCGGCCCCGGCCGCGCCCCAGGGGCCCCACCGGTCGCGTGCGGATGGTGCATGCTCTTTTGCTACGCCGGGCCAGGAACGGTGTCAAGGCGGGCCCGCTCGCGGCCCGGGCTGCCCGGCCACCCCGCTTGCGCCAGCATGGACGGCATGCCTCGCACGAACCGCACCACCGTGGTCAACCTCAAGGGCCACCGCGACGACCCCGGCTACCAGGACGTCGTCTACGTCGGCCGCGCCGTGCACCGCGGCGGCTGGCACCTCGCCGAGTCCCCGCTGCACTGCCCGTACCACCCGGGCCCGGACCTCACCCGCGAGGAGATGGTCGTCAAGTACCGCGACTACCTCCTCGCCCGCCCCGAGCTCCTCGCCCTCGTCCCGCCCCTGCGCGGCCACCGCCTCGGTTGCTGGTGCGCACCCCTGACCTGCCACGCCGACGTCCTTGCCGACCTCGCGGACCACCCCCCGCAGGGCTGAGGACCGCCCCGCGTCAGAGCCCGGAGAGGTCCGCCGCCACCGGGTACGGCACCACGGCCCTGACCAGCCCGGTGAACAGGTCCCCCGCGCGGTACGCCCCCTCGGCCGCGTCCAGGACGTAGGTGTGGACGATCGGCACCCGGCCGGCCGCCTGCTCGACCCGCCAGTAGAACGGGATGCCCGCCTTGGCGTACTGGTCGAGCTTGACCACCCGGTCGGTGGTCTCCGAGCCCGGCGAGACCACCTCGACCAGCAGCAGCACGTGGTCGGGTCTGGTCGGCGACTCGTCGATCGTGTCCGCGCGGTAGACCACCACGTCCGGCCGGCGGTTGTTCAGCGGAACGTCCTGCAACCGCACGTCGAAGTCGGTGTCGGCGTTCCACTCGGCACCACCCGCCTCGTCCAGCGCGTTCGCCAGGAACCGGGCGAGCCGGTTGTGCCGCTTGGAAGCACTCGGGGACACGACCACCATCCCGTCGACGATCTCGATGCCCGCGCACTGCTCATCGGTCCAGGAGTCGTACTGCTCACTGGTGATCTGCCGGTGCATCCAGTCGGGTGCGATCATCTCGGCCGTCACGGCGTACCTCCCCCGGGCTGCTGGGCGGGCCTGGTCCTGCGTGCCACAGCCTAGTACGTGACCCGTGCGGGTTCGGGAGCGTTCGGGGGCGGTTCGATATCCTCCGGGCGGGGTGGCGGCGCGGGGCCGCCGGGTGGGGAAGCGAGAGCGGTATGCAGTCGCCGTCGTCCGAAGGGGCCGCACACGAGGCGTCGTGGCAGTGGGACGGGGAGGAAGGCGGCGACGGCGGGGTGTCCGAGGACGTGATCGGCGGAGGCGGCGACGGGCCGCCGCTGAGCCGGCGCCGACTGCTGATCGGCGCCGGGGTGCTCGCGGCGGGCGGGGCCGTGTGGGCGTTCGGCCGTTCGGGTGCCGACGGTACGCTCCCCGCGCCGGGGCCGACCGGGCCGCCCACCGCCGTCTCCGGGCCGACCCCGGCCTGGACGTACCGCGGCGCCGACGCGATGACCCCGGAGCGGCTCACCGACCCGCCGAACCGTCCGGTCTACCTCTCCAGAAAGGGCCTGCAGGTCCTCGACCCCGCCCGGGGCACCGCCGCCCGGCTGCTGGTCCTCGACCCGCCGCAGACCCGGGACTGGCCCAGCGACCTCGACATGCTCGGCAAGGTCGTGTTCGGGCCCGACCACCTCTTCACCACCACGTACCGGGGCCACCTGGAGGCCCGCCACTTCACCGACCCGGCCGGCGACTGGAGCCTGCCGCTGCCCGACGACCTGCAGGGCCAGGTCCGGCTGACCGGCTACGACCGCGGCACCGTCTACGGCTGTTCCTGGGGCCGCCCCCGGCCCGACGGCTCCGCGCCGGACAACCGCCTCTTCGCGCTGCGGGTCACCGACCGCTCCGTCCTGTGGTCCGTCCCCACCGCGTCCGAGGAACAGCCCGTCACCCCCGCCACCAGCATCGGCGGCCAGCTGCTGGCCTGCGTCCGCTTCGTCGGCGGCCGCGCCGAGCTGGTGGCCCGGGACGCCGCCACCGGCCGGGAGCTGTGGACCGCCCCCGGCGACGAGGACCTGCGCTGGTGCACCACCGGCTCGCAGGACGTCTACGTCCCGGACGGCAACGGCGGCGTGCGCATGCTGCGCCCCACCGGTGAGCCGGGCTGGACCTACTCCCCTGCCCGGGGCGATTCCTGGCGGGTGCTGCCGCCCGTCCCGGACGGCCCCCGGGTGTACGTCGCACGCGACCACGGCACCGTCACCGGCCACGACGCGACCACCGGTGAAGTGCTCTGGACCTGCCCGCTGCCGTTCCTGCTGGACCGCCGCAGCCGTCCGCTGGTCGTCGGCGGCACGCTGTTCGTCCCCGGCACGTCGATCGGCGGGGTCAGCGCGATCCACACCGCGACCGGCGAGCTGACGTGGACCTTCCGCGACTCCGGCCCGGGCAAGGACGCCTGGACCGTCGCCGCCGACGGCAACCGCCTCTACGCGGGCCACGACGACGTCCTGCACGCCCTCCCGCTCGCCTGAACGGCCCCACGAGACGGCAGGATGGCCCGATGCAGGTACGCCCGATCTCCCCCGACAACCTGGCCGAGCTGCTCGCCGACCGCATCACCGCCCTGCCCGACGCCGCCGGGCGCCGGCTGCGGGTGGCCGTCGACGGCGCCGCGGCCGCCCGCCCCGAGGCGATCGCCGACGCCCTGGTGGAGCCGCTGCGGCTGCGCGGCCGCCCCACGCTGCGGGTGTCGGCGGCGGACTTCCTGCGCCCGGCCTCGATCCGGCTGGAGTACGGCCACCACGACGCGGACGCCTTCCACGACCTCTGGCTGGACGACGGCGCCCTGCTGCGCGAAGTCCTCGACCCGCTGGAGCCCGGCGGCAGCGGGCGCGTCCTGCCCTCGCTGCGCGACCCCGTCACAGACCGCTCGACCCGCGCCCCGTACACGCTGCTCCCACCCGGAGGCGTGTTGTTGCTGGACGGTCAGCTCCTCCTCGGCCGCTGGCTGCCGCTTGACCTGACCGTCCACCTCGCCCTCACCCCGGCCGCCCTGGCCCGCCGCACCCCCGACGACCGGCAGTGGACCCTCCCCGCCTTCGCCCGCTACGACGCCGAGACCGTCCCCACCGAACTCGCCGACATCACAGTCCGGATGGACGACCCCCGCCACCCGGCCCTGGTCGAGCAGTCCTGAGCCCGGCCCCGGTCGAGCACGCCTGAGCCTGGCCCCGGACAGAGGGACGCAACCGGGCTCCGGCCCGCCTCAGCGCCCCGGCGCCCTCCCCCGGCCGGAGCGGGCGTCCACCGGGGCGGGGCCGCGCTGGCAGTACGGGCACCAGAACACCGCGCGGTCCCGCGGGGGCGCGCCCTGACGCCCGCTCACCACGGGGGTGACGCAGCGTGGGCAGGGCCGCCCGGCCCGGCCGTAGACCCAGTGCTGGTAGCCGGGCCTGGTGTCGCCGGTGGTGATGTGGCCGGGGCGCAGCTTGTTGGCCTCCAGCATCTGCCGGGCGCGCTCCACCAGCCGGTCGGGGTGCGGGAGTTCGCCGACCTCGGTCCACGGTGTCACGCCGGCCACGAAGCACAGCTCGTTGGCGTAGACGTTGCCGATCCCGGCCAGGTTGCGCTGGTCGAGCAGGGCCTCGATGACCGGGCGGCTCGGGTGGGCGAGGAGGCGGCGGACAGCCTCGACCGGATCCCAGTCGGGGCCGAGCAGGTCCGGGCCGAGGTGGCCGACGATCCGACGTTCGTCGGCGGTGCGCAGCAGTTCGACGACGGGCAGCCGGTAGCCGACGGCGGTGCCCTGCTCGGTGCCGAGGACGGCGCGGATCTGCCAGGCCGGGCCGCCGCTCCACTGCTCGCCGGGGCGGTAGACCTCCCAGCGGCCCTCCATCCGCAGGTGGGTGTGCAGGGTCAGGCCGCCTTCGAGGCGGGTGAGCAGGTGCTTGCCGCGCGGGGCGACCTCCAGCACCCGGCGGCCGGCGAGGTCGGCGGTGGCGTGGGCGGGCACCCGCAGGTCGGCGCTGGTCAGCAGTTGTCCGGCGAGGGCCTCGTGCAGCCGGGCCGCCTCGCGGTAGACGGAGTCACCTTCTGGCATGTCTCCATTCTCGTCCGCGCGGCGACCCGGCGGGTCACCGTCCCCCGTCGCACTACTCCTATGCGGTGTGGTGCTCGCGGACGACGACGACCGGGCACGGCGCGTGCTCGGTGAGGTGGCGGCTGACCGAGCCGAGCAGCAGGCCGGAGAACCCGCCGAGGCCGCGGCTGCCGACGACGACCAGCGCCGCGCCCTCGGCGGCGTCCAGCAGGACCCGGGCGGCGTTGCCGGGCATCACACTCTCGCTGATCTGCACGGCCGGGGCGGCGCCGACGACCTTGGTGACGGTCTCGGAGAGGGTCTTGCCGGCGAGTTCCTCGGGGTTGTAGGCCGCGGCGATCGCTCCGCTCTGTCCGGCCCAGCCGTAGAAGGCGGGGTACTCCCAGGCCGCGATCGCTTCGACCCTCCCGCCGACGGCCTCGGCGTAGTGGATCGCCCACTGCAGCGCCTGCTCCGAGGCGGGCGAGCCGTCCACACCGACGATGATCCGGGGACTGGCACTCATGGCTTGCTCCTTCGGTTGCTCCTGACCGGTCCCGACCGTACGAACATAGATCAAATCGGACATACGGCCGATATTCGCCACGCCGACGGCGGTGTGTCGCATGCGAATCCTGTGCGGGCCCGACACGGTGCGGCGGGGCAGCCCCCGACGGCTACGGCTACGGCTACGGCTACGGCTGGTTCAACTGCGGTACGCAGCCCATGAGTTCGCCATCCGCTGGACCTGTCCGGGGGTGAACCGGCTCATGCAGGAGTCGTAGCTGTAGTCCATGTAGTTGTGGATCGGGTCGAGCCCCGCGGTGGGACAGGTGTCGAGGCCCTCGGGGCACCCGAAGGCGGCGGTGCGCTCGGCCGGGGTGTCGTCCACGTAGTCGCCCGGGGCCAGGCAGCCGCCCTGGAAGGTATGGAGGAGGCCGAGCCAGTGGCCGATCTCGTGCGTGGCGGTGTTGCCCTCGTCGTAGTGGGTGGCGGAGCCGCCGGGCAGCGAGGCGTCGAGCACGACCACGCCGTCGTCGGTCGGGTTCGACCGGTACGCGTTCGGGAAGGTCGACCAGCCGAGCAGGGACTGGCCGAGCCGGGCGGTGTAGAGATTGAGGGTGCCCTGGTCGCCCTTGCGCAGGGCGGTCTTCATCGCCCGCTCGGCGTTCGAACCGGGCGTCATGCCCGTGTACCAGGAGGCGTTGTCGGTCCGGTCGGTGCCGGCCAGCTCGAAGTGGAACGGGGTGGCGGCGTTGCCCTCGCCCTGCCCGCCGTAGGTGGCGTTGAGGTGGTCGATCTGGGCGGCGACGGCGCCCTCGTCCAGGTTCCCGGCGGCACCGGCGTGGATCACGTGGACAAAGACCGGCACGGTGGTCGGGGCACCGACCTGGGTGCGGGCGGTGCCGAGCCCGGCGAGCCGGCCCTCGAGGTCGGCCTGCATCGCCCGGGCCTGGGCGGCGCTGACGGCGTTCGGGTCCTTCCCCGGCCGACTGCCGGCCGGTTTCCGCGCGGCCGCGCCGATGCCCGCATCCGCGACGCCCGCATGCTCGACGCCCTCATCCGCGCGGGCGGCGCCCGCGAGGGCGGCGTCGTCGCAGACGGTCGTCGGGGCGACGGCGGCCGCGCGCTGCGGCACCGGTGCCGCGAACTGGCTCAGGCCGGCGGTGGCGACCAGCACGGCGGCGCAGGGAAGCAGGCGGGGGGCACGCGAGCGCACCCGGACAGTACGGCGCATCTGCGCTCCTGACGGGGGGAGTTGACGGGGTCTCGGCCGCGCCCGGCGCGCTCCGGCCGGACCCGCCGGCCGCGAGGCCCGGCGCGGACTCGCCGAGACTACGACGCCGTGAAGTCGATCTCCCGCAGGGCGCGCGCGGCGGTCCGGTCGAGTACCACGGCCGACGCACAGCCGGCCGGCAGCCGACCGGCCCCGAGGATCCGCCGCCGCAGCCGCTCGACACCGGAGCGGTGCCGGACGAAGGCGTAGCGCGAGACGCCGCGCCCGCGCCGCAGCTGCCCGTCCAGCGCCTCGGTCGGGTCGACGTCGAGCAGCAGCAGGTGCACCCGGCGGCCCTGGCGGGCGGCGGTGCGGGCGAGCCAGCCCCGCACCCAGGGCAGCGTGCCGCAGTCGTGCACCGCGAGCGCGCCGCCGTCCAGGACTGCGCGGCGCAGCCGGCGGTAGTGCGCGAGCCGGGCGAGCGGGCGGTAGAGGGCGTACGGGAGGCGGCCGGGCAGTCGGGCCGCGTACTCCTCGCGGACCAGCTGGGAGTCGATCAGCGGGGCACGGACGCAGCGGCGCATCAGGGTGCTCTTGCCGCTGCCGGGCAGACCGGTCACGACCAGCAGGTCCCCGGCGGGGTAGCGCAGGGCCGCCGGACCGCGTCCGCGCAGCTCGTGCAGGGCGGGCGGATCGTGCGGCGGGGGCAGGACGACGCGCTCCCCGGCGGTACGCGGCGGCTGCAGCTCCGGCACCGTCGCCCGCGCCGTTCTCGTCCCGCTCACCGGATCTCCCCCCGCCGTTCCCTCCTCAGGAGCATGGCGCATTCCCAAGAACGAGTAAAGGGCGGAGGTCGGAGCGGGTACGGACGGCCCTTGCGGGGCCCGGTCCCGTTGCAGGACCGGGCCCGTTTCCGGACCTTTCCGACACGGACCGCCCCCGTCCGGAGCCGATCGGAGCCGACCGCGCCCGACCGGATCCGGATGCTCGCGATCGAGGCCGGCCGCTCCCGCCCGGGGGCCCACCGGATCCGACTGCTCCCGTCCGCGCCCGCCCGGATCCGGATGCTCCCGTCCGGGGCGTACCGGATCCGGAGGCTCGCGATCGTCAGCCGAGTTGCGGGGCGATCCGGGAGGCGATCAGCTCCAGGTGGTCGAGGTCGTCCAGGTCGAGGATCTGCAGGTAGATGCGCTCGCTGCCGACGGCCGCGTACCGGCCGATCCTCTCCACCACCTCGTCCGGGGTGCCGGCCAGGCCGTTGGCCTTCAGCTCGTCGACCTCGCGGCCGATGGCGGCGGCGCGGCGGGCCACCTCGGCGTCGTCCCGGCCGACGCAGGCGACCAGGGCGTTGGAGTAGACCAGGTCGCCGGCCGAGCGCCCGGCCCCTTCGACGGCGGCGCGGACCCGGCCGAACTGGGCGGCGGAGTCGTCGACGGACGCGAACGGCAGGTTGAACTCGTCGGCGAAGCGGGCGGCCAGCGCCGGGGTGCGCTTCGGGCCGAGACCGCCGACCAGCACCGGGATGCGGTCCTGGGCGGGCTTGGGGAGCGCGGGCGAGTCGGTCAGCGTGTAGTACTCGCCGGCGAAGTCGAAGGTGTCCCCGAGCTTGGTGTTCCACAGCCCGGTGATGATCGCCAGCTGCTCCTCCAGCCGCCCGAACTTCTCCTTCGGGAACGGGATGCCGTACGCGCTGTGCTCGGCCTCGTACCAGCCGGCGCCGAGGCCGAACTCGACCCGGCCGCCGCTCATCGCGTCGACCTGGGCCACCTGGATCGCGGTGACGCCCGGCAGCCGGAAGGTGGCGGCGGTCATCAGGGTGCCGAGGCGGATGGTGCGGGTGTCACGGGCGAGGCCGGCCAGGGTGATCCAGGCGTCGGTGGGGCCGGGCAGGCCGTCGACGTCGCCCATCTTCAGGTAGTGGTCGGAACGGAAGAAGGCGCTGAAGGCGCCGAGCTCCTCGGCGGTGCGGGCCACCTTCAGGAGGGTGTCGTAGCTCGCGCCCTGCTGGGGTTCGGTGAAGATGCGAAGATCCATACGGGCCATTCTGGTACAGACCACCCGGTCCGTGAGCACAGGGAACCGGCCAGACCACGGAACGTACCGGTCGTCCGCACGGGTGGCCAAGGTCTCAGCACGGAACCGTCACGGCCGTCCGCGCCCGCCCCCGGCCTCCCCTACCGTGGACGGATGTTCGCGACCCCCGACGACTACTCCCGGCGTTCCCCCGACGAGCCGGCCGGCTGCCCGCTGCCCGGCATCGTGACGGCCTTCACGCCGCGGCTGGCCGAGTTCGCCTTCGAACCCGGCTTCGTCGCGGCGGTCGACCAGCACGCCGCGATGCTGCGCGAGCTGTTGTACGCGCAGGGGTCGGAACTCGCGCCCCGGCCGCTGGACCGTGCGGAACTGTCGGACTACGCGCTGGGCTTCCTGGACGCGCTCACCGAGATCGGCTGGCGGGAGCCGGTCGGCTACGACTACGCCGTGCTGCGGCTCACCGCGATCTGCTGGCTGGTGCGGGAACAGGGCCTCCTGGAGGTCTGAGACCCGCCCGGTCCGGGGCCTCCCGGGCGCGGAGGCCCCCGATGTCCGGGATGGTTCCCTCGGGTGACGGGTCCGGCGGTCCGCACGCGTACAGTGGCGGTCCGGGGGACGGGTGACGGGGCGGGACGGACGGGACGGTGCGGCAGTGAGCGGTACGGCGGCGGACAGCGCGGTGGGGCACCGGGCGCTGCACTGGCGGATCCGCCCGGAGCGGGCACGGGCCGCGGTCCTGGTGCTGCACGGCGGCGAGGAGCACAACCTCGCCCGGCCCGGCCGCCTCAACCTCCCGCTGCTGCGGATGCACGGCTTCCTGCGCGCGCTGGCCAGGGCGACCGCGGGCTCCGAGGTGGCCGTCGCGACCGTCCGCTACCGGCACCGCGGCTGGAACGGCGAACGCGCCGACGCCGCCCGGGACGCGCTCGCCGCGCTCGACGAACTGTCCGCACTGCTGGGCCCGGTCCCCACCGTCCTGATCGGCCACTCGATGGGCGGACGCGCCGCACTGCAGGCCGGCGGCCACCCGTCCGTCACCGGCCTCGTCGCGCTCGCCCCGTGGTGCCCCGCCGAGGACCCGTGCGAACAACTCGCCGACCGGGATGTGCTGATGCTGCACGGCGACCGCGACACGGTCACCCTGCCCGCCGACACCCGCGCCTTCGCCGCCCGCAGCCGCGCCGCCGGCGCCCGCGTCTGCGGCTACACCGTCGCCGGCAGCGGCCACGCCATGCTCCAGCGCATCCCCGACTGGCACCGCGCCACCACCGGCCTCGCCACCGCCCTCCTCGGCCTCCGCCCCCTCCCCGCCGAGACCGCCTCCGCCCTCGCCCTCCCACCCACCTCCGCCGAGGCCCTCACCCTCCCCCTCCCTCGCCAGCCCCGCCGCACCCCGGCCCTCCCGGCGAACGCCTGACCCAGCAACGGCCGCCCCGCCGGACGCAGCCGCCGCCCGCACCCGAGACGTCAGCCCTGACACCTTGGGGCGACCGCACACCGGCCGCCCGGCGTGACTCTTCAGCCGCGGCGGGCCGGCGGTGAGGCGCACCGGCGCCGTCCTCGCCGAGCCGGACCCGGCGGGGTGCGCCTGGGCGGCCACCACCGGGTGTCGGCGGCGGCGCACTGCCCCGGGGGCGGGGGCAGCCCCTAGGCCACGTGCCAGAGGGCGGTGGCGAAGACCGCCGTGACCCAGGTCCAGAGGACGGAGAGGGTGAGGTGGGCGGCGGTGCGGAAGGGGTTGCCGCGCCACAGTTTCGGGGAGAAGACGGCGAACTCGAAGAGCCAGCGCAGGCCCCAGAACAGGGTCTGGCCTGCCAGCAGGGCGGTGCCGAGGCGGCTGCCGGCGAGGAGGTCGGGCGCCAGGCAGAGCGGGAGCAGACCGAGGAGTGCACAGCTCAGACCGATGAAGAAGAGGTGGGCGTAGGAGACCTGACGGGTCAGCAGGGTGGTGCCTCGCAGGTCGGCGGGCCAGCCGATGGCGCGGGGCAGCACGGCGTGGACCAGGCCGACGGCGAGGAGGGCGGCGCCCACCAGACGCAACTGGGCTTCGAGGGTAAGGAGTTCGGTCATGGTGCGGGCTTTCGGAAGGCGAGGACGGTGACCGGGCCGGCGATCCGCCGTTCGGCGGCAGAGTCAGGCGGGACGGGACGCGGGACAGGGCAGCACAGGGAAGGGCTGTGCGGGAGGTGCGGCGCACCCTCATGATGGCGTACGACTTTGAACGCGTTCAACGCGGGGTCGGGTGAGCCGGAACCGAACCGGGCCCGCGCTGCGGGAGCGCGTGCCCGGGGGCTCGACGAGGCGGCGGCGGTGCGCCGCGAGGGCGCGCGAGACGCGGCGCGCGGCGGGTCAGGCGGCTTCGGGTCAGGCGGCTTCGGGTCAGGCGGCTTCGGGTCAGGCGGCTTCGGGTCAGGCGGCTTCGGGTCCGGTGACCCGGGACGGGAGGCGGCCGGCCAGGAGGGCCTCGCCGAGCGGGGTGGGACGGTGGGTGACGGTGCGGCCGGTGCGGTCCTTGACCGTGAGGCCGGACTCGGCGAGGACGGTGGCGTGCTCGCTGGCGGAGGCGGTGGAGATGTCCAGGTGGGCGGCCAACTCCTTGGTGGAGCACGGCCCGTGGGTGGCGATCGCCTCCAGGGCGGCGGCCCGGGTCTGGCCGAGCAGGGCGGTCAGGGTGCGGCTGGGGGTGGGCGTTTCGGCCTCGGCGCGCAATGGTCCGCCGATCCGGGCCGGGTAGAGGAGCACCGGCTGCTGCTCCGGGTCCTCGAAGCGGGCGATGACGGGGCGGCGGGGGCCGAAAACGCACGGCTGGAGCAGCAGTCCGCGGCCGTCCAGCCACACGTCGTGCCGGCACCGGTTGGACAGCGGGAAGCTGAGCACCGGGCGACGCCAGGACACCGCCGGGTGCAGGGATCCGAGCACCTGGTCCGGCTCGGTGATCCGGCGGCGCCGCCAGTGCTCGGTGGTGACGATGGTCTCGATCTGCCGCCGGTAGGGGTCGATCGCGAAGGTCTGGTAGTCGGCGGTGACGTTGCCGAGCAGCTTCCTGGCCCGGCGGTCGCCGTCCGCGACCCCGCGGGCGAAGGCGCTCAACTCCCTTTCCCCGCCCACCGAACGCAGGTGCTCGCGCAGCGGCGCCTCGGGCGCCTGGGCGGTGGCGCTCTCGGTGGCCCCCGGGTCGCGCCGGACGGTGAGGAACTCCGGGATCGCCGTAGCGGTGTAGAGGTCGAAGAGCAACGCGGTGCGCGGGTTCCAGGAGGCCCGCAGGTGGTCCCGCCAGCCCTGGAAACGCGGGTCGCGCACTCCGCTCACCAGGGCGTGCACGCTGAGGGACAGCTCCATCGACATGTCCGGACGCTCCGCGACCCGGATCCGGGCCAGGTCGTCCCTACCGAAGAAGATTCGCAGCACAAACGCGATCGTGCCCCGGGACCGACACCGCCGCAAGACCGTTCGGCGAGAACCGAATCGTTTGCCCGCCACCCGCTCCCCCGGCCAGGATCGGCTCCTGAACCGCCTCCCCTCCCGGGGTGGCCGGGTGCCGGACCGGCCACCCCCACGGGAGCGGACCCGGGGCTCCCACCCCAATGCGAGCGACCCGGGTCCGCTCCCCGCTCCCCCCAGGCGGGTGGTTTGGGCCTCAGGGCCGACCACAGGACTCGTCCGTGAACGGATGATCCCTCCGGGGCCGTGCCGAGCGGCCCGGGAAGGACGGGTACGGGCGATGAGCACGACGCGACGGGCGGTGCTGGGCGCGGCGCTGGCCGCCCCGCTGCTGGGGCAGTTCACGGCCACGGCGGCCGATGCCGACGACGGCGGCGGCACCGGACGGGGCGCACGGGTCGGCCCAGCCGGCCGGACCGGGCGGACCGGGCGGGCTGAGCAGACCGGGCAGCTGGGCACGGTCTCCGAGGGCTGGGTGGAGGTGCGCTGGACGGCCGAGGCACAGGCCCAACTCGACCGCTACCAGGCGGTGGTGGAGGCCATCGCCCCGGCGCGGCTGGTCCGGGATGACCGGGGCACCGCGGTCCGGCTCCCGGTGCGCTCGGCCGAGGGCGACCCCTCCCCGGCGAACCTGCCGAAGGCCCACGGCGACGGCGAGTTGGACGGCGGGGTGACCCTCCGTACCTCCGAGGGCACCTTCCGGGTGGTGAACCTGGCCGGTGCGATCGAGGACGGCCTGGCCTCCGGCCGCTGCGAGGTCGGCGGGGCGGACATGGGGCACCGGTCGGCGTTCCGCTGCGGGCTGGCGGAGGGGAAGTTGGCGGCGGACCCGGTGCCGGCCGGGCATCCGATGAAGGTCCGGCTCAGCGAGGTGCCGCTGCGCGCCACCCAGGAGGTGCTGGACGCGCTGACGACGAGCTGCGGCCCGCATCCGATCACCGTGGACACGGTGTTGGCGTACGTCACGGCCGAGGGGGTGTACACCCCTCCCCCCGCGCGGACGTGAGGGGCCGGCCGGTCCCGGCCTGGGCGGGCAGGCCGGCGCCGCCGAAGCGGCGTTCGCGGCCCGCGTAGGCCCGGACGGCGTCACGCAGCCGGGCGAGGTCGAAGTCCGGCCAGGGCGTCGGGTCGAAGAGCAGCTCGGCATAGGCGAGCTGCCACGGCAGGAAGTTGCTGATCCGCTGCTCGCCGGAGGTGCGGATCAGCAGGTCGACGTCCGGCAGCTCCGGGACGTACAGGTGCCGGGCGAGGTCCGCCTGGCCGATGGCCTCCGGGCGGATCGCCCCGGCGGCCGCCTCGGCGGCCAACGCCTGTGCGACGGTAACGAGTTCCTCCCGGCCTCCGTAGTCGGCGCAGATCGTCAGGGTCAGGGCGTCGTTGTTCGAGGTCAGGTTCTCCACCAGTGCGATCGAGGAGGCCAGCGACCCGTCGATCCGGTCGCGCCGGCCGCACCAGCGGATCCGGACGCCGAGCGCGTGCAGGCCCTTCGTGCTCCGGGCGAGGCCGTCCGCCAGGGAGTCGAACAGCGCGGTCAGTTCCTCGGGTGGGCGGCCCCAGTTCTCGGTCGAGAACGCGTAGACGCTCAGGTGCCGGATGCCCAGCCGCAGCGCCGCGTTGACCAGGCGCAGCGCGGCCCGCCGGCCGGCGTGGTGGCCCTGCCGGGCGGGCAGTCCGCGGGCCTCGGCCCAGCGCCGGTTGCCGTCCATGATCACGGCGACGTGGGCGGGGACGCCGTCGTTCTCCGGAGGGCGGGCCACGCGGCGGTGGGGTGTGGCGCCGTCCGTGGTCAACGGCGCCAGGCCCTCGGCCAGGGCCCGCGAGCGCATCAACGTCAGTTCGTCGTACTGAAGTTGGGCACCCAGGAGCAGGGTGTGCAGGAACGGCCGGCACTCGGGCGCCACCAGCCAGGTGGCGGGGACGGCCTCCTCCAGCACGGTGTGCCAGTGCGATCGCTGGGCCTCCGTCAGTTCGTCCAGGGCTGGGCTCCGCTCGGCGCGCACGAGATCGGCGGGGTCCAGCCCGAGGCGCCGCAGGTCCGCGCGCGGCAGGTAGCAGCGGCCCTGCGCGAGGTCGGCGGGCAGGTCCTGCACGTGGTCCGCCAGCTGGCAGGCCTCGCCGAGGGCGGAGAGCGCACCCGCCGCCCGCGGGCCCCGGGCGCCGAGCAGCGGGGCCCAGAGTTCGGTCATCGTCCCCGCGATGCGCCGGATGTGGCGCCGCTGGTCCGCGAAGGTCTCGATGGCGGGCGGGGAGGTGCTGTCGGCCTGCATGGCTGCCAGGAACTCCTCGATCAGCGACCGGTCGAGCTCCCACCGCCGCACCGTGTCGACGAACGCCCGGCGCAGCGGATGTGCGCTGCGGCCGGACGCCAGCTCGGCCAGGGTGGAGGTCCGCCAGTGCGCGAAGCGGCGCCCGCGCTCCGCCGGTCGGCCCTCGTCGGCGATCCGGTCGGAGCGGCAGCCGAAGGCGCTCACCGCGTGGACGTAGGGCCGCAGTCCGCTCGGCAGTGCCTCGGTGGCGGCCCGCATCGCCGGGAGGGCGCGGCCCACCTCGGCCGCGCAGGCCCGGTACGACTCCTGCAGTTCGGGCGGGCCCGTGACCGCCTGGCTCTCCGTCATGCCCGTACCCCGCCGTCCGACCGACACCGTGCGCCGTGCACCGTGCACCGTCTGGTCAACGAGGCGGGCGTCGATCGGTGGCGGAAGGGGGCGACGGGCGGGTGACGGGGGCGGGCGGCGGGGGCGGTCCCTCGCGCCGCCCCCGCCGTCCACGCCGCCCCCGGACCTCGCCCGCAGCCCGTCGGTCGCCTGTCGGGTCGGCCGTCGCTCAGCCCAGGTCGGCCGGGGACTCCACCACCACCCCGTACAGGTCCCCGATCGTCGCCAGCGCACCGCGGTGGACCTGGGCGGCGGTCAGCTCGGTGCCCGCCGACTGCAGCGGCCGGGTCGCGCCGGCGGCGGCGACGACGGTCGGGCGGTTGCCGCGCAGGAAGGCACCGGCCGTGGTGAAGGTGACGCACATGTGGGTCATGAATCCGGCGACGACGACGTCCTGGTGGCCGGCCGCGTCGACCAGCTCGCCCAGGTCGGTGCCGACGAAGGCGTCCGGGACCTGCTTGACGACCACGCGCTCGCCCTCGGCGGGCGCCACGCTCGGGTGGATCTGCCCGATCTCGGCCCTGATGTCGTACGGGGTGCCCTCGCCGCCGTCGTTGATCACGTGGATGACGGTGGCGCCGGCCGCCCGGGCCCGGGCGAGCAGGTCGGCGGCGGCGTCGAGTGCCTGCTGCCAGCCCGCCAGCTCCATCACGCCGCGCACGTAGGTGTTCTGGTAGTCGACCATGATCACGGTCGCGTCGGCGAGCGAGGCCGGCTTCTCGTCGAGTCCGTTGAGGGCGCGCAGGGTGGTCGTGGGCACAGCGGTGCCGCCTTTCGTTGTCGGAAGGGAGTCGGGTTTCGGCAGGTCACGCGTGGTGCGCCCTGCCTGGAAAACGCTACGGGCGGCATTCGCATGTCGGCAATGCCATCTAACATGCAGATTCCGACATCGAGGGGGAACGCCCATGCTCGCCGAGACCGAGACCGAGACCCATGGCGCAGAGTCCGGGACCGACACCGGAGCCGTCCGGCGGCTGATCGTCATCGTCCTGTTCGAGGGCGTCGACCTACTCGACGTGACCGGCCCGCCGGAGGTGTTCTCGCTGGTCCGGCGGGAGACCGGGGACGCAGTCGGCTACCGGGTCGTCCTGGCCGCCGAGACCATGGCGCCGGTCACCACCGCCGCGGGCGTGCGGATCCTGCCCGACCTCACCTTCGACCGAGCCGCACAGGGCGGGATCGACACCCTGCTGGTGCCCGGATCGGTCGAGGTGGACGAGCGGAGCCGGGTCCGCGCGGTCACCGACCCGGCGGTGGTCCAGCGGGTGCGGATGCTGGCCGCCCGCTCGCGCCGGGTGGCCAGCGTCTGCGTCGGCGCGCACCTGCTCGCCGCCGCCGGGCTGCTGAACGGCCGGCGGGCCACCACGCACTGGTCCACGGCCGACCAACTCGCCGACGAGTACCCGGAGATCGAGGTGGACGCCGACCCGATCTTCATCCGCGAGGGCGAGGTCTGGACCGGCGCCGGCATCAGTGCCTGCCTCGACCTCTCGCTCGCCCTGGTTGCCGAGGACTTCGGCGAGGAGCTGGCGCTGCGGGTCGCCCGCCAGCTGGTGATGTACCTCAAGCGCCCCAGCGGCCAGAGCCAGTTCAGCGTCCCGCTGGAGCCGGTGTCGACCACCCGCCGGATCGAGGAGCTGCGCCACCACATCCTGCGCAACCTGTCCGGGCGGCTCACCGTCCCGGATCTCGCCGCCCACGCCCACGTCAGCGAACGGCAGTTGACCCGGATCTTCAAGACGGAGCTGGGCACCACGCCGAGCGCGTACATCGAGTCGGCCCGGGTCGAACTCGCCCGCCACCAGCTGGAGTCGGGCGACGCCACCTTGGAGCGCATCGCCACCGCCTGCGGGTTCGGCACCACCGACACCCTGGTGCGCGCCTTCCGCCGCCGCCTCGGCACCACGCCGACCGACTACCGCCTGCGTTTCCGTACCGGCGCCACCGGCACGGCGACCGGCACCGCCGCGACGACGGCCGTCACGGCCACGTCGGATGTCGTCACGGCGCCTGCTCCGGCGAGCAGTGCGGCAACCGGACGGTGAACACCGTACGGCCCGGCCGGCTGGCCGCGTCCACCGTGCCGCCGTGCGCCCGGACCACGGCCCGGACGATCGCCAGCCCGAGCCCGGTCGAGCCGGTGGCCCGCGAGCGGGCGCGGTCGCCCCGGACGAAGCGCTCGAAGACCCGGTCCAGCAGCTCCGGCGCGATGCCCGGGCCGTCGTCCGTCACGCTCAACTCGACCTGACTGCCGTCTCGTTCGCGTTCGATCCGCAGCTCGATGCCGGTGCCGGGCGGGGTGTGGGTCCGGGCGTTGGCCAGCAGGTTGGCCGCCACCTGACTCAGCCGGTGCTCGTCTCCGCGGACCACCACAGGGTCCTCGGGGAGGGCGAGGCGCCAACGGTGGTCCGGTCCGGCGGCGCGGGCGTCGGCCACGGCGTTGAGGGCGATCCGGGTCAGGTCCGCCTCCGCCTCGGCCAGTGGACGGCCGGCGTCCAGGCGGGCGAGCAGCAGCAGGTCCTCGACGATCGCCCCCATCCGCACCGCCTCGGCGTCGATCCGCTCCAGCGAGTGCCGGACCGGCGCCGGCACCGCCCCGGGGTGGCGCAGTGCCAGTTCGGCGTGGCCGCGCACGGTCGCGACCGGGGTGCGCAGCTCGTGACTGGCGTCGGCGGCGAAGGCCCGCAGCCGTTCCTCCACGGCGTGGCGGCGGGCGAGGGCGTCCCCGACGTGGCCGAGCATCCGGTTGAGCGCCGAGCCGACCCGGCCGACCTCCGTGCGCGGGTCGTCGTCCGGCACGCGTTCGGCCAGCAGGACCTCGCCGCTGGCGAGCGGCATCGCGCTGACCCGCTCGGCCATGCCCACCACCCGCCGCAGCGGGCGCAACGACCAGCCGACCCAGAGCGCCCCGGCCGTACCGGCGGCCGCGACGGCGATCGCGAAGACCGTCAGTTCCAGGGTCTCCAGCCGCCGGACGGTCTCCTCGGCCGGACGCAGCGGCAGGCCACTGACCAGCACGTCGCCGTCCCGCCCGGCGACCGCGCGGACCCGGTAGTGGCCCTGTGCCCCGCCGAGGTCGAGCGTGCGGGCCGGGCCGCCGACCGGCAGGGCGGCCAGCGCCCGCTGCTGGACGGGGGTGAAGGCGATCCGGTCGTCCTCGTCGTCGGGGCCGTCCGTGTCGTCGGCGTCGCCGTCGACCACGCCCGCCGCGGTGACCCGCCCGCCGAGCAGCCGTACGCCGAGGGTGCCCGGGGTCTGCGCCCGGGTGTCGGGTCCGCCGCCCTGCCCGGTGTGCTCCAGGCTGGCGGCGTAGCGCCCACCGGCCTCGGCGAGCTGCTGGTCGAGGCGGTCGACCAGGAAGTGGCGCAGCGCGGCGGCGGTGGCGAAGCCGACGGCGGCGCAGGTGACGACGAGCAGCACCAGCAGGCCGGCGATCAGGCGGGCGCGCAGGGTCCGGGGAACGGGCCGGACACGGCGGACGCGTGGGCCTCGCGGGCCGCGAGGGCTGATCGGGCGGCTGCGCCGGCTGAACGGGTTGCGAGGGCTGCGCGGGCTCATGTCGCGGCCTTGATCAGGTACCCCGCGCCCCGCACCGTGTGGATCATCGGATTCCGGCCCGCGTCCACCTTCTTCCGCAGGTAGCTGATGTACAGCTCGACGATGTGCGCCTGCCCGCCGAAGTCGTACGACCAGACCGCGTCCAGGATCTGGGCCTTGCTGAGCACCTGACGGGGGTGGCGCATCAGGTGGGCGAGCAGCGCGTACTCGGTCGGGCTGAGCTCGACGGTCTCGCCGCCGCGGGTCACCTCGCGGGCCCGGTCGTCCAGAACGAGGTCGCCGAGCACCAGCGCGTGCGCGGGCGGCCGTTGCGACGCGGCGGGCGGGGCGGCCCGGCGCAGCAGTCCGCGCAGCCGGACGACCACCTCGGCCAGGCTGAACGGCTTGGTCACGTAGTCGTCGCCGCCCGCCGCGATGCCGGCGATCCGCTCCTCGACGGCGTCCCGGGCGGTGAGGAAGAGCACCCGCACCTCGGGCTGCTCGGCGTGGACGCGCCGCAGCACCGCCAGGCCGTCGAGGTCGGGCAGCATCACGTCGAGCACCACGGCGTGCGGGCGCCAGGCCGCGGCGGCCTCGACGGCGGCCAGCCCGGTGGTCGCGCCGCGCGCCTGCCAGCCCTCGTAGCGGACGGCGCCGCAGACCACCTCGACCAGGTCCGGCTCGTCGTCGACGACCAGGACGCGCCACTCCGGGCGGTCGGTGGTGTCGTCCATGCTGCTCCCTCGGGCTCGTACTGGGCGGCGTTCATCCTGCACCGCCGCGATGAGAAAGCCCTGAGACCCCGGAGAGCCGTTCGTGGGCCCACACATTCGCCCTGACCTGGGCGGATGCGCCCTCGCTGGGGCGCGGGAGGCCGGCCCGTTCAGAGGCGGCTCAGAGCTTGCGGTGCGATCGTGGTCGGCCTCGGCGGCACTCACCGCCGGGCGCTGAGGAGGATCCCGATGAGCACTGCCGCCGCACCGCAGTCGCGGCCCGACCCCCGGCGCGCGCCGCGACCGACGCCCGCCGGCCGGGGGCACCGGGCCGCCCCGCGTCCGCCGTTCGCCCTGGAACCGGCCGTGGCGCTCGGCCTGATCGCCGTCGGCGCGCTCGGCGTGCTCGCGCTGTGGTGGGCGAGCACCCCGGCGGTCGTCGGCGCGGCGGGCTGGCTGACCGGCGCCGGGCGGATCACCGGACTGCTCGCGGGGTACGCCGCGCCGGTGCTGCTCCTGCTGATGGCGCGGCTGCCGCCGCTGGAACGCGGGGTCGGCGCGGACCGGCTGGCACGCTGGCACGCGTTCGGCGGGCGCTGGTTGGTGGCCGCCGTCTCGGTGCACGTGCTGACGGTCGTCTGGGGCTACGCGCTGACCGACGGGCGCGGCCTGATCGGCGAGGGCGTGGAGGTCGTCCTCCACTACCCGGAGATGATCAAGGCGAGCCTCGGCACGCTGCTGCTGCTCGGCACCGGCGCGGTCTCCGCTCGCGCCGCGCGCCGCCGCCTGTCGTACGAGGCCTGGTACTACCTGCATCTGGCGACGTACCTGGCGGTCGCACTCGCCTTCTCCCACCAGCTGGCCACCGGTGCCGACCTGGGCGGCGGCCCCGGCCGGGCCGCCTGGTACGCGCTGTACTTCGGCACGGCGGCGCTGCTCGGCTGGTACCGGCTGGCCCGGCCGTGGCTGCTCGACCGGCGGCACGGGCTTCGGGTCGCGGAGGTACGGCCGGAGGGGCCCGGCGTGGTGTCCCTGTTCCTGACCGGGCAGCGGCTGGACGAACTCGGCGCCGAGCCGGGCCAGTTCTTCCGCCTCCAGTTCCAGGCACCCGGCCTGCGCTGGGCCGCCAACCCGTACTCGCTGTCCGCGCCGCCGCACCCGCGGTTCCTGCGCTTCACGGTCAAGGACCTCGGCGGGCACAGCGCCGCGGTCGCCGCCCTGCGCCCGGGCACCAAGGTGCGCGCCGAAGGCCCGTACGGCGCGTTCACCGGGCGGCGGCTGCGCCGGCGCCGGGTGCTGCTGCTCGGGGCGGGCGTCGGGATCACCCCGCTGCGCGCCCTGTTCGAGACACTGCCGGGCGAGCTGACGCTGGTCCAGCGGGCCCGGCGGCCGGAGGACGTGCTGTTCCGGGCAGAGCTCGCCGACGTCGCCCGGCGGCGCGGCGCGACCGTGCACGAGCTGCTCGGGTCGCGGCAGCAGGTCGGCGACCTCGGCACCGCCCTCGCCCGGCTCGTCCCGGACCTCGCCGAGTGCGACATCTACCTGTGCGGCCCGGAAGCGCTGACCGAGGAGGCCGTCCGCGCGCTGCGGGCGGCGGGCGTCCCGCCACGACACATCCACCACGAGAGCTTTTCCCTCTGAGCCCGTCCGCGTCCGGCCGCGTCCGACCGAGCCCGGCCGTCTCCTACCGAGCGCGGCTGATCCCTGCCACCCTGCTGAGCCCGGCTGATCCCTGCCGATCCCTGCTCTGCCGAGCCCTGCTGCCGAGCCTTCCCGACCCCCGAGGAGCGTCGATTCCATGCGCCGAGCCGTCGTCACCAGCGCCGCCACCGCCGCCGGGGTGGTGCTGCTGCTCTCCCTCAAACCGCACGAGGCGGCCGGCCCGGCCCCGGTGATCGGCTCGGGATCGGGCACCGCCACCGGTTCCGACGTGTCCGAGCCGACCAACGCGCCCGCGCCGTCCGCCTCCGCAGCCCCGTCCGCTGCCGCCGGCACCACCCGGAAGGTCAGCGGCGACACCGTCAACACCCGCTACGGCCCGGTGCAGGTCCAGGTCACCCTCACCGGCAGCCGGATATCCGCCGTCGACGTGGTCAAGTACCCCACCGCCGAGCGTCGCGACCGCGAGATCAACACCTCCGCCCTGCCCGTGCTCAACCAGGAGGCGATCTCCGCGCAGAGCGCCCGGATCGATGTCGTCAGCGGCGCGACCTACACCAGCGACGGCTACATCCGCTCGCTGCAGAGCGCCCTCGACCGGGCGAAGGGCTGAGGCACCGTGCTCCGCCACGCCGAGCCCGTGATGGGCACCGTCTTCTCGATCACCGTCCGCGACCCGGGCCCGGGGACGGCCGCCGTGCTGGAACGGATCACCGAGCGGCTGCACCGGATCGACGCGGTGTTCTCCACCTACCGGCCGGACAGCGACATCAGCCGTCTGGACCGGGGCGAACTGGCCCTGGACGACTGCGATCCGGACGTTCCCGCCGTCCTGGCCGCCTGCCGCGAGGTCGCCGCGCAGACCGACGGCTGGTTCACCGAACGGCCCGGCGGACGGCTCGATCCCAGCGGCTGGGTCAAGGGGTGGGCGGTCGAGGAGGCGGCCGCCCTGCTGCGCTCCTCCGGCGCCCGGCAGTACTGCGTCAGCGGCGGCGGGGACGTGCAGACCGGCGGCGGGCCGTGGCGGATCGGCATCGCCGACCCTCGGCAGCCCGACCTGCTCGCCGCCGTGCTGACCGGCCGCGACCTCGCCGTGGCCACCTCCGGCACCGCCGAGCGCGGCGCGCACATCCTCGACCCGCACACCGGCCGACCGGCCACCGGCCTCGCCTCCCTCACCCTGGTCGGCTCCCCCGGCACCGGCATCGCCCGCACCGACGCCTGGACCACCGCCGCCTTCGCCATGGGCCCGGACCGCGCCCTCGCCTGGGCCGCCCGCCGGCCCGGCATCGAGGCGCTCGCCGTCCTGCCGGACGGCACCAAACGCTGGACACCGGGCCTGCCCGGCCACCTCCCCGCGAGCGGGCCGGCGGACTGGCAACCCGCCGTCAGGTGAGGGCTGGGGCGGCGATCGTGTGAGGTGTGCTCATGAGGTGCGCTCATGAGCACACCTCATGAGGAACCCTCATGCCCCGGGGTCATGAGCACCTCTCATGGGCGCTTCTCATGAGCAACTCTCATGATCCGACGGCATGAGGTCCGCTCATGCCCGATAACCATCAGGACCGCTCATGTGACGCGCCCATGAGACACCCTCATGCCTCCGCCCTACACCCGCTCCTGCTGCGCCGCCCGCCAGGCCTCCCACGCCACCAGCGGCGCCAGGTACGACCAGCGCTGCGAGCCGTCCGGGCAGACGCCGCCCTCGACCAGCTGGGACACCGAGCGGCGGGTGAACGGCACCCAGACCGCCATGTCGTGTTCGAACGTGCTGTGGCAGGCCTCGCGACGGCGGTCGATCTCGGCCGCGTCGAGCCGGGCCCGGACGGTGGCGACCAGCGTGTAGCAGGAGGCCGGCTCGCTCCAGCCCAGCCAGGTGATCACCGTCGGCCCGACGTCGGCCGGCAGCAGTCCCAACTCCTCCTCCAGCGCCCGGTGGACCAGCGCGTAGAAGTCCTCGGCGGCCCCCGGCTCGTCACGGTACTTCATGGTCTCGTTGATCCCGACCGTCCACTGCGCCGGGAAGGTCCTGACCGCCAGTGAGCGACGGAGCAGCAGCAGTCGGCCCGCACGGTCCCGGACCGCGACGCAGGCACTCATCATCGTCGGCGGCGCGGTGGCCACGAAGCTCGTCAGGCCTTCGTCCAGCGCCTCGTGCAGCAGCCGGCCCGCCTCCGGGTCCTCCCGGCCCAGGCGGGTGGTGGCCATGCACTCCGCGTAGTCGCTCTCCGCGATGCTCACCTCGCACACCCGGGCGGCGCTGTGCTCACCGTGATCGACCGTCAGCCGCGAGACGTACGCCGTACGGCCCGCCGCCCCGGCGGCCCGCTGGCGCGCCACCTCGTCGGCCCACCCGACCCCGTCCAGCAGGTGCGGGCGTACCACCCGCCCGTCGTACGAGGTCACCAAGGTGCCGGGCGTCAGCGGCCGGGACGCCGACCAGGTGATCAGCGGCGCCAGCCCGTCCGCCCGGACGTCGTGCGCCCGCGCCGCCTCCGACAGGCTCATCCGTCGGACCCGTGGCGCCGGCAGCCGTGAACCGATGCGGGATCCGCCGTACTTGGCGAAGTCGTACACCAGATTGGTCAGTACGCCGAGCAACAGCGCTCCGCCGATCCCCAGCAGCCACTCCACCCCGGCTCCCCCACCCTCATGATCCGCCCGCCCCATTGTGGGGTCGTCGGCCACCCGGGGAAAGGCCTTCACGCGAACCGGTCACCGAACCGGTCACCGGAACATCGAAGCCGGACGGCCGCCGCCGACGCGGCCTCCTTCGTGGTCGCCGAGGCGCTCACCGAGGTCACCCGGCACAGCGGCGCCCGTACCGCCCCCGCCCGGCTGCGGATCACCGCCGTCCGGATCGCCGTACGGGTCGCCGTCCGGATCGTCGTACGGTCGAGGACGACGGAGAGGGCGGTGCCGCCGAAGGTACCGGAAGCGGCCTGCCCGGGCTCTACTCGCCCGGAGCGTCCCGGCGTCGGCCCCCTCCTCAGGGACCGCATCGGCCACGCCGAGGGGTTCCTTCAGGCCCTCCTGCGGGTGGCCGACGGCAGCACCGGCCCCTCCCCCTCGCGACCCTCGCCCGGCTCGAGCGACCTGCCTCCGCATCCTCGCCGACCACCCCACGCACGGCCCGGCCGGGCCGTGCACGGCTGTTCCGCGCGTCGGGGATGTGGCGTAGCGTGGCCGGATGAACACGAACGCGTCCTCGCGGTACGACGTCGTGATCGTCGGCGGCGGGCACAACGGGCTGGTGGCCGCGGCGTACCTGGCACGGGCCGGGCAGCGGGTGCTGGTGCTGGAGCGGCTGGGCCGGGTGGGCGGGGCGGCGGTGTCCGCGCGGGCGTTCCCCGGGGTGGACGCGCGGCTGTCTCGCTACTCGTACCTGGTGAGCCTGCTGCCGAGGAAGATCGTGCGGGACCTCGGGCTTCGGCTGGAGCTGCGGCGGCGCCGGATCGCCTCGTACACGCCCGTCGAGCGGGACGGCAAGCCGACCGGTCTGCTGGTGGACGCGGGCGATCCCGGCCGGACCCGGGAGTCGTTCCGGGCGCTGACCGGCGGCGACCGGGAGTGGCAGGCCTGGCAGCGCTTCTACGGGATGACCGGGCAGGTCGCCGAGCGGGTGTTCCCGACGCTGACCGAACCGCTGCCCTCCCGTGCGGAGCTGCGCCGGCGGGTCGCGGACGAGGACGCCTGGCGGTCCCTGTTCGAGGAGCCGCTCGGTGCGGCGGTCGAGCGGAGCTTCGCGGACGACCTGGTGCGCGGGGTGGTCCTGACGGACGCGCTGATCGGCACCTTCACCCACGCCCACGACCCCTCGCTCCGGCAGAACCGCTGCTTCCTGTACCACGTGATCGGCAACGGCACGGGCGACTGGGACGTACCGGTCGGCGGGATGGGCGCGGTGACGGGCGCACTGGCCGAGGCGGCGCTGGCGGCCGGGGCCGAGATCCGGACCGGCCACGAGGTCACCGCCATCGCCGCCGACCGCGGCGGCGACGGCCGCGGCCACGCCGAGGTGTCCTACCGGGCCCCGGACCGGGACGGCGAGGGGACGGTGGCGGCACGCCGGGTGCTGGTGAACGCCGCGCCCGCGGTCCTGGCCCGGCTGCTGGGCGACGACCCGGGGCCGGCGCCGGAGGGCGCCCAGCTGAAGGTCAACATGGTGCTGCGCCGGCTGCCGCGCCTGCGGGACGCCGCCGCCGACCCGCGCGAGGCCTTCGCGGGGACCTTCCACATCGCCGAGGGTTACCGGCAGTTGGCGACCGCGTACGCCGAGGCGCGGGCCGGCCGGATGCCCTCGGCACCGCCGTCCGAGATCTACTGCCACACCCTCACCGACCGGTCGATCCTCGGCCCGGAGGCCGTCCGGCAGGGGCTGCAGACGCTGACCCTCTTCGGCCTGCACATGCCCGCCCGACTGTTCGGCGATCCGGCGGCCAAGGACCGGGCGCTGGCCGCGAGCCTGGCGCAGCTGGACGCGGTACTGGCCGAGCCGATCGCCGACTGCCTGGCCACGGACGCCGACGGCCGTCCCTGCGTCGAGGCGAGGACGCCGCCGGAGCTGGAGCGGGAGATCGGTCTGCCGGGCGGCCACATCTTCCACCGCGACCTCTCCTTCCCGTTCCGGGACGAGTCCTTCCCGGGCCGGGACGACGGCCGGGACGACGGCCGGGACGAGGACCTCGCCGGGGCTGCGGATGCCCGGGCTGCGGAGGGCGGTGCCGCTGCCCGCTGGGGTGTGGCGACGGACCGCCCGAACGTGCTGCTGTGCGGCGCGGGAGCCGTGCGCGGCGGCGGCGTCAGCGGCATCCCGGGACACAACGCGGCCCAGGCCGTGCTGGAGGAGCCCGCCGGCCGCTGACGGGGAGGCACCGGGCGAGCACCCACGGCGGTCGGCCCCCCGTAAACCTGGCAAGTCACTCCCGGTGGCGGTTTACTGAGAGTGAGCAGGACAGGAGGGAGGCCCTCCGATGGAATGTCCGCACCCACCCGGTTTCCACGTCGAGGTCCGTGACCATTACATCGCTGCCGTGGCGGAGGTGACCCGCCTCGTGCGGGCCGTTCCGGAAGACGGCTGGACGGCGCCCACCCCGTGCCGGGGCTGGGACGTCCACACGCTCGTGAACCACCTTGCCGCACAGCACCTTTGGGTCTGCCAGGCGGTGGCCGGCTACACCCCGGAGGCGATCGGCCACCGGTTCCACGGCGACGTGCTGGGCCGCAACCCCGTCGGGGTATGGACGATGGCCGCCGACACCGCGGTACGCGCGCTCCACCAGCCGGGCGCGCCGGACCTGCTGGTCCACCTGCCGTACGGGGTGCGCGACGCCGGCGGGTACGCCCGCGAGCTGACCGCCGAGACCGTCGTACACAGCTGGGACCTGGCCCGCGCGCTGGGCGAGAGCGGCCGGATGCCGCCGGGCGCCGCGACGTACGCGCTCACCGAGTTCCAGGGCTACCGCAACCTGGCCGCCACCGGCATGTTCGACCCGCCGCTCGCCGACGCCCCGGCGGCCGACGCCCAGGACCGGCTGCTGGACCTCACCGGACGCGACCCGAACTGGTCCTACAACACGCTGCACTGACGGACCGCCCGTCAGACGAAGCTCGACGACCGGCAGCCCCGCGCCCGGATCCGGACGCGGGGACGGAAGCCGTGCCGTCGGACCCATCAGGCCCTCGGAGCTCGGGCTGCCCTGGCCTTCGGGCCGTCGGTGCCGTCGAACTGACGGGCCGTCAGGCGCGGGCGAGCACCCAGGCGCCGAGGCCGCTGCAGCCCCCGGCCGAGTAGGTCGTGGACCGGAAGCCGGGCGGGATGGGCGAACCGGGACAGGTCCGCATGCCGCCCTACGGGGTGGCAGGGTGAAGATCAGTGGACCTTCCAAGAGCCCCACTCCGCCGATCACCTTGTCCGAAACCTGCCATGACAGCCCGCCCGCAGGGGCATTCGCGGCAGTCGCCCACACCCGCCCGCCCACAGCATCCACGGCGACCACGGCGACCACGGCGACCACGGCCCGATCATCACCGTGGGTGAGCATCCCTGCCCGGGGTGACACCGCGGCCGGACGGGCGCATGGTGGAAGGAAAGGGCGACCCGGACGACTGCCGCCGAATCCGCCACTCGAGGCCCCGCCAGACCCGAACCATTCGCACACGGATGGTGCGTCGGCCCCCGGCGCGGTGGTGGTGTCCGGTCGGATCCGGGAGGCAGACATGTCCATGGTCCTCATCACCGGCTCGTACCAGGTCCTCCACGACCGACCCGACGGCGACACCGTCCACTTCCTTCCGCAGGACCCGGGCTTCTGGTGCGACGTCCCCGGGCGCAACCGGGTCGACCGCGACGAGCACGGCGGTGCCTCGTTGCGGCTGGACGCGATCGACGCCCTGGAGACCCACTACAAGGGCGTCGGGCCGGACTTCGCGCACCAGCCGCTCGGGCTCGGCGCCCACGCCGCCCGCAACGAACTGCTGAAATGGCTGGGCTTCACCGACATCGTGCAGGACGACACGGAGAAGGTGACCGCCTCGACGCCGGCCGCCGTCCCCGGCTACATCCTCACCGGCGGCGCCGACGTCTTCCACCGCTGCGTGGCACTGGTCGGACGCGGCGCCCCGCCGAGCGTCGGAGACCCCCCGAAGCCCGCGAGGAGCGGCTTCCGGCTGGACGTCACCGTCGACATGCTGCACGACACCGTCAACCACCACCTGCTCTCGCTCGGGCTGGTCTACCCCACCTTCTACCAAAGCCTGCCCGACCACCTGCGGGCCGACCTCACCGCCACCGCCCAGCAGGCCCGTACGGCCCAGGCCCCCGGCAGCGTCTGGCTGAACGACGTAACCACCACCGGCGCGAAGATCGAGAACCTCGACTCGATCACCGAGGACCTCGTGATGCTCCCGAAGCTCTTCCGCCGCCTCGTCGACTACATCCGGCTCTTCGGCCCCGACCTGGGCTGCGCGCGCGCCTTCCTGGCCGGCGGCGCCGACGAGTTCACCCTCCCCGAGCAGCCCAAGCCGCCGACCGTCGGCCTCCAGCACGTGGTCGAGGTCACCAACGGCAGCACGCTGCGGATGACCCGCCCCATCGAGGACCTGCTGTTCACCGAGAAGTAGCCCGGCCCCACGGCGGGCCCGGTGGCGTAGGGTGCGGTGCCGCACCGGGGGGATCCACTTGTCGAGGTACACGGCCGAGGCGGAAGGATGGAAGGGATCACCTTCCCGGCATGGCAGGGCAGCCACTATGTGACGCTGGCTGAACTGCTGGCCGGGACGTCAGGGCCGCTGACGAGCGTGTGCTCGACGAACTCGCCCGCCACTACCCGGGCGCTACCGCGCTGAAAACGCGAAGAACCCCCATCCGGAATCCGGATGGGGGTTCTTCACAATGATTGTTCGGCGGCGTCCTACTCTCCCACAGGGTCCCCCCTGCAGTA